>NZ_RCOS01000095.1 GCF_003947435.1 Candidatus Methanodesulfokora washburnensis
TTAACATACTCTCCTCCAACGAATCGAGCCTCTTCAATATCTCAGAAATTCCCAGGTAGCCAGCTACAGCATATCTGAACTCTATGTCCTCGTCCAGCGATCTCAGGAACCTCCTCTTCTCCTCGGCGGATAGAGCCATCAGGATAGATGGAAGGAGTGATTTAAAAAATTTCCTATCAGAGTATGTGAAAGTAATGTCCACGAAATTGAGTATGTTCATGAAACATTAAATAAATGATACAGCCCTGAGGAGGTGCTATATCAGTGAATTCTATTGTATGAGGAGCTTCAGATAAACGCTACCAGGAGGTAAAATATTATGGGGAGTTAAAAGCTATCCAAGGCCTCTCAGGAGAACTCCTCAGATGCAATTGAGGCCCCACGCATCTCCCTAATAGGTGGAGAGGGACCCTCGTAGCACGCATACAGACTATTTTTAAACACCTCCCGATTTCATCAGGATTCCAGGTTAAAGGGCTGAGAATAAGAATACCTGAGCGGTAATGAATCCCATTTGGAGGACATTAAATTTTATATGAAGATGACAATCTAATACGAGATGCTATCCTCAACTCTCAATCCAGTGAGGAGAGCTGAAATACTCAGCTCCTTCGTGAAGTTCCTCAGCGAGGCCGGATTTAGGTTCGATCTTGAGGATTTCGATTCGAGATTAAAGTTGCAGAAATATGTGTTCCTAGCTAGGAAGTTCGGCCTCGACCTAGGTTATAAATTCTCCATGTACATCAGAGGTCCCTATTCACCCGATCTAGCCCAAGATTACTACAATCTACCGGAGAGGGGAGCTGATATCCTGGATAGCTTCGATAGGAAGGGATTTCTCGAGTTAGTGAGGGGGAAGGATGGGGCTTGGCTTGAGGTAGCAGCAACAATATTGATGATCTACGAGGATACCAGCGATTTGAGTTGGGCCATCGAGAGAACTAGTGAGCTGAAGCCGTGGATATCAAAGGAAAGGATAGAGGAGATAGTGAGGGATCTAGATAATGCTGGGTTAATCTGAATATTCCGTTATATTTAACTTTCCTCTCCTCTTCTCTTTCTCCCTCAGCTCTTTATCGATTTCCGTGAGCACCTTAGATTCTATGAGATCTTTATCTGTTGTCACAAGCGCAACGGAGTCGCTATCAGAAAGAGCGCATGCTGCTATCTGGCAATCCGAGAAACTTATCCGATCATCTTTTTCAGCTATCTTTATTGCAATTTCATTCGCCTCCTTTCTCGCTGGTGCGTAGTCAGGGCCCAGTTCTTGGAAGATATCCCATAGAGCACTCATGCACTCAACAAAACCCTGTTTATCATCCCTGTTATTCTCCAGTAACTTAGATAAGATCTCTCCCAGTGCTTCGGAGGATATCACCACTTCTATCTCCGAATTTTTCTCTTTCTCATTTTTCAGCTTATAAAGAAGTTTATTTCCATAATTTACTTCATCTTTATCAGTCTTTCTTTGAAGTTTATTATGGGATTTTGCGAGAATACAGCTGAGCAATGCGGAGGCATCCAGGTGAATTCTCTGCTTTTTGGTCATTAAAAGCTCAATTCTTATCGTAAATTTAAATTTTTCCCATTTTTAAATTGCAAATGTACCTAGACCGAGGTATGAGCTGGAGGACTGCTCCCCTCCTTAAAGCTAAAAGAGATGAGGCTAAGCTTTTAAGCTCCTCTAGATATTTATCAGGATTCCCATGAAAGCTGAGCAAGAGCGGAGGATAAAGGAACCATATTTGAGCTTGCTCAGGAAGCTTACTTCTATCCTGCTGGAAAATCTGGGAGAAAACCTGATATCTGTCGTTGTCTACGGTTCCGTGGCCAGGGGTGAGGCGAGGGAGGATAGCGATATAGACCTGCTGATAATAGCCAAAGATCTCCCGAAGAGGAGATTGAAAAGGCAAGATCTCTTCATCGAATTCGAAAAAAGCCTGGATATAGAGGAGATTGAGGCTAAGGGATATAGAATTGACTTCTCCCCCATCCTCATGACCCCTGAGGAGGCCTCGAGGATGAGGCCCCTCTATCTGGATATGGTTGAGGATGCCGTAATACTCTTCGATAGGGACGGCTTCTTCTCGGGAATACTCGAGAAATTGAGGAAAAGGCTTGAAGAACTGGGAGCTGAGAGAGTTAGGCTGGGGAAGAAGTGGTACTGGAGGTTAAAGAGGGATTATAAGTTCGGGGAGGTTATAGAGATTTGAACAACGTTGAGATGGCCAAGTCATATGTTAAGCAGGCCGAGGAGAGGTTGAGGCACGCTAGAGAGGCATTTGAGGAGGGGAACTACCCTTATGTAGTGAGGCAATGCCAAGAAGCTGTAGAACTATTACTGAAGGCCGCCCTCAGGATCGTAGGGGTTGAGCCTCCCAAGTGGCATGATGTCGGACCCGTGTTGAGAAGGGAATCGGGCAGGTTCCCAGAGTGGTTTCAGAAGGAGATAAAGAAGCTCTCAATAGCATCCAGGAAGCTCAGAAGGGAGAGGGAGCCCTCTATGTATGGAGATGAGGAGAGTGGAACACCTCCGGATGAGCTCTACTACGAGGAGGATGCTGAAGAAGCATTGAGCCAAGCAGGTTACGTTCATAATATAGTGAAAAGGCTTCTCGAAACCTATCAGATGCCTTAAGAGATTAAAATAGCATGGATCTCTTCTTAAGATTCCTTAGTGAAGCCGCGGACCTGATCTTGAGGATTTTTCAAATTAAATGCAAGAATTTCTCGCTGGGAAGTCCCGGAAGAGCCTCATTAAGCCCCCTGAGGAAGGACTCAAGCTGGCTTTTTCCGGCATTCACCTTAACTGGAAATATCACTTCCCATAAAGTGGTTGTGATAGACTCCTTGGATATTCGATGAATGTAACAGCCTTTATATCCTCATCAATGGGTTTTCTTGATCTTATCCTGTCAATAGCAATACTAGTATCGAGAATTGTCATTTAATCCTCCTCTCCTCCCTGAGCTCCTTCACGTCGTATACCTCTATCCTCAGGTCTGATGCCAAGCACCGACATCACAGTTAATTAGGAGAGAAGGATCTCCTTGAATCAAGATATAACTTCATATCCCCCGGAATCAGATATAAGGGGAGCATTTCCCTCATTCCTTACCTCTAGAGTGAGCTCTTCCAGATCAAGCGAGGAATAGGAGGCGTTAAAAGAGACGTCCTTTATTTTAAGGTCTGCTCCTCCCCTAACATCAAAGTTATTGCTGTAAAGCTCCTCATCCTTGTAAAGAGCTTTATCACACATGTCTTACTATGTCGGCGAGGGGCTTCCCTCGAGTGAGATGAAGATAAGCCACATCTCCCAGCTTATTGGCAATATTTATGTCCAAAATCCTCCCCCCCTCTGTTAGGAGGAACGTTATAGGATAGCTGTGTCCTAAATGAGATCTTAAAGCGAGGATAACCAGATCCGTTATCTCGAAGCTTCCAGAAACAGTTGATGGCTCGGAGCTCTGCTATAAACGGCAGAAGCATGCTCAGAATTGCGAGCGCAAGGAGTATCCTCCTGATAATGTCCGCCAAAAAGGAAGCCTCCAGTTAATGAAAAGCTTTTACTATATAGGGGATGAGAGGACTTCTCATTCAGCAATTTACTAACTTAAGTTCTCCCTTCTTTTAAATAAACCTACATGCGAAGCCTTTCCTTTACTGTGAATATATTTATATTTTGGGAAAAAAGAGCAATTAGGGGATAAAAGATAGCATATGTGGTTAAGGCGGATGATAGGAGGAGGATAAAGCTGCCGAAGGATGTCGTATCCCCCGGGGATAGGATTCTGGTTATACCGGCTGGAAGAAGGATTGTACTGATAAAAATACCCCCGAAACCTGTTGAGGCCAGCTCCTCATGGCTAAAAACTGAGAAGGACAAAAAGGAGCTAAGAGCTCTGGCTGAGTCTTATGCAATTGAGGAGGCTGAGATGAAGCTAAGGAGGAATTTTGCCCGTGGAGGCTGATTTTTAGCTCATGTGAAGGAGAGGGGCTAGCTAAACCTTACGCAGATGATACTAAGAGCAGCAGATAGCGGGAGGATAAAGCTCTGTGCGAGCTGTGAGGTCATTCATGAGCTTTATTATATGTCCATTAAACTCGGCATCGATATGGAAACCCTGCTTAGCAAGGTAGCTGCCCTCATAAGCATAAACATGGATTGGATTCCAGCAACTGTTGAGATCTCTCTGACAGCAATGACTTTGATGCTAGAGTACAATCTGAGCTCAATATTCGATGCATATTATGCAGCTACAGCTCTCCTCTCCGATCCGGATAGAACTGTAATATCGACGGATTCGATCTACGGGAGAATACCTGGTATAAAGAGGAAGGATCCAAGGGAGGTCGCTGAGCTATTATAACAACTAAAATAACTCGGACCTTCTTATTGCGGGAATTTTGACACACTGTATACATTCTGAGGACAGCTGAACTAGTGAGAATTTCCAGGTAAGCATCAGGAACTGGGGCTTGTGATGCCCGACCCTCCTACCTCATACATGCCCTCGATAAAAATTAAATAAAATTCATAAAATAAAATCTAGATACCAACCCGGACATGTACGGGATAAGCTTTTAGATAAACTTATCGACTTATTATTGTGGTGATCTCACGTGAGCTCTGTAAAGCTGGGCCTCAATATCCCCTTGTTCGTGGCTTCCCTCATATCCATAGCTGCGGGAACTTTCACAGGGATGGTCGGCGTCTGGGGCTACATTGCTTATAAGCAGGCAGTACCAGAGTGGATAAAGGTCGGTCACGCTCACGCTGCTTGGTGGTCAGTGCCCATACTACTAGCCGCTATTCTCCTTCCGGGTCTGCCCTTAGCAAGCTGGTTTAGAAAGTTTGTGCTCGTCACCGCTTTCATATGCCCTGGGGCATGGCTATTTTTGGGCCAATATGTTACTTACGGTCTCCATGTGGAATCCGCTATGTACATCATGCCCGTTTTCGAGATATCACTCTTCATAGCTTTACTGGGAGTAGCGCTCACGGCCTCTGGATTTAAGATCCCATTCATAACGAGTGAAGAAGCTAAACCCGGAAAATACGATATGATATCGCCAGTCGAGGTCGATAGGCGTGTTTTCTTGGTGCCAACACTCTTAATATTAGTTGGTGTCATAGCGGGCTTCTTAATAGCAGCGATCTTTAAAGCTCAGCACTTGCCGATCAAACCGGCAGCTTTAGTTCAATTACATGACCACACTGTTATAATAAGCCTCAGCTCTATAATAGCTCTGCTAGCGATGAGAGTTCTGAATGTCGCTGAGAATGTGTTCAAAGTGGCCATTAGGATCATGGAGGTAGCCTTGCCCCTGGTGTTCTTGGGTCTATTAGCGTTTAACTTAGCGGGAATCCACGTTGCGGTCTGGCTCATACCGGCAGGCGTATACTACATACTTCCGGTATTAGCGTTTCTAACAGCGATAGGATTACTGCCCAAATCACCCGCTGGAGAGCTCCCGTATATACAGGCCATAAGAGTATCGCTCGCCTTCGTCTTTGCGATGTTATTGATACTTACAGCTCAGGGGGCTTATATCTCTCTAGTCTGGGACACTAACCCGGATATCACAGTTACTTTCAAACAACCACAGGGCTCCCCGTACCCCGGCCCCTATCCCGCTACCTTCCTAGGAACTGCTCCTGTTCCAGGTCAACCCAGAGGTCTAGAGAACGCTCATCTGAGTCCCAATTCTTGGAGTCACGTAGCGGCTCTCTGGCTCATAACACTGGCTTTAGTAGGTCCAGCGATACTGGAGAGGATTAAGAGACCGGGATTGCTCTACATGCTCCTAGTGACGATACCGATGGCCCCGATGTTTAACATGGTAGGAAGGTACCTAGCTTGGTGGACTGGCTTACCGCCAGGAGCTCCCGGAGGAATTGGAGCAATGTACTATGCGGGACATCCGTTAAAGGGCTTCAATATAGTGACACTTTTCATAATAGGAATCATCTTGATCTATTTGATGAGAAAGGCGCGTACGCGGTAACTAGCTTCTCCCAGACTACCTTTTTATTTTCTCCTTCCCTCATTAGGGGATGCCCAGACAGTTCAATATAGCATATGCCCTCTATAGGGGTAGATGCTCGCTAGTCGATATTTTCAGGGAGTCCATCAGATCCACGAAGAGCTCTTTCAACGGAGATGAGATCGTCGGCAGGTTCATAGGAGTTAGAATAGGTGCAGATAGAACTGTTGAGTGTTGTCTTAGAATTAGCTTCAAGCAGAAGGAGTTCTTAAATAATCTTATGAAAATTTTACAGAAATATGGGATGGTTAATGAGATTTTTTGCAGAAGCAGGGGTAATGTCCTCCTGTATTTATCCCATAATGCTTGCGTCAATTGTCCCGTGGTATGCGGTACTAGCGGAGTCGTCCCAAAGTCCATCCTCGTGACACCTTTCGGTTTGCTCTTCGAGTTCATATATCGTAAGAGAGAGATTCCGAATGATCTATTCGAGGTGCTGATTTCTGGGAGAGCTGATGATATCATGGAATACATGCTAACACCGAGAGAGCAGGAAGTCTTATATTATGCTTATTTTAGAGGATATTACGGCCAACCCCATGAGATATCCTTGGATCAGCTCTCAGATGAACTGAATATCAGTAAGTCTACTTTAAGTGAGATTCTTAGGAATGCCGAGAGGAAGATAGTGACAGCCTACATGAGGCACGATCTCCCTCATCTTATCCTCAGCAAGATCCTACACGTAATCTCATTACGAAATAAACAGGAGCTTTCTAAAGGTGAGATCGAGATAGCCCAGTAATGAATGGGAGTGAGTGTATCTCGCTGTCTGGATCATAGGCCCTCGCTTTCTTTTGCTTACAATGGTACAGGATCATGATTATGATCGCTTTTCCTAAGAATACAAAATATTTAGTGAGCTGGGCCTCTGCTATTAGAGAGACTTATTAGGTAGTACTGGATTACTACTTATGCCAGGGGAAATCCTAAGAGTGACCAGGAAGGGCCAAGTAACGATCCCTAAAAAAATATAGAGATGCCCTAAACATAAGAGAGGGGGATACCATCTGTGCTTCTTTGGAAGGAGATAAGATAGCGCTTATGAAATCGGGAATTCCGGAACCAGGAGATCCAGTTGGTGAGGAGGAATATAAGAGGCTTATCAAGCTGTTGGAGAAGGAAAGAAAGGCATGGCGTTGATATTGGACACAAGATTCTTGATAGCTCATACTTTTCCCCCTTCTGATGAGGGGAGAAGAAGCATAGCAAATTTCCTCTCAAGGATATCAAAGGAGAAGCTGATAATCCCCTCTATAGTCATTACAGAGTTTATGAGAGTAGCTGGAACAAGGCTGGGAGCAGAACAAGCCAGAATAAAGCTCAAGCTATGGACAGCTAGAGGAGCAGGAGTACTTTCAGTTGACGAGGAGACCGCTTTTCCTGCCGGAGAATTGGCGCTTAGGCATAAGGACATCCCAATAGCAGATGTGATAATAGGAGCAGTCGCTAAACAACATAAAGCAGCGATAATAACGGACGATCCTCACTTCAAAATACTTAATCTTAAGACCGTTTGGTATAAGCGACCTGATCCAATTTCAGATCGCATTGAGATCTAAGCATACATTTTTGACACAATCTTCTTGAGCGTCACAGCTTCCCAGATCTACTTTATTATCTCCCGGAACTATAGCAGCTCCCCTTTCTCAGGCACAAAGATGCTTTATTATCGATGAATCCGGAAGGCCGTTAGAGCTGATGTCACCTTCACAGTTCTCACTGGACCGCTCGGCCTTATTATCTCAAACTTTATTCCACAGCTTACCAACCTTTTCATAGGAAATTCTGAAGCCTGCTCAATTTAACCCCCTGATTAGTTCAATGGCCAGCAAGATCGCTGCAATGACTTCAAAGTAGGGAATCTTCCTCAACCCGATGCCGTCATGCGTAGGCCCCGTAGTTTTGTGTATAGGGAAGCCTTATATACGGTTTGCTTTACTTACTCATTGTGGGTAACATAAAGACGAGTTTTGTTCTCCCTGAGGATCTCGAGTTAAAGAGGAGAGCTGCAGAGGAGAGAAAAGCTGTGAGAGATCTCGTTATAGAGGCAATTCTTGAGTACATATCTAAACTCAGGGGAGGAAGAAGGAATATTGTAGAGCTTATCACAACGCCCCATCAGGGTGCTTCCCCGGAGGATTACAGAGAGTACAATTATGAAGATGCATAACAGAGTTTAAATCCCACTTAATGATTAAAAATGGGAGTGAGAAAATGAGCATCGTGGAGCTGGACAGGAAGGGCAGGCTAATTCTGCCGAAGAAGATGAGGGAATCCCTAGGCATAGGGAGAAAGGTCCTCATATTAAATGCAGGTGATCATCTTAAGGTAATTCCACTGCCCTCAGATCCATTCGAAGTGCTTGAGGGAACTCTAAGTCTAAATAAGCCATTTAAAGAGCTGAGGAAACAGGCTGAACTCACGGCTGAGGGGACTGGAGAAGAGAGGAGCTAAAATTTCTCCAAAAAAGTTTTAATGTTTACTCTCAATCCATTTTATGATATAATTCTGTGTTTTACATTATACTTATCACGAATTTTTGTTGCCCTCTCCTCAAGTTTATCTTCATACTCCTTCGGAGGTTTGAAGGAAGCTCTAAACAGGCTCCTGTATTTGGGTATGAGATTGGGAAAATGTCTCTCCAGAAATCTATAGTAAAGCGTCTTGCAATCAGCTGGCCCATCTCCAAATAAAGTCAGGGTGCCGACGAAGGCATAATCTGCCCCATAATCCTTCGCAGCTTTTATCATTCTATCTATCTCTTCCTCCGTGTCGGAGATGAATGGCAAAGTGGGTGCATAACAAACTCCCGTGAGGAACCCCTCTTCCTTGCATCTCATCATGGTCTCCAACCTTTCCATCGGTGCGGGTGCCCCCGGCTCAAGAGCTCTTGCAAGCTTCTCATCGAGAGTGGATATTGAGAATGTTATCATTGCTCCACGATTCAGCTTCTTTAGGTCATCGGGCAGGATAGCTGTTTCGTCTATCTTCTTCAGTATATCAAGATCCCTCAGCACAAGCTTAGATTTCGTAACTATATGAACCGGAAACCTGTACCCGAGGATTATCTCAAGGGCTTTCCTCGTCAGCCCCAGCTTCTCCTCTATGGGCATGTAAGGTTCTGTCGAGGTTGCAATGCATATTATTCCGTATTCTCTTTTTCTAGCCCTCAGAGAGCTGCCTTCTCAGTACCTCCGGCAGATTTACCTTAGCTGATAGAGTTCTTTCCATGTTCTCCCCGTACTTGCTCCCCCTTATGTAACAGTAGATGCAGTTAAAGGCGCATCCCTCATACGGATTTACTGAATAATCATCCAGAAACCAATCATCCCTCCTCTTGTGCTTATTTAAGACAGATTTTACCTGAATCTCATTGACCATTTCGCTCACCAGAGGGACTTTATCTCATCCTGCCTCTCCTTCGGCAGCTTCTTCATTCCATCCCTTATTATCGATCTTGCATTTTTATCCTGTTTAGCCCATTTCTGCAGGAATTTGAAAACCGCTTCCGGATCCTTTTTGGTGATCTTGAAAACCGCTTCCGGATCCTTTTTGGTGATCTCCCTCAGAGCCCATCCAATCGCCTTTTTCACGTCCTTATCCTCCTCCCCCATCATCTCATCCAGAAGCTGAAGGCAAATCCCTGAATCCTCCTTCCTCTTCCTTATGTAAGCTGTGAGAGTTGCCGCTGCCAGCCTCCTAGCCCATTTGTTCTCAGATTTTACCCAATTATGCATCAGGAAGAACATATCATCCCTGTTCTTAACAGCCAGGCTTGCCACCACTCTAACTGCCAGCTGATCGCATACCTCCCAGTCCGGAATATCATCAACTACGTTTATGACAAAAGATTTCGAGCTTTCATAATCCTTTTTGAGCAGCTCCCTTAGGGCAAAGATAACGATCAATTTCTCATCCCTTCCGCCCTTTTTCCACAGATCCATCAGCCTGCTGAAGCCCCATTCATCTTTAATCAACATTTTTCCCAGCTCCTTGCCTGTGGAAAGGAGCAGAGGGGTCGGTGTTAGGTTCAGCGCGTTCTTCTCTTTCATGAAGGATTCGGAGATCAGCGATAAGGCTCTATCGATATCTCCTTCCTTCAGCCGATTGTAGACTTCTCTGGCAAGCTCTTCTATGATATCAACCCAGTTTTAAAGGGACTTCCTTTCATAAAAAGCTTTTATTATGTTGTCGCATATGACCTCTATACCCAGTCCAGCCCTGTCATAGGCCTCTCAATCAACGTTTACGGCAACCAAAAAACCTTGTCCACATTTCTGTTAAGATATTTCTCAACAGCTCTCGTCTTTCCATAAAGGACATCAACATGATCAAGCTCAGCTCTCGACTTTACTTCAATTAAGAAGAGCCTATCACCCTTTACCAAAATGTTTGTGTCTATAATCCTGCCCTTTATTCCAGTGATGCTTCCATCTCTATCTGTAAACCACAGCGGAAGCCATGAACTGCTCTCAACTATACACAAAAAAATACAAAGTAAGATTTAAGCCAAAGTTTAGAGAAGCAGCAGCTCAGCCTCTTTGAGGACTCCACGCACTAAGTCAACTTCAAGTCCAAAGATCTCCAAGGCTGTGACCCCGAGTATGGCAGAATCGCCCTTCTCGCCAAATATCACGGGAACTACACGTCTCCTGCCCATCAACACGACCCCCACCTCGCCGATTTCCCTCTCCACGGATCTCCCGAAGGCTCTAAATCCCCTCCTCTCGATGAGTTTACGCCGAGTTGTTCCAATATATCGCATCTAACCACGCTGTATAAGCCTCCACTTCAACTACTTTATCCGGCTGCGCTGCGTTGAAGAGCCCAACTTTTACCCTCAGGAATCCCACAGGTAAAGCTACTCCCATATATTATCTTTGTGCTTGAGAGAGGTTTATGTCCCGCAACTGTCTGCTGATGGCAATTCAACACTTAGCCCATTTAAGCATGAATAGAACCTCGACTCTGTCCTTTTCCTGCATCTCACATTGCTGATGCCTCTCAATTTTCACTCAGCCTGTGTACACTGTGTTTAATCCCTCAGCTTTAGCCACTCTTGCCAGCTCCTTGTCTCCAGTGACGAACGTGCAGTTATCAATGCTTTTGGCTGATACCAGCTGAAGGGCATCTGCAGCATATATGTGATGTTTCAGCACCAGCTTTAAGGAAGCCCGCAGGATTAAGGGGCTCACGCTGACAACCAAAAGCCTGCGCAGCCTAGAGAGAGTTGAGGATTCTCTAAGCAGGTTCCTCAGCAGCTTTCTGGCATCAAGCCCCAGCTTCCTCTCGTACTTGTCCAAAACTACTGCAGCCTCAGCAATGTTCCAGCAGGAGAAAGCCAGCTTTCCAACACCCTTGTACGCATCCCTGTAAATCTCATCAATGATTTTGCTGCCCGGCTCCTCCACATATCTTTTCACCAGGGCACTTGTGTCCAAGTAGTGCACCTTCTCGGTTTTAGCTCCCTGCAATATTCTCCACCCTCCTCTCCCTCGATTCCCTGACAGCAGCAGCTGCATCCAGCCCTTTGGGCCTGCTTCCTGGGATCTCTGATTCTGTTGTGGGCTCGAGATCGCCAAGGCCCAGCTCCTTGCCAAGAGCTTCAGCCCATCTCTCGAAAACCAGATATTCTAGATATTCCTCAATGATGCTGCTCAAGCTTCTGCCCCTGATGGCAGCAATTCCCTTAACCTCATCCAGCAAGTCACCCTCAACGCTCAGGGTGAGCTTCTTCTTGGCCATCCAAATACCCGTATGTACGTATATACGGACATACATAAAAACTTTTCCAACGCTCTACGTGGAGAATATGCTCAAGAGATTTTAAGCTTAAAATCGCCTAAGATTGTGTTAGATATCGCACAGTACTGAGGGTAGTATTTTATTTAATTTTTAAATCGAACAGTGGATGAACAGCTCACTGCTGGTTACTTTGGAGGTGAGATTATGCTTGAGGAAATTGAGAGTAAAATTGAGAAAGCTCGGAGAACTCTAGAATCACTTAATTATCACTTAGATGTCTCAGCTCAGGATCTCGTGGAATACATGTCTACTGAGACCTTCGCTGAGGACAGTGTTTAGGGGCCTGTGAAGGGGCTATGCTTACATTACCAAAGGGAGTTTATACTATTGAATGATGCTCTACTCAGCAGATTGCGTGTCGTAATTATCGATCCCTTTGAAGGCATTTGGTGTTTCAGAGATGAGCTCGGTAAGAGGGAGAGAAGAGGGGCCTGACATTAGAGGAGCTGGAAGGGCACTCATTAGAATAGATGCTTTGGATTGAATACGTTTTTCTGTGAATACCTTTCTCCTCGCTTCTCTCCATAGTAAGTATCATTCAGTGCTAAAACCTCACATAGTTAAATTGTGAATTTCAGGCTCCTCATTCACTATTTTTACAGTCCGTATACTGGAAGAATTCAAAACGAGAGCCCGGCTGATCCCGGAAGTTCATTGAGATGTGAAAGTTAAGAGATTACTCAATTCGGCGTCAATTAAAAATAACGAAAAGGGTAGCTGCCCGCTCACGCCGGAGGCTTGGCCCTAATGCGTAGCAGGAGGATCGCTATTATGAGGGCCATCACCACTACTGCTATGAGGAGCAGCCCAGTGAGGTCGAGTGAAAGCGGGAGCTGAGACGGGGAAGGTGAGGGAGCTGGAGATTGAGTTTGAGTTGAGGTTGGGGGCTGGGTTTGAGTAGTCGAGGATGTTTGAGGCGGGACTTGAGTAGTTGAAGTTGGGGTCTGGGTGGCCTGGGAGGTTGGAGGTGAGATTACCTGCAGCTGGAATGTCTTCCTATCCATTATGTCCCACCTACCCGCGGATTGATAGCAGGCCCTTATCTCATATGTGTAGCTGCCGGGGGAGGATGGAGCGTTAAATGTCGCTGTATATGATAGATCACCGGTCCCATCCTTAGATCCGAAGTCGTAGCTCCAGACCTCGGTAGCGCCTGAGGTTATCCTCGCGAGGACGTGCGTGGGTGCTAAGGTCTCGTAGTGGATCGTCATCGGGACCGATACCCTAATTCCAGGTGGAGCTGTAGCCGGGGCACCGAGGCTTGAGATGCTCACCTTGATCCGCAACAGAGGGGTCATGGGAGGAACTGTTATGGGAGTGCGGAAGTAGAGCCCGCGGGGCAGGTAGTCAATGTTATTAGGATTGATACTGTATGGAGTATCCACGATACCATCGGATCCACTCTGATCCTGGTTTGGACCTTTCTTCGCATCAGTTCCCCTGCAATCGCTCCAGTAGTTCCCTCCCGTTGGATAGCTAGCGTTCCAGTAATTTTGCTCCATCGTAGCGGACACTTGCACGTTGTTGTTGGTGAAGTTGTTGAGCCAGAATCTGTTTCCGGAGGAGCTGGAGAGGTAGACCCCATTACCGTTGTTTGTTATGTTGTTCTCGTGAATATTATTTCCGTTGGAGCCCGTGAGGTAGATACCATATCCGTTCCCCCTTATCGTGTTCCCGGCTATCGTGTTACTATTGGAGGAGGAAAGCCTTATGCCATAGTCCCTGTTTGATTCTATTGTGTTTCCTAGGAAAGTGTTACCAGGAGAGCGGACATCAATGCCAGCACCGTTCGCTGTTATCGTATTTCCCTGGATGGTATTTCCGGAACCGCCGACGATTATGCCTCTCTCACCATTATTTCTTAAGGTGTTATATTTGATAATGTTGCCGTCGGAGCCGGAGAGGAGGATGCCCCTATAGTTGCTTTCTATGATGCTTCCTTTGATCGTATTTCCGCTGGAGGAATGGATGTAGATTGCTTCCTCATGGCTGCTTTCTATGATGCTCTCTGCCGTAGTAATAACACCTATTCTTATATTAGAGATGACGTTGTTAGAAGATACTTCCATAAAAATTCCATAGTTATTTTCTATTAAGTGGTTCCCCAGGATCGAAATTTCACTGGAACTTATGAGGCCGATGCCACTATGGTATTCTCTGATGGTGGTCCTCATCACAGTCACATTATTTCTACCCTCTAGATATATTCCTACGACATTTTCAGGCCCTTTAATCGTGTGGCCATTTCCATTGATGATTATGTTGTCTCTTTCCACCACAATCCCGTATCCAGTGGTTGTGATATCACCAGTTATATCGTAATGAACTCTGTCAGGAGTCGATATAGGAGGAGGAGATGCACCCGATGGACGCCAATCAATGTCCCCATTGGACCTTATATAAATTGTTTCACCGCTCCATAGGATACGCGCGTGCACCTGCTGAAAATTTCCGAAAATACCAGCGATGAGGAGTCCTAACATCAGGAGGGAGAGGAACTTCCTCAGTATACCACCTTAATTTTGAGAGGCATACTTATATAAATTTTTGGTCTTATATTAATTTCCATCAAAATAACTTCTGGAAGTGAAGTCATCAATAAATATAGATTTTTGAGTACTGATTAATGAAAGTTTCATATAAGATGCAAAGAAATGTTAAGAGAATGGAATTTTTGGAGAAGTTAAATAATATATCCATATTTATATGATTTATTAAGAAATTTAAAGTATTGCAATCGAGACTTCATTGAGAAGGGTATGCGATTGATCATTTTAACCCTAAACTGTCGAATTTATTAAGAAATTCACCTCCTTGCTTAAAAATTTGAATCGTTATAAGCGGGGGGTAGCTCCTAATTCGATCGCGTCTATAGGCCATTACGATTTATATCAGGAAGAGCGGTAGGCTCAGGCACGTCACACCCCCGTCGCACTTCCTGAACTCCGAAACATCCACCTCCACTATTCTATAGCCCTCCCTCCTCAGCCTCTCAGCTGTCCTTGGATACCCCTGGGGCATGAGTATCCTGTTCTCTCCAAGGTAGAGGACGTTCGCAGCATATGCTTCCTCTAGAGGCACGTTTATCTGCCTGAAGCCGCTGAAGTACTTTGAATCCACTAGCTCAGGCACGATCACGACCTTCCTATTTCCTACGTAGTTCACTGCAGAGAGGAGATGGAATACTCTCTCAGTGGGTACCGATACAACTTCCTGCCCTAAGAAAGACCTGAGGGCCTCAGCTCCCCCCTCATTCGTCCTGGTCGTGAGCCCGACGAAAGCTAAGCCGAGGTCCGTGATCATGATATCCCCTCCCTCCAGTGTCGCCGGCGCCTCCACATTGACAGCAGTGAAGCCGAGCTCTCCCAGGAACTCCCTGACGCTAGCTTCCTCACCCCTCCTGCTTGGCTCCCCGAACCTCGAGATTAACGCTTTTCTGTTTGAAGCCCTAGCTAAAGCTGTGTCCTGTATGAAGACAGAGTCTGGAAATCCATCGAGGCTCGGCAGCTTCTTCACATCTATCCCCTCTTCCCGCAGAGCGCTAACGTAGTCTTCATGCTGCTTGAGGGCCAAGCTCAAGTCTACAGTATCCTTGAGCGGGTGGGTTGAGACGCACCTGGGGAACTCGCGTGAGGGGGGCCTCACCAGAGCTGCGTTGAAGAGCTCACCCGAACTTCGGCTCATGGGCATCATAATGGAGCGGTCACTGACAAATATATAGCCTCTGGTGAGGATATGAGCTCCTGAAGGTGGCAGATTTATTGAAATTCCTTTATCAGTTTGAGGCATTTCAGAGAATCCTCAACGAGAAGGGGATCGTAATGCGTTTAATCACCTCTTCATGACATAGATTCTGAATACCTTCCCCCTCAGCGTTTTAGTGACTCTATGAAGTGTTGGATGAGTGGCGAGAAAGAATATTGCCTCTGCTCCGGCCAACTTTTCCCTCATCGCTTCCCCATCTAGATGCCCAACTTCCTCCCTCTTTATATTCAAGACAACTGGCTCCATCAGGGGGAGACCGTAATTCTTCATCTTCTCTTCCAACTTGCTCAGGATCATCTTCCTGTAACCGTGGGGCACTAAGAAAGCCAGCTTCATCCCTGGGACCCCGTTTTCCACCATATAGAGTAATGCTACAAAGGATAGGAGCTCGCAAAGATATTCCTTATTTATATATGCGGCCCTATAGTGTATATAACCGTTCCTCATTAGGGGGTTGTAGTACTTCAAGAATTCCCTGTGATCCTCGATTACCTGCTCCCTCAACCCCCGGACCATGTCCCTGTAAAGCTCCTCTATTGAACTTGAGAGGTACTCCTCTATCCTTCTCTTCGCGATAGAGTCCCTCTCCTCCCTAGATGCTTTCAGCAGGAGTGAGGAGAACTCGTTCATTAGGTAGAGGGAGAAGAGAGTGTGGAATTGGTCATCGGAGATGAAAGCAGCTACTTCCTCAATTGGAACCCTCTTTATCGAGTTCACCTTTATTGCCTGCGTGGGGACGTTCGTCACAGGGATCCAGTTCTGCTTCCGGCGTTCATCCACTATTATATCTCCACTCTCGCTTAGATACAGATCGCCCCGGCCGACGGCCTGAGTGTCGCCCGTCAGGCCCTTACCATTTATGGGATATAGGGGTCCTTTGAACGATCTCCTGTCAACCAGCACGAATTTCTCGCGTACTATATCGTAATTGAGAATATTTAGATTGGATAGCGTGTTCAAAGCCCTCTCAATAGCGTTCTCGAGGAATTCGGGCAGGCGGCCCTGAGACCTCAGAGAATCCATTAAATCGCTCCCATCGTACTTCCACAGGAGGAGAGGAGCTAGGAGAATCATCGGAACAGATGCCCCCTCATCCGCACGCGATATAGCAGAATAAATTTTAGTTACGAGCATTGGATCCAGCAACGTCCTCTTTATTAGTGCCAGCCTGCGCTCATAATCGTATCCCGGGGAGTAGAGCATGACAGCTCTGCAGATTTTACCGTCCCTGCCTCCCCTCCCTATCTCCTGATAGTAATCTTCTATGCTCTCTGGCATCATGTAGTGGACGACCCACCTCACGTTGGGGATATCCACCCCCAGACCGAAGGCCTTAGTGGCCACCACTATCCTTGGCTCCTTAGCTTCCCCTCTGCTGACTCTGTAAATCCTGTTAAGGACATCTTTCTTCTCCGAATCGCTCATCTGACCGTGAAAATAGATGACGTTTCTCCCGAGATTCTCGGAGAGGAAATCAGCTATATATGGGGCGTTCTCATGCTCCTTAGTGGACCTCACGAATCCAGTGTATATTATGCCGAGCCAGGGAGAGCTTCCTGAGAAACTATCGGCCCACCTGGATAGCTCACTTACCACATTAAGCAGCTTATATAATCTTTCTTGACCGCTGGGTGCCTCCACAACATCTATTATTATATTATCCCTTATCGCAGGCCCCTTGAAAACCTTTACCTGCTCTGTATCTGGCTTTGATGGATCGAAGTCTGTGTTGAAATCTATTTCCTCCATATTGAACTTCTCATCCCCTGTCAGGACCTTGATCACCTCCTCCAATCCCTTTCCCGGCAGAGTCGCGGTGAATCCAGCTAGAGGCAACCAGAGGCCATATTCCCTGCTCCTCTTGATGTACTGAGCTAGATACTCGTAGCTCGGCCTGAAAGTCCTGCCCCATTTGTAAAGCGTGTGGATCTCGTCTATCACCAGGTAATTTATGTCGGCCCTCTCGAGGCTCCTCCTGACTTCCTCCTTCTCCAGCTGCTCGGGGGTGATGTAAACTATATCGTATCCCCCTCTAGCCAGCCCCCTTATGTACTCATCCAGCCTGTCGCGCGCCATACTCGTGATAGCGCAGGCCCTCACCCCTCTGGACAGCAGGCTGTTGAGGTGATCCTCTATAAGGGCCAGCAATGGGGAGATAACGACGGTAGTCCCTCCAATTTTCCTCCTCAGGAAGAGGGCGACCGATTGGAATATGAGGGATTTCCCGGAGCCCGTGGGCAGTATAGCTATCGAGAAAGGTCTGTCTAGCAGGAGTCCCTGATATGTATAGGGCATCAGCAACCGGGCCACCAGCCTCCTCTGATATGGCCTTAATGAGAAGCCCCAGACATCCCTAACAATCTCCTCTAGCTCTTTTATGGCTTCCTTCAGGGAGGGGAAGGTCGCGTAGGACATACTAATGGGTGGTGCTAGAGGCCTGACCTCCACTTCCTCCACGAAATCGCTCAAGTTGAGCCGCCTGATCAACTCCCTATCCGCGTTCACTATGATGCAAGTCCCTCCAGATAGACGCAGGACCTCCACCAGGGACTTCAGCATCACCTCCTCTCCCGATCTGACGAGGGTCCTGGTCGAATAGAGCACTATATTGTAGCCCATGGAAGCGAATTTGTTCACCCTCTCGAGGGTCCTGATGAGATCCCCCGAGCGATGCACCTCCGCCCTAGCCCTCATGCGGTAAGATACTTCCCTAGAGACGATCTCTTCAGCGGAGTTGGACACGAGCACGAGGCTCCTCCCCCTCTGAATGACCGCAGCAAGCAACCCTCCGAAGAGGTTGGAGTGACGGGAGCTCTTATCGATCCCATCCTTTACCAGATAGAGAGTCCTCTTCACCTCGGGCCTCCTGTATTCCACATCGACAGCGAGATCGAAGGGTGTCTCCAGCTCCACCTTGCTGAAGGTAGCAGATAACTGCTTCAGCAGGCTCGAGTAATCCTGATAATAGGCCCTCAGGAGGTAAGCCCCTCTGAGGACTATCTTGGACTCCACCCTCCCCCTCATCCTCCCTAGGAGGTCCTTCAGGTACCTGTACTCGACCACGAATCCCTCGGATGGGTCCCTCAGTTGATTGTCCCTCGTTATCCTCTCCACTACAGATGCCAGGGCCCTCTTCAGATCCTCATAAGGCATCTCAAGTGCTCTGAGCCTCTCAGGATCCCCTCCGGCTGCGGCGAATGACTTCGCGATAGTTAAGGCGAGCCTCTGGAGGGGAGTGAGGTCCCCTAAATCGGAGGATGGATCCAAGCTCTTCGGATACCAGGCATCGGAGAAGCTCGAAGCATCTATCGTGACCACTACCTCCCCTCTCTTAGATCCCCTCACCCTGAGCTGGCGAAAATCCGTCGCAACTTCCGGTATTCTCACTTCCCTCAGACCGGAGAGTGGTTCAAAAGGCACAGCTTTTATCTCCGGGAGTATGCCCTTCCTCTTCGCTACATGGATGAGCTTCGGGAGTATCGTGAGGGATGCGTGAGCATCTTCATCCGCTCTGTGAGGCGTGTAATCCACTCTGAACAGGAAGGAGAGGCCCTCGAGTGAGTGGCTGAGGGCCTCGGGTACCGAGATCAGTGCTAATGCGTAGGTATCTATGAACCTCACATCCCCGAAGTGGACTCCCCAGGATCTCAGGACTTCGATATCGAAGGAGTAGATGTTGTGGCCCACCAAGACCCTGAACCTCCTGATCAATTTCGAGAGGAAAGCCTGAGGGATAGAACCGTAAGTCTCGGAGATTTCCTCAGGCTTTATGTTGAGTCTAGCCAGCTCCTTCCAATCGCTGCTCCTCAATGCTATTAGACCTATTTCCCTCGGCTTCTTATCGTACTCTATCTCGGTCTCTATATCCAGCCCCAGGATATCGCTCTCACGGAGGAAGTATACCCTTTCGTCAGCTATCCTCAAACGCCCTATGATAGCGAGGAATTTGTTGAACTCCCCCCTGAAGAATAGTAGATCTATGCCTGCCGATATTAATCCCCTGTCCATGAGTAGGATACTCAGCCTCGAGCCCGATAGCAACTTGAAGACTCTACCTACGTCTTTATGCCGAACTGCATCCTCCAGCTCGTCATTGATTCTCTTCCTATAGTAGAGGATCGATATTAGGATGAGCAGAGCAATTATGCCCAGTATTGAGGGGCTTAGGATGCCATTCTCAATAATAGCACCCTTCGGGAGCCCCATTCCCTCCAAGTATCGGCACCGCACTGAATTACCGGAAAATAATAAAAGATTGCGTGAAGCTGCGACGGGGGAGCCCATACCGAGCGGGCAATGAGGGGTTTCTGAGATACCTCATCAGACTCTCCTCAAGTGAGATTTAATCCTGCCTGCAAGTCCATCTAAGTAATTCTTATTAATTAACAGGCTCAATTATAAATGATTCAATATTGTATCTTATGGGTGTTAATAATAGTTATCCAAAGAATAAGAGAAAAACAGGGGATCCTGAGTAGGCTTTTAGGACGAGGATTCTACTCAGGAATCTCAAGGTTAAGGATATGGCCAATTTCTTTTGCTGCTCTTTTTATGAGTAGAAAGTCATTATCGTATGTAATCAGCTTTTCTTTTCTGTTGATGGCTATTGATGCCACTAACAAATCAGCGAAAGCTTGTGGAGCACCCATCTTAAGTAGCACCAGCTGCAAAGTGTGGGCCATCTTGAAATCAATCCTTACTGGAAATATCACCTTTCCATAAAAATGGTTGTAGTAGACAATCCTCGGATATTCGATGAATGTAACAGCCGTTATATCCTCATCAATGGGTTTCCTTGACCTGATCCTGTCAATAGCAACGCTAGTATCGAGAATTGTCATTTAATCCTCCTCTTCTCCTTCTCCCTGAGCTCCTTCACGTCATATACCTCTAAATCCTCTGTTAAATCCTCAGGTCTGATGCCAAGCTCCCTTCTAAGCTCCTCTATGCTCACTACACCGGATAGCTCCGAAACAAGCTCATTCACAGCTTTTTTAAACTCCTCCTCGGAAAGCCAGGAGGGAATCCTTATCTTGATTTCCTTTGACATCTTGGTTTTTGGCAACAGGACTTTATAAGTCTTCATACAGCACAGCTAAGTATCACAAAAATTGAAATTGCTTACTTCCGAGCTCTAAAACAAGCTCTATCTAGCATGATCTCTCCCAATTTTATCAGATTCTCCTCTCTATTGTAGTCTATAAGGCCTGAATAGACACCCCAATGAATGAGGCAGTTGAACGCCTCCTCTAAACTGCTGCAGTAGCAAAATCCACCTTTAGATGCTATTATCTCCATGACGTCCTCTTTTTCAAGGCTCCCTTTTCTTAAGCTCATTTTCCTTCATTTTCACTCCAAAGAATTTTGCTATCGCACTTCTGACGTTCTCATGTGTCAGTTCTCCATATGGCTCTATCAATGAGTTATGCCTTCCGTATATCTCCACTTTTAACCCCTCCCTCTGAGCCAGATCCCTTACCTGAAGCTCGACAACTGGCTCGTTCTCCTTCACTATAAACACCTTCTTTGAGCTTTTTAACAGCTTTAGCACTTTCTTCTCAGGGATTGGATATGGTGTGTTGAGCTTAAACAGATTTACTCTGAGATCGAGGGAGTTTAAAGCTTCGACTACATAGCCATATGCAACACCGCAGGCTATTATCCCAAGCTCTCCCTCAACCTCAGAATGTTGAAGGGTTCCTCAAGCGATTCAACTATCTTTATCTCCTCAGGAACTCTCTCCATAAGCCACTTGTGCTTCTCAACAGGACCTGGAGGTCCATAAACATTCCACCTATAGGGCATCTTCCAGTGCCTGTCAAAGGCTATGTTCCTCTCCCTCCTTATGCTACCCAGGATAACATCCCCGCCTTGAGTGGCTTATCCTAATCAATGATCTCACCATGACAGGAACAGCTTCTCAGAGATCTCGAATCCCATTTTTGTCAGCTCTTTTGCCTCATGCTGGTTGCTCGGCTCAAGACAGGGGAACTTCCCATACATTGAAACAAACCTTGTGTCCTGCTCATTGGATGAATAGTGAGCGCCTGGATCATCTGCTACATATATCACTAGGCCTCCCCTAACCCCTCCATAAACCACGGTCATCAACATGTCCATTATCCAGTTAAGGCCTGCATTTTTCATTGTTGCCATTGATCTGGCCCCGACTATGGAGGCTCCAACTGCCAGATCGAATGCCACCTTCTCGTTCACAGACCACTGAACGTGGAATTCCATCTTCGACTGGGATAGCGCTTCTATTACCTCTGACGATGGAGTTCCGGGGTATCCGGTCACCATCTGAACTCCTGCCTCTATTGCCCCTCTCGCAACAGCCTCATTCCATCGACAAAATAATTTTTCGTATAAAGGTATTAGATATGAATATTTCCCGCTTTTCGCAAGTGTCCTTTTGAATCTACTCCAAATAAACCCGGTAACTTCAAGAGGGGCCATTATAACATTGTGCACACCCGCTTCCGCTGCATCCCTGATTATCTCATCTATATAGTTATCGGTCACATGTGGAAAGTATTGTGTGATATGAAGGTATGTGTCAACTCCGATTTCTGACAGCCTCTTTAGTGTAAGAATTCTCTCCCTTTGGAGAATTTGGGAATGCACAATTCTGCTTCTTGGAACAAAGGGCTCAACGAGCTTCGTGAACTCATTGTCGTAGGAGGTCACTGTCATACCGACTCCTATGAGCTCTTTTCAGCCAGCTTCTCGATTATATCAACATCCTCCAAGATTAAAGGCGATTTTGTCTCTATGAAGCACGGAAAATCAGTGGACCGCTACTGAAGCCCTTCAGTCATTCGGCCTGAGATCTGAAAAAGCATTTACGTGATGTGAACTTCCCAATTTTTAATGTGTTGGGCTGCATTGAATGCTCATTTGAACATATGAATTTTAAAAGAATATTAGGAACAGATGAGTATATGCGTTCTATCGTCGCTAAAATATCGGAGTACCTCGGCCTATCTACAGAAGAAGTCGAGAGGAGAGCATTGAGGCACCTAATCCTAGATGAGCTGAGGCGTGTTAAGGCTGAGAAGGTGCTTATTTTATCCAAATATGGGGTGAGGAGCTTCGAGGATCTCATGAGGCTGGTTGAGGAGGATAAGGTGAGCGATGTGGATGCCCATGATGATATGATCAGGCTCGATTATCTGGAAGACCGCGAAAAAGAGCTTGAGAATTTGTTGGAGGAGTTGGAAGGGCAGACTCACAGACATATGGGAAACAATGAATAATTTCTTCTCATTCATCGGGAATTTCTTTTTCTCTGAGCTGGAGGAAATTGCTCCAAGCCTAGAATTTGATAGGGAGGCTGAGGAGAAGGATAAATATTTTGACAGGGAATATGCGCTACGCAAAATTGGGATTCGAAGCAATAGTTGACATTGGAATCATAGTTATCGCTCATTTCAGAAATCCTGCACGTAAATATACAATTGCTTTTCGATGCTCTTATGCTTAAAAAACCATCCTAGTTCCAGTGAGCACTTATTTGGGGGCTTATATTATTATGACAAAGTATCTAAAGCTTAGAAGAGTCAATGTGGCAAAGGCTTTATTGAGTACTCTCTCCATTGAATCTCCGGCATTTTACGATAATATTCCAAGATCTGTCGCCGAAAATGCTATAGCTATGGCATCGGAGCTAAATATTTCTTCATGGGACTCCTATCTAATAGAGCTAGCCCTGGAGCTCGGAATTAATAAAATATACACAATAGATGAGGAACTGGCGAAGAAGGTCAAAGATGTAGAAATTGAAAACCCAATTCCGAGGGACGTCATGAAAGAGTATCACAAATACATTCAGAACAAAATAATGTAATGATACATAGAAGAAAGTTCTAGAAATTATTAGAAATTTTAGCGCATTTCTCAGTAAAATTTTTGTTTATGCACTTCTTCCTCTTTCCTCAAGATTATCATGAACTTCATCTTGTATAGCTGTTGGAGGGTATTCTGCTCAATGTCTAGAGTTACCTGGATGCATAAGCGAAGGAGAAACAAGGGAAGAAGCCCTAGAAAACATAAAAGAGGCAATTAAAGGCTATCTTGAGGCTTTTCCAGAGGAAGTTGAAAAAGCAGAGAGAAAGAAGGAGCTGGTGGAAATAGTTGTCTGAAAGGCTGTCATCTATTTCTTGGCAGTTGTAAAGGCACTAAGCAAAGCAGCTTCAAGGTTGTTCACCAGAGAGGAAGTCATATGTATCTGACAGATGGAAAGCACAAGATCACAGTACCTAAGCATGATCCTATAAAGAGAGGCACCCTGCTCTCGATAATATACCAATCCGGCTTGACGAAAGAGGAATTTTTTGAGGCCGCTAAAGGAGTGATAGATAGTGTGTCAGCATTGAAGAAGCTTCGATCGTAATGAACTGGAGGATCTGTCAGTTGCTTCCAATGATCCGTTCTGGTCTAACATAAAATTTCATCCCTTCCCTTATTGGGCCTTCGGGGTGAACGGATGAAGCCCCCACATCTCTCAGTTTTAGGAGGAGGTTCCTCACCGCTATTACATCTCTGTCCTCCTCCAGCCCACATGAAGGGCACCTCAGCACTCTGTGCCCATTCGGGCTTAGCTTCACCCCACATATCGGGCAAAGGGTTGAGGTGCCCCTTGCATTTACGTAAACAACATTTAAACCCATTAGCTCTGCTTTGTACTCAATAATTCTCTGAAGCCTTCTGAAGCTCCACCTGTGCAATCTACCATTCATCACCTTTGAGTACTTGATTCTCTTTCTTATGTTTGTAAGCCTCTCCAAGATTATCGTTGTTGCACCCTCCTTTCTGGCTTTTTCCACTATCTTGTCCGCGAGCTTGTGGTAGATATCCTCAATCCTTTTTCTCTCCCTTTCTTTATACTTTTTCATAAGGTTTTCCCCTCTTGATCCAAGCCTGAGTTGAATTCTTCTTCTCTTAAGAAAATAAGCTGTCCTTATTGCTCTTTCCTTAGTTTTAAAGTTCTCAATTCCCTCTGTTGATCCATATGCTACGTTATTCTCATTTATGTCCACAGCTATTGCCTTGTTATTCTGCTCCATCAGCTCTACGTTTTTGGAAAAACAAACGTTCAGGTAGAATTCATCCTTTTTCCTGACGATCCAAGCTTCTCCTGCCTTCATATCCTTGAACTTCTCATGATATGTCCCATGAAGAAGCTTCACCCTTATCCTTCCATGCTCAGTCGCTATTGAGACTTCCCATCTCTCAAGATCCAGGCTGAATAGATGGTCATCAAGCATTATAACATGTTTCTTAAAATATGGCCTCTCTTCTCTCGCTAAGCCCCTCTTCTTAAGTTTTCTGAAGCTCTTGTAGATTGAGCAGGCCATTTGGCAGGCCGTGTATATGTAGTGTGATGGGAACAGTTCTGAGAGTTGAAATTGCAGACAATGCGGTTATAATAAGGCCCTTAAGGCCGAGAAGAGTTAAAATTGGGGAAAGAATTCAGAAAATAGTTGAGGAGATGAAGAGAGAGGAGCTTGAGCTTGAAGGCTGAAAAGCTCTAATAAGAGCTGAATAAGCTACCAGTAGCTCAGGATTCCGCTTCTCAAAACTGGGTCAGCTATCTTATACCCTTCCTCAACCTTCTCCAAGAAGCCGGAATCCACTAGATTCCTCAGAATAGAGGATAGAGTATTGTTAGGTATCCTTCCGATCCTTGCCTCTACCCCCCTCTTTATCTGGGCCCACCTCGCATGCTCCAGCGTGGCTATGATCCTAAGAACTTCTTTGTATCTGCTCTCAGCCGGCTTATATATCCTCAGGGCATGCTCAAGCTCGCTGATTGCAAGCTTGGATGCTCTTCTCGCTATCTTCTCTATCGGCCCCCTTCTGTCGATCATCGAGAAGCCGAAGTAGGTGAGCCATCCAATTACTCCATCGAACCTTCTCCTTGCTTCTTCCAAGACATGACTCTCCACGTTTATTCCAGCCTGTTCAAAACCCTTTCTCAGGAATTCCATCGCTTTCTCATCGCTCAACTTCCTCATCCTCACCTCCTTAAAGGGTCTTCCATATAGGGGTGCCTCAGGGTCATCCACCCTCAGAAATCTGTATAGAAGGCCCACTTGAGAGCCCGATAAAACTATCTTGAGGTTCAAATGATCATAAGCATATGCTATTATTGAATCAAACCTGTGCTTAGATCTCCTCAGCTCCTGTGCCTCATCTATAACGAGGATCTTCCCCTCCAATACATGGAGGACATCTACAAGGGAGTTAATATCCCTCTTCTTGAGTTTTATCCCTATCTCCGATATGCTTATTCCCTCAACCCTGCTCAACATCCTCTTGGCCCATGACTTCCTGTTTAACTCTGCCTCCAGCAGATCTAGGAAAGAGTCCATGCTGATCATCCCGGAGGGGAGAAGTCTACAGTCTAGGAATATGTTATCAAGCTTCTCCTCATTCAGGTATGTCAATATAAGGGATGTCTTTCCATATCTCCTGAGGCCCGTCACTACCACAAGTTTCCCTCTCTTGAGGCCATCTGAGAGCTCCTTAAGCTCATTCTCCATGTTAAACAGATCCTCTCTTCTGGTCTTGGGCTCAGGATCGAAGTACATAGTTACCCCCCTAAGTTAGTTAGGGGGGTAACTTATTTTAAAAGCTATCTGATGAATCAGCCAAGAGGCCATTAGTAGCAGGATTAACATACAAAAGAATTATGATTTCTTAAAGATCTTACCGAGATCCTTATTCTTGTCTTGAGGGCTCTACAAAACAATCCTCAAATTGGGACTTCCGAGACTTAACTGATACTTTATATCGTTAGTAATCTTAGCATTTCAGCTGAACAATCCACGGAACAACAGAATTACTCGGTGAATGAGAGATTCTGCAGGAACTTCACAGGCAGGTTCTTAAGCTCCTCAATCTTCTTCTTCATCTCCTCCTCTATTTTCAAAAATAAAGCCT
>NZ_RCOS01000096.1 GCF_003947435.1 Candidatus Methanodesulfokora washburnensis
TGATGCTTTACAGCATTCAGGATGCCACGATAGCTGCAACTTATGCGATGCTCTCGGCAACAGCACTTGATCTGGGAACCTGCTGGGTTGGAGCATTTGATGACGATAAAGTCAGGGAGGTTGTTGGTGCATCAAAGGATCTGGTTCCTGTTGCAGTGATAACGATTGGATATTCAGCAGAAAGGCCTGAAATAACAGGAAGGAGAAAAATAGAGGAGATGGCTAGCATAGAAGTGCTTGAAAAACCTTTTCCGCATAAAGAAGTTAAAAAAGAGTTAAAGAGGTAGATCTGTATACTTGACTTTTATATTATTTCATCTTTAACCTTTATTTTATATTTATTTAAATATACCGAAGACAATCCTAGATCCTCTGGCACGTTCCATCCAGTCTTCTCGTCGAACATATCTGGAGTTAGATTGCTAACATAAATATTTCTTAAGTCTATGTAACTGAATTTGTAATCGACAAGGTAGCCGGAGACACAAAGTTCAGAAAGTGTTTGTAAAACCTCTGACAAGTCCCCCCAGAAAATTTCCATCAAAGCTACTATTCTCAGTTTTCCGAGCTCCTTTGCAAAACCATGAGAATATATACTTCGATTTAGTGCATAAAGGAATCTTTCCATATACTCCTCTTTATCAAATGTGAATTCAAAGGAGAAAAATCCAGCGAATTCAGGAGAATATCTTGGAAAATAAATATAGTAATCCCTTATCATCTTCCGCTTAATTATATGGTTGTCAAAATGATATTTTAGCCTAGCTGGACTTATTTTTGTCTCTTTGGTCATTTGGAGAAATGGAATT
Organism: Candidatus Methanodesulfokora washburnensis; assembly: GCF_003947435.1. GTDB lineage: Archaea > Korarchaeota > Korarchaeia > Korarchaeales > Korarchaeaceae > Methanodesulfokora > Methanodesulfokora washburnensis. The sequence goes on from NZ_RCOS01000096.1 coordinate 810, forward strand.
GTAGCATCATCAGCTAATTTAGATAATATATATACATCAATTTTATCTACAGGCACCATAGTTTGCTTTTCTTCTAGCTTCATTCTCTCTCCTTTTAGAAAATCTTTTTTCAGTTCACTTGGTGCATAGTCCCATATTTTATAAGTAAGGCTTAGCCTAGAGAAATCTAGGGTTGGAACTATGAAGTCTGTAAGATATAACAACTTCAAAGATTTCTTCTCCTCCTCCAGTAGAATACTGCTAATAATATCAGATAATGAATGTATTTTTTGGTTAGGTACTATCATTTGGACCATAAGCCCACTTATATTTCCGTATGTTCTATAGATTTTCTTGGGAATCTTCATTGATATTAAAGCTTTTTTAACAGGTTCTACCCTTACATGACTAAGTGGAAGGAACAATACGGTGTTTGTCAGACCCATTGAGGAATATGAAGGTAGGGCTCTAATTACTAAGCCTGTCTTATTTTTTATTACATTAAATCTGTAGCTGACCTTCTTGGGATCTTCCCCTACATATCTAGCGATTCTCGACATATTTCTTGGGCCGATCTTCTTTATTGCATCTATTATTCTCAAGTTGGTGTCATCTAATACTAGGGATATTTTTCTAAAATACTCTATATATTCATTAGATACTATCTTTGCTAAGTTCATATAGGATCCCCCGAGCTAGTAGGTCAATGCTTCTTTAAAATTTTCCGAAATCTTCTGGCATATCTTCCGAAATTTTTTTAAAGAAGAAGTTCCTGCTTAAGTAGGGTGATGGTATACCCATGAGAGATCGTGGAAGACTTGCTGTTTCGGGCATTATTGTCCTTTTAGTAGCTGTTATAGCTTGCAAGATTGTTGATCCAGGTCCTCTCTCAACCTCAGCAGCTCCAGTTGGCAAGATTGTTGATCCAGGTCCTCTCTCAACCTCAGCAGCTCCAGTTGGCAAGATTGTTGATCCAGGTCCTCTCTCAACCTCAACTGGCTGAAGAGGTGTAGCTATGGTCTACAAGCAGGAAAAAGCAGCTCTTGGCTCCAAGTTTGGCAGGCCTACTGTCGAGAAGTTAATGGTATACTTCAGCTTGGCCGTCAACATGAAGCCAAAGATGCAGAGATGCCCCGACCTCTAACCTTTTTTGGTGTCCCCAATGTCTTTTTCTTTATCTCCCACAGTTAGACTGAATAGGGAACTCTACGGAGTAGTTGTGAACAACGTTGATTTTTCCAGCTCGTATGTTGTTGATCCTTTGTCAGGATATGCCCTCGTTCTTCTGGCAAAATATGGCTATGATTATGCTCTTGACAAGCTATCCAGATCAATAGGCTGGGATAAAGCTGAAACCGTGATTTCCAAGCTCCATGAGAGAATCCCAGAGGCATTCATCAGGGTAGGTAAATATTCTAGGGACTACTCCTTTTATTTCGAGAGACTTGATGAGGAGAAATTTCTCTATAACATAAATCTGGAGGACTTCATGAAGGCAAATCTAGGCTATAGGATCTCATCCGTTCCTGAAAGGGTTTATGTGAGGGATGAAGGAGGGATAAGCCCGGCAAGAGTGGTGGATTTCATTCAGTTAATGTCCAATGATAGGAGGCAGATCCCGAATCATCTGATAGTGCTTGGGCTGAAAAGATCCTACTTTGCTGAGTATCTGGTGGATAAAACTCCGGATTGGATATTCAAGGAGCTCCTGATAAGATGGCCTCCCGAGGATCTGGATTATGAGGAGATGGATTTCGACAAGGTGACTCTTGTAGTAGATCACTACTCCTTTCTCAACAGCACAAACTCTGTAATGGATTTTCTGGATAGGATCAGCAGGAGAAGGACGCAGGTGAACTATGTAATCGCATCTGAAGAGGGGGATTCATACAAATCCCTTTACAGGCTTTTAGGGGCCTCTGATATCCTTTCAATAAGGCCTATAGAGATGGAGAAGCTTTCTTGGGCAAAAATTCCAACTTTCCATGCGATAAATGAGGCATATGAAAAGATCTCCTCAATTTTAGTGTCGTTAAGAAGGGAGAGCGGTTATTTGATATATAAAGAAAAACAGCTCGTTGACTTATCCTACTTGGAGGACGTCGCCCTCAGGAGAAAGGCAAGAACAGTTCCCAGATCGGAGAACAGATGCCAAGCATATAGAACTCAGATAGCGATAATGCCAAGCGGGAATGTGCTCGGCTGTCCATGGATTCCGGATGTTCCTGAGCTCTCTTTAGGAAATATACTTAGGGATATATTCAGGGAAATATGGAGCAGAGCAGATAAGCTCGCATTTCCAGAGGTATTTGAGCAATCTAGCTGCTCCAGCTGCAGGTATCTTGAGATATGCAGCAAGTACTTCGGCTTCTGCTATGCTTGGAACTTATTCTTATATGGAGCTCCTCTTCAGCAGGACAGATTTTGCTATAGAGAAGGTCAGCCAACAGTTACCGAGTAGATCAATCAATTACTATGTGATGAGCCCTGCATCTCGGCTCATAACTCTCCTTTCCTGCAACCAATATCGTCGGGCTTGTTTTTGGGGCAGGCTTTCCATCTATCAACCTCTGGCTCATTGTAGCCGGGCCTCCGCACACAGTGCAGACTGCAGTGAGCTTCACCACATCATCAGCTATTGCCAATAGGTATGGCATCGGTCCAAATGGATCTCCTCTGAAATCCTTGTCAAGACCGGCCAGTAGAACCGTTTTTCCGGATTTAGCAAGGTCTTTTACCACACCCACTATGCCCTGATCAAAGAACTGAACCTCATCCACTGCTATTACATCCGCATCATCTGGAATAAGCGATCTCAGCTCATCCGAGCTGCTCACTGGTATTGCCTCCATCCTTCTCCCATCATGGCTTACAATTTCCGCATGAGAATACCTTGAATCAATGCTGTGCTTGAATAAAACAACTTTCTTCTTGGCCAGAAGGTATCTCTTCACCTCTATCAGAAGCTCGTCTGTCTTTCTGGCGAACATAGGCCCTGTGAATATCTTTATCCATCCTCCCATAAGCTACAGTGCAGGGTGATATAGATAAAGAATGAGGAAAGAGCAAGGGAAATTCTGAAGATCTTAGAAGAAAATATGGAAATAAGAAAGGAGGATTTCACTGCTTTAGCTTCAAAAGACCCTTTTGAAATACTGATAGCCACGATTCTATCCCAAAATACAAATGATAGAAACTCTCTAGCCGCTTTCAATGAGCTGAGGAATAAAATAGGGATAAATCCGGACTCACTGTCAAGGGCTGAGGAAGAGGAGATAGCCGATGCAATAAGAATAGCCGGCTTGTACAGGACAAAAGCTAAGGCAATAAAGGAGATAGCCAGAGAAATAAGGGAAAAATATGGAGGCGATTTCAGAAGAATATTATCCCTTGAGAATCCGAGGGAGGAGTTGTTAAAACTGCCAAAAGTTGGGGAAAAAACAGCAGATGTTGTTCTTCTGTTCTCCGGTCGTATGAATACATTCCCGATAGATACTCATGTGAGAAGGGTAGCTAAAAGGCTTGGCCTCTCCTCCGGTAGCTATGAGGAGATGAGAAGGGATCTAATGGGTTTGTTCAAAGGCAAATGTCTGGAGGCCCATCTTCTCCTCATACAGCTTGGTAGAAAGTACTGCAAAGCCAGAAAGCCTCTCTGCAATGAATGTCCTGTTAGAAACCTTTGTCCTACAGGGATGAAAGGATCTCTCTGATCAGCCTGTCCTGCGGATCTCCAAGCCATCTTGGCCAATCCTTCATCTCCTTCAGCATTTTTAAGAGCTCTTCCTTTGTTCTAGCCGTTCTGTATATCTGTAAGCCTATTCTATTTCCATCGTATAACCTGATGAAAGCCTTATACATTTGATCTCTTGAATCCTCTACTATCTCAAACTTCACTCTAATATCTCCTTCTGATCTCTCCATCGGAGGAGAACACCCTCACCTCTTCTCCACAAGCCCCTCGTTCACAAGCGATTCAAAGAACTTCTCTATCTCCTTCAGGAGCTCTGCCTCATTGTCTATCACGAACTCCTCCTTCAGAAGATCTACGACCCCCTGAGGAGTTCTCCAAGAATCTACTATGAGGCTCAACACTATAGCTGCTTCATCGCTGAATTCGTATTCGTTGCTTGTGTTCTCGTCATGAAGAATGTTCCCCTCAAGATGACAACTCTCCTTGAGATGATATTCGGCCAAACATTTCACCTGAGCTTCTCAGCAAGTGTTTCTATAAAACTTTTTCGGCATATTTTTAATAGCTGGTTTTGCGCTTTGCTTGGGTGATAAGCTGGTTCTCATAGGGATAACTTCACATTATAATTGGGCAGAGGGTTTTATTCAGCTCAGGGAAAGATATATAAAGAAGATTTCTGATGAAGGGGCAAGTGTGCTGATAATTCCACCTATGTTCTCGGACGAAATAGCCGATTCCTTGGACGGTCTCTTGTTATCTGGAGGGGATGATATTGATCCGAGGTTTTATGGAGAGCCTCCTAGGGATGTGGGCTCCATTGAACCAATGAGAGATGAGGCTGAGATAAGGCTTGTCAGGGAGTTCATAAAGAGAGATAAGCCTGTGATGGGCATCTGCAGAGGAGCTCAGGTGATCAATGTATCGATGGGTGGCACGCTAATTCAAGACATAAAAACAGAGGTAAGCGGAGCTATAAAGCACTGGTGGTCAAGAAGGGAGTCTGAGGTCCCATATTGGTATCCCACTCACCGAGTTAGAATAGAGAAGGACAGCATGTTATTCAACACAGTAAAAGAGGAGGAAATATGGGTAAACAGCTTTCATCACCAAGCCATAAAAAAGATTGGATCAGGATTAAAAGCTGTTGCATGGAGTGATGATGGGATAATAGAGGCCATAGAAGCGGAAAAGGGCTTCCTTCTTGGAATTCAGTGGCATCCTGAGGGAATGGAAGATGAACCATCTAAAAGGATATTCAGATCTTTTGTTGAGGCCTGTAAAAGATGATTTCAATGTTAGAAAAAGTTTTTAGCATGAATTCCATCATGTGATTATGCTGAGAATAAACTTCACATCTCAAGAGCTTCCTGTATGCTTCCTGACAGACAGGGATGTAGAGCAAGCAATGGGAAACAAAATAGAATTTCTAAAAGAGCTTATATCGATAACAAGGGAGATACTTTCGGATTTAAGGCCATATGCCTTCGACAAGATATCTCTATATGCTAGAACATCGGATCCCGCTTATCCCACTAAAATAAGGGCAATGGCTGGATGTTATGGCAGGTACTCTGTGGTGAGAAGTTTTTCAGCCAATGAGAGGAATAGGGAGATGGGGAGGAGGAGATCAAACAATTTCTGTATCATATACGATAATGAGACAACGGACATTGTAGCGATAGCTGAGGGCAACTTGATATCAGATTACAGAACTGCAAGCATAGCTGTTGTTGGACTGGATGCTGTCATGAAGGGAGATTACACCGTAGCTGTTTTAGGAGCAACTGGATCTGTCGGAAATGCAGTTCTTCAGTCGCTCTCAGCTCTAGACAAAAAGCCAAGAAAAGTGATAATATCGGCAAGAGGAAGAGGTGGGTTCTCCAACGTTAAGGAGAGGCTAGAAGATTACATAAAAAGGATAAAAGTTGATCTGGAGATAGAGCCATCGGAGTCCATAGAGAAGTGCATTAAGGGAGTAGATGCTGTGATAGATCTGATCTCCATGCCCAAACCGGTTTCCTTAGTGAAAGAGGGAATGCTTCCGGAGAAAGTCACATATATAGATGTGGGAAAGAATGCTCTTGATCATGAGTTCGCAATGAAGTTTGATACCTACGTATTTGATAGCGTAGAGCTCAGAAAACTTCCAAGTCCGGCCACCTTCGCTCTGAGCATAAGAACGATGCTTGCTGAGAGAAATTTCAGAGTTATGGAGATAGGGGACATACTAACTGGAAGGGAAAGGCCAGGGGATATGACGTTGATAACTGTGCTTGGCGTTCCTGTTGTAGATGCAGCTTTCTGTCAGATGATAATGAGGAGGTTATCTTTAATATAAGAATAACTTTTAGCTAATTATTACAAAATAGTATTAAAGCTAAATCTCTATATCCGCCTCATTCACTCTTAGATAAGCGGCTATCAGCTGCTTTGAGGCACCCGGCTCGGCCTTTCTTATCTCATCCACCGTCCTTTTCAGGTATTCTCTGTATTCAATGGAGGTTTCCCAGTATCTCTCGAAGTGGCTTATAAGCAAATTAGCTAGAGTCTCGGATTTTACCAGATGACCTACTCTTGTGGGCTCGACCTCCCCCACTCTCTCGGGCAATCCAAGCACTATGAGCTCTCTATCCACCACCATATACCTCAGGTCATAAACTATCAGACCATCATGGTATCTCACTTCTGCACCACTGTTAACATACTTTGATCCAACTGCCAGCTTATCCTTTCCCTTTGGCATGAGATACTGAAGCTTAACTCCTCTAGAGCTTGCCTCCTTCATGCACTTGAGAAGCTCATCAAAGACCATTAGATCCTCATCTCTCGGATAAGTGCCGGTCACTATTGCCTTGACCTCCTTTTTAGATGATCTCAGTGCCTCCATAACTGTGCTGAAGTACTGCTGTCTGGTCAGCACTCTAATTGTGTCCTGAAGGCTTTTTAATGCTCTTTCCCTCATTTTCCACTCCTTTTTTGTCAGTAAAAGTAGTATTATAGTCGCAATAAGAAGGATAGACTCTACTACTAGGAGGGATATTGTTATTGCTTCCATTAGCTGGAGGGAAGCGCCTCATATTTTTAATTTTAGCTATGTTGAAAATCGATTCTCTACACCAGTTTACTTTGTCCTCAGGAGACTTCTCCTCCTCTCTCCCTCTATCCAGAAGCTTCCTTGATCAGTGACCTCAAGCTTCCATATAGGAACTCTCTTCTTCACCTGCTCAACAGCCCATTCAGCTGCTCTAAAAGCTTGATCTCTGTGCTCTGCTCCTACAGCAACGAGAAGAGTTTCCTCTCCAGGGGAAAAAGTCCCTATCCTGTGTGTTATAACAACTTCATGAACACCGCTCATCTTCAGGGCTTCCTCTCTTATTTTCTCAAGCTCTTTCCTTGCCATGTCCTCATAAACCTCATAAGAGAGCTCTTTCACAGTATATCCCTCGTTTTTCTCCCTCACAACACCTATAAACATGACTACAGCCCCCACCATTCTCGATGACTTCACCTTTTTGAGGGCTTCATTTATATCAAAGTCCTTGGATAGATAAGCTCCACCGCTGACAGGAGGAAATATCGCTACGGTATCCCCATCAGATAGAATTTGTTTTTCATCCACTCTTCTGCCATTTACAGCAATCATTATATCAACTCCTCTTATCAGATCTTCGATATTCCTCAGTAGATCTTCTACTCTAGATCCATCAGGCAGCTCCACGCTTATTTCTGGACCTCCTGCTCTCTCCTTTAAAGAGCCAAAGAATCTAACTCTGACCTGCATATAGAACCATCCCTTGGAAAAAGTTAATCTTTACCCCTATGCTATAGGGAAGGATGGCATCTGAATATGTGCTTGATGCTCTGATAAGCTCTGGCATAGATGAGAGAACTGCAAGGGTGATAATGGAGAGAATGCATAGATTTGGGCTTATGGAGGAAATAGAAGGTCTCTACTCAGCATATAAAGCGATAAAAGATCGTTTGGAAAATCTGAAGGATCCTGCAATACGGGAGGAAATGAGAAAGATAGAGGAGGACATGAAGAAGTTGATAACAGACATAGGAAGGGATCCATTTTTCTCCAAGCTAGCTCATCTATCCCTTAGGGTCGAGATACCTCTTAGTGCTGTTGTTCCCTATAGGAGTAGAATTGCAGGAATCAGAGAGAGACTTGACAGCATGAACTATACTCTCTCAACAGCTGAACCGAAGGAAATATATGGAGAAATATCAGAGGTGGAGAAAGAGATTGAAAAGAGAGAATCCCAAGGAATGGATGTGAGCTTTCTGAAGGACAGAATTAACAGATTGAAGGGGATCGCAGGAAGAGGAACTCCTTATACAAGGAGATATGTGGAAGCTGAAGTGAAATCGATAAGGGACAAGTTAGTTAAACTAGATGATATAGTGGCTAGAAGAGAAAGGTTGATATCGCTGCTTCCAAAGGTCAAAGAGATCTGCTCCTACTTGGACAGTATTTCTGGGACAGATGCCTTCTCATTGCTCTTCAACTCCATGTCAAATAGACTTATCTCTCTTGCTATAAACTCTGAGGAAGAGTTAAACAGCGCTGATGGTGATTTATCAAATTTCGATAGCTTGACAAATGTCCTTCTTCAGATATACCCTCTCTTTGAGAGAAAGCTCAATCTCTTCGAATATCTCGACATGATAGAAGGTTATGAAGGTCTTTCCGACGCAATAAAAGGTATTCTGAAAAATGAGGATCTGCCAAAGGAGCTCAGAGCGGCAAGGGCTCTTGAGATCCTTAAAGACAAGATAAGGGGAATAGATGAATTTGTTGAGGCAAGAAAGGAGCTTAAAAGACTTTATCCATTCTGGAAGTCGTATATAATGGATGAGCTAAGAAACAAGGGATACGCTGTCAGAGTGGATGAGCTTGAGAAGATACCGAAAAGATGGAGGCACATGATAGCTAGGATGCTGTCCGAGGAGAATGAGGACATAATATTCGAGAACGGATTCATAGTTCACAGCAGAGCTTACTCCGATGAGATCCTCAGGAAGGAGATGGAGCGCATGAAGGAGGAAATTGAGACGATAAAGGGGATAGTATCAGGACTTATGAAACTTGGAGTCAATTTAAGCGATAAATTACTTGAGATAGAGCAGATAGAATTGAAATTCGATGAGATATCTAAGGGAGAACCGGGGGTTAGGATCATAGCTGAGGTAAAGCAAGCAAGAAAGCTGATAAATGAGCTCAAGGATTGGATTATCTCCAAGTTTGCCTCTTAAACTATCTGGATAGCTCCTCCAGCGTCCTTCTCTTTGTTTCTATTCCGAGGATTAGTGTGGAGATCGATGCTAGCATATGGACAGCGGAAAAAACAAAAAATACAGTTTCCAGCCCATATTCCATCCATATAACTCCAGTGAGGTAAGGAGCTAATATTCCAGCGATTCTTCCCACTCCTGCGGCTGTTCCAGAACCAAAGCCTCTTATCTCAGTAGGATAGAGCTCAGGAGTATATGCATAAAGGCCAGCCCAGCTACCAAGATTGAAGAACGATATTATACAGCTATATAATAAAATAGATGGAATATCTCTGGCTGTTGCAAACATAAGACTTCCGATGCCAGCAAGAGTAAGGTATACAAACAGTGTTTTCTTTCTCCCCACGCTATCTAAGAGGAATGTAGCTGAATAGTACCCCGGTATCTGCATCAGGGTGACGAGGAGGGTGAACTCGATGGATTTAACGTAGGCTATTCCCATATCATAATAAATCGATGGAAGCCAGATGAAGATACCATGATACGTGTATACGAGAGAGGCCCAGAGGATCCACAAAAGAAGAGTTCTTTTTCTCAGTTTTTCTCCAAGTATATCCGCCATGCATTTTGTATATGCCTTTTTCCTTACCTCCACTTCTGGAAGGCTTAAGCCAAATCTGCTGGCTATATCTCTGGCTACATCCGCTCTTCCGGATGAAATAAGGTATCTCATTGACTCAGGTGTTAGAGATAAAAGCGGTATAAGGAACAGCGGCAGGCACCCAAGGGCAAATGTAGCTCGCCATCCAGCAAACGGGACTACGATCCAGCTGATGAACATGGCTAGCAGCACTCCATAAACCCATGAGGTTTCAACTAATCCCAAGAACATTCCCCTATATCTCTCAGGTGCGTACTCTGCGGTATAAACTCCTGGCTGAGGAAGAGCACCTCCTAATCCTATTCCAGCGATGAACCTGAGAATGATCATCTCGCTTAAGCTTGCTGTAATGCCACACAACCCTGTGAACAGAGAGAATATTGCAACGGTGATGCCCATCGTGTTTCTCCTTCCAATTCTATCAGCTAGAATTCCGAATGTCACAGCTCCCAAGAACATACCCACATAACCTGAACTCGCCAGCAGACCCTGCTCTGGCCTGCTTAATCCCCATTCCTTGGCTATAGGAACTAACAGTGCTCCGATGAGCATTGTATCCATAGCAGCGAATGCATACACAAGACATGAGATCAGAAGAACTCTGTAATGTATGCCTCTTGGCATAGAAGGCCTAAAAATATACACTTAATAAACAATTATGCCTTGACTTTTAATGCCATCAATTTAAGGAATCGAGGCAAGAATTACCTCCTAGCATAAACCTGCTGCCTCGGATTTCTGGGATCCAGAGATCTGGATATAAGACCCCTTCTTAAAAGCTGAGATATGGCATATCTGACAGTTCTCTCTGGAAGAAGTGTCCTCTCAATAATTTCCTTCCTAGAAAGAGGACCCTCATATTCTATTACTTTCAGTATAAGCTTTGCACTAGGCGGTAGTTTCAGGATCTCCTCTGTAACTTTCTTTTTTCTAGTTATCTTTCCCTTTGAGAGAATCTTCCTCTCAAACCTTATTATTCTTATACTATCTCCTTTTCTCACTTTGACATCGGATCTCACCTTAACTCTCTCTATTCCATCCACTATAGCCTCACACTCATACCTGCTTCCAATATCTCTTATCGAAATTAGGCTTTCTCCCGGGGCTACTATTGGTCTTCTTCCTGGATCTATGGAATTTACAGGAACTATCAATATGACATCCGCGTTCTTTATCACAACAGGTCCTCCAGCAGACATAGAATAAGCAGTTGATCCAGTGGGCGTTGCTATTATGATGCCATCGGAGTAATCCCTGAAGAGCTCGTCCCCATCCACTTCTAACACATATTCCATGGGAACTGCGCTCTTAGAGGGAAAAATAGCCACTTCATTCAGTGCAGGAGGCATTAGATTTCCGTCTACCTCAATGCTCAATCTCATTGCTTCCTCTAGGATATAATCTCCCGATACTACCTTTTTAATCGCTTGATGAACCTCATCCACTCCTATTTCTGAGAAAAAGCTGGGACCTGAATTTCCTATGGGAAGAACTAGCTTCCCTTTTATCCTATGTAAAGCCTCCAGAAAATCTCTGTCAGAACCAAATATGATGATTATATCAGGGTCATCAGATATAGCTCCTCCAAAAATCTCTATTTGAGTTTCAAGCCAAGATTTTACCTTTTCATCTTGGGAAATGACTCCAAATCTCAACCTACATCCTCTCCATTCTAGGTATACCAGCTATATCCATGAGAGATCCCAGTGACTCCTTGAATGCCTCAACTAGCTTTAACCTTGCATCTCTCAATTTATTCTCCGATTGTATCACTGGAATTTCCTCATAGAACTTGTTAAACTTCTTTGCCATCTCATTTGCATGCTGCACGATAAGATCCGGTCTCAATAGATCTACTGAATCCCTGAGGATCTTGGGTATTCTTGCTATCAAGAGGATAAGATCCTCCTCCAGCCCTGAGCTGAGAAGCTTGGTATCGTAATCCTTTGGCACATAACCGGCTTTTCTGAGTATGCTCACAGCTCTTGTGTAAGAGTACTGTATAAATGGGCCGCTGTTCTCCTCTAGATTTAGCACTCTATCCCAGTTGAACTGAAGCTTCTTCTTGGGATCTATAGATAGCATTGCGTATCTGAATGCTCCCACTGCCACCTTCTCGCTTATGTCCTCTTCTATATCTCTTCCTGCTATTAGCTTTGATGCCCTTTTTGCAGTTTCATCGAGAACTTCATCTACAGTTATGTATATTCCTTTCCTTCCCGACATCTCCCCCTCAGCCAAGCTGACAAGCTCATATCCTAGATGGATTATTCTATCAGGATCAAGGCCAAGGAGGGCAACACCCACCCTCACCTGAGATTGTTCCATTGTCTGCTCTGCTCCCACCACATTATAGCATCTTTCAACTCCTATCTCCACCAGCTTTTTATACGAATATGCTATATCAGTCATCGTGTAAAGCCACGTTCCATCAGACCTAGAGAGATAAAATCTCTCCGGTAGATTTTCTGGCACTTTTATTCCCTTTTCTCTCGCTTTGTTCATATCTAAGTACACAGCTCCATTCTCCTTTGAGGTATACGGTTGTAACATGAGGGCTACTTTCTCCACTAGACCGCTCCAGATCATGTCGCTCTCCCAGTCATATTCATCATGTTCTATACCTATTCTCCTCAATGTCTGTCTGAATCCGCTTATGACTTCCTCAGCTGAACTTCTGAGAAGCGATTTTATCTCCTGCTCCCCTCTCTGATATCTTCTGAGAATTTCATAGACTTCCTCCTCAGGATTATTCATGCTCATTATCCTCTCAACTATCAAATCAACTAGCTCCGGATCCTTCCCTCTAATCCTTTTTAGGTTGTTTTCAGCTTCCTTGTTTCCCTTTTTCAGCTCTATTGCTTGATTAACAGCTGCATATATCAAGCCATACCAGTGGTCCACTTTTCCTCTTGGCTTCTCCCCGACTATCTGTTTGCCCAATGCTATATATGCGCTCTGCAGACCGCAATCGTTGACTAAATAATGCCTCCTCACGTTGTATCCCATGAAGGAAAGAATTCTTGCCAACGTATCCCCTATCACAGAGTTTCTCCCACTCCCTATATGAAGAGGGTGAACTGGATTCGCACTTGTATGCTCCACCATCACATTTCCAGAGAAAAGTCCTCTTCCCAGCTGTCCTTTGGTTGCCGCCTCTATGACCTCTCTGGAGATCAATGGAATATCTAGCCTGACGTTTATATATCCTCCCTTTATTCTGATCTCCTCTACTCCTTCTATCTTTTTCATTCTCCCAGTTATCTCCTTTAAAATTACCTCTGGACTTTTTCTGGTCTCTTTTGCTAATTTAAATCCTATTGATGTCCCTATATGTCCAAGGCTTCTATCAGGAGTCTCCTCAAATCTTATCTCTGCAGCATCAAGCGATATGCCAACATCCTGAGCAGCTCTAGATATCTCCTCAGATAGGGCCAGTTCTACACCGGAAAGGGGATCTCTTCTGTCGATCAAGGGGAACACCTCACTCTATAGCTGACTCTCCTGCTTTGCTGAGCTCATATTTTCCATTCTTCTTCTCAACTAGGCCTAATTTAACAATATATCTCATTTTTGCAGCGACCTTTTGGGCAGATACTCCTATATCATTGGCTATCTCTTTGCAACTCGATGGTCCCCTCTTTTTTATTACTTTTAACACTTTTATTGTGAAGTCATCCATGCTCAACTAATCACCTTGATAACATCCTAAACGCGAATTTAAAAGAGTCCTCATTATATATTTATATCAGCTCCATTGCCTTTGGTGGCACCTTGTCTGAGGATCTCTCTGTACTGGACAGGGAAGTAGCATCAGTTATATCAAGTATCCCTAGGGGGAAAGTGACAACAATAAAAACTATAGCAGAATCACTCGGGGACAAAAGAGCGACTTTAGCCGTATTCCTCTCGCTAAAAAAGCTAAAGAACAGGGGAATAGAGGGATGGCACAGGGTTGTCAGGGAGAATTTGCAAGCAGATCCGGATGCAATACCCCTGCTTAAAGCAGAAGGTGTCACTATAAGAGGAAATGCTGTTGACAGATCCTTTATCACGGGAAGAGTGAGAAAATCCGCAATTCTTCTCAGGATGAGATATGCTCAGAGGATGATGAGGGACTCTCTTGTCTTAAAAGAGGTGGGAGATGTGAGAACGGCAGCAGGCGTTGATGTTGCTTATGTAGGGGATGTGGCCTTTGGGGCATGTGTTGTGATGGATAGAAACTTTAATGTAGTTGAAAAGAGTGTAGTAAAGGTAAAAGCTCTTTTTCCATACATACCCACCTATCTCGCCTTCAGGGAGTTTAGGCCTATGTATCTGGCTGCAAGAAGGTGTGAATTTGATGTGCTTTTTGTGGATGGTCATGGACTACTTCATCCAGAGCTATTTGGCGAGGCATGTCACCTAGGCGTTGCGCTGAGAAAGCCAACAATAGGAGCTGCTAAATCCCTGCTAGTCGGAGAAATATATGGAAACAAGGTGTTTGTGAACGGGATACATCTGGGTTGGGTTCTGGGAGGCAGCTACATATCGCCTGGAAACATGATATCAATAGATGATTCTCTTAAAATATCAAAAATGTTTTTATTAAATCGCTCTCAACCAGAGCCCTTGATCCTAGCACACATGGAATCAAAGATGGCCAGCACTAAACAATCCTGAGGAACTCTTCAGCTACATCCCTCCAGCTTCTGCTCAACACTCTATCCCTTGCTATTCCTCTGAAGGAATTCAATTTCTCTCTGTTCTCCTTTAATTCCCTTATTGCCTGCACTGCTTCCTCAACACTTCCCACCAATATGCCATCTCTTCTCAGCACTTCTGGTATTGCTCCCACGTTAGCTGCGACGACAGGAACTCCTGCAGCTAGAGCTTCTGCTATGACAAGCCCATAACCCTCAAATCTTGGCATATGAAGAAATACATCAGATGCGCTCATCAGAGGGATAAGCTTTTTATGATCAAGATTTCCAAGAAATCTCACTTTTGCCCCGGACTTCCTAGCTTTTTTCTCCAAAAATTTTCTCAAAGGACCATCTCCAGCTATCGCAAATTGAGCATCAACTTTGGAGGCAACTTCTACAACGAGATCAACTCCCTTCACTGGGACTAAAGAAGCAGCAGATAGTACAAGAAACTCATCAGAAAAGCCGAACTCAGATCTAACAACATCTCTTTCTGGGATGTTAAGGAATTCATCTCTATCAACAGCTCCAGGTATCACTGTAGATTCAACTCCGAAGATACTCCTTACCCTCTCAGCTATATACCTGCTCACGGAAACAGTTTTTCCCCTACTTAGAGATTTTCTAACAATGGATTTTAAAATTCTCCCCATAAATATATCCGTTCCATGAAACACAATAATGCCTTTCAACGAGGAGATTCCCAGAGCTGCCCCAGCTGTCTTCGCATAATTAGCTATGATAAGATCGAATTTCCTGCCCTTTCTCTTCATCCACATGCCAGCATTTATTATGAAACTTGTCCCTCTTATTAGCTTCACCTTAGGAGTTCTTAGCTGATGGACCACCTCTCCAAAACAGGAAGAAGATCCACTATAGCTCAAAACCTCTACTTCATGTCCCATCTTAATGAACTCTCTTGAAAGGTATGTGGAGTAGAGCTGAACTCCTCCTCTTTCAGGGTAGTGTGCTCCTACTATCAGAACTCTCATACGAAACTTTAGGCTCATAAGATAAAAATGTGAGCAGTTAAGCTGTGCTCTTCTGCATATCCCACAGCTTAATACTCGATATCCCGACCTCTACCCTAGTTCCATCTTCAAATAAAGTAATAGACCTCACCACGATGCTGAACCCTCCTATATCTGCCATCCAGTACTCCCCTTCTGCCACTGGAGTGAGGATTCTTCTCGCTAGATCAGAAGTTCTAACTCTGTAGCCCATAGCTTTCACAGTAATATCCCCTAGACGTATCTCTTTTCCTCCTATTAGCTCTATTTTTCCTATTCTATCTCCTAGTGCTTTCCACTCCTCTATATTGTTGTCCTGTTGTTGCAGAAATATCCTCACAGGAGTAGTTGTCTGCATGTAAAAAGCCTTTAGATCCTCTCCCCTATAGTCAAACAGGGCAAATTTCCCTGAAACAGGGCTTCCATCCTCCTTAGATATGTGAATTGTGGCTCTTGCGGCTAGATCTGGATTCCATATTTGTATTACCCAGCAGGGGATGGAATCAACTAACTCCTCCTTTAGGACAAGAACATTGCATTTATACTCTCTATCTGGCATCTTTATCTCTATCTGAAACTCCTTTGCAATAGATATCAGGTCCAGTAGGCTTGTAGGCCTTCTCATATCTTCTTCTTCCTAGATCTAGTTAAATAGTTCTAGTTTAGTATTAAAAAATAAAAAGTTATATGCTACAGGAGCTCCAATACTCTTCCAATGCCTCTAGTTGTCCCCTCTCTGAATATGAACACATCGCCCTTCAATATGTACTCGGGTCTATGTAAAAACTTGAAGACGACCTCTCCGGAATCCCCCGTTCTCATGTACTCTTTACTAGATTTAATTAATCTAGATGTCTGCTTTATAGTATGGACATGTATTACAGGTTCATAGCCAACTCTTATCGTGGTAGGATGATGGAGCACCTTTATCTCAGCCTTGAACTTCCAAGTAGCTCTTACTTCCCTGCCACTGCCAAGAAGCACCATGCCCCTTCTTACATCTTCTTGATCCACACCTGTTATTGCAAAGCCCGCCATCTCTCCGGCAACAGCTCTGCTTACGGGCAATCTATTCACCTGTATAGATCTCACTCTCACTGTTTTGAAGCTTCCATCATCAAAGGGCCCTAAGAGAACCTGATCTCCCTCCGAGACAGATCCGTACTCTACAAGTCCTGCCACAACAAGCCCTGCTCCAGGTATAATATACTTTTGGTCTATATAGCAGAGGAAGCCTTTCTTAGCCCTCTCCTTCCATGCAACTCTGGGAGGAAGCATGTTAAGAAATGATTTTAGAAGGCTCAGACCCTGGCCTGTCACATTTGATACTAAAAATATTGGAACTATCTTTCCGTGGGTCATGTATCTTGCGGCAACAGCCGCATCATTGAGCTCCCTTACTATAATGGGAATCCTGTTTATTCCCGGAAGTTTGAGAATTTTTATCACATCCCTGAGGTTTTTCATTGCTACTTCCCTTGGAGTTGCATCAATTTTCGTCATCACTATAACTACGGGTATTCCCAGAGCTATAGCTATGCCCAAATGCTCCTTAAAGCTGCCAATTATCCCTGCATTAGCTCCAACTACAAGCAGTGCGTAGTCAGGTAGACTTCCTAGGACTCCTCTAAGAGTTGTCTTGAGGTATCTGAAGTGTCCAGCCAGATCTATTAAGTTCACGAGCTTCGATGATTTCATGTAGATCTCCGGTTCATTATATGGTATTGAATCATTAACGCTGTTGCCCTTATCGTCAAAACCAAGAATGTGAATCGAGACAGAGCTACTCCTTCTCATCCTCAGCTCATGCGGGTATCTTGCAACAGCGCTCATGGCAGAGCCATTTCCATCATCAAGTTTCCCCGTAACTAGCACTCCCTTGAGGGTGGATTTTCCAGCATCCACATTGCCCAGTAGAACTAAGTTCATCATTATAGGAGGAACATCTCTGCTTCTTCTCACCAAAAGCTCGTATACATCTCCTCTTTTTCCTCTTTCCTTCCTTATTACTATGTAAGTGGCACCTATCATCTCGCATATTTTATCCATTGCCTCAAAGGATTGTCTAGCTTCCTCCTCATTTAGTCCCAATAGTTGACCGTCATTGCTCACTCCAAGCTCATAGAAGGCCTCTCCTCCACCCTCATTTATTCTATACATCAACTGGGTGGCCAGCTCCTCCAGTCTCTCCTTTGAATTTGGCTTTACCATCAGCTTATACTCTATGTTTCCCTCTTCTTTCTCCCTCTCCATACCTGATTCAAAAACACTCTGAATATTTAATCATAACAGAAGCTTTATAGCCTGTTCGGGCTCGGTGCGAGTATGAAGTTCCCTGCAAATCTGATCGAAAAGGCGAGGGATATACACTCCGATAGACCAAAATACTGCTTCAGATTGGATAAAGTTGGGGCTTCAGGGCTAAAAGTTCCGATAAGAGTGAATGGATTTGTTCTGCTGGGAAACGTGAATGTCTACACCAGTTTACCTGATAACAGAAGGGGAGTGGATCTAAGCAGACAGAATTCTGTAGTGTATCAAGTGGCTAATTCAGCTAGATCTCTTGAGGAGTTTGTTATTTTGTCGGCTGAGGAGCTTCTGGACGTTATTCCATACTCTGATGCAGCTGAGGTCTCAGTAGAAGTTGATATTCCCCAAGATGAAGCAAATGCATTCGGAAGCTACAGAACTATGATTTCCTCCTTTATATCTAGAGCAGACAAGAGGAAGAACAGGACCAGGGTTGAACTTGTTGGAATAACAGCATGTCCCTGCACTCAAGAGCTCATAAGGACATATCTTGCCGATATTGGTGAAAGCACATCCATACCCGCAACTCATACACAGAGAAGCATTGGAATCCTTGATATAACCCTCAAGGAGGATCATATAAGCCATAGAGATTTAGCTGCCATAGTAGAGGAGTCCATGAGCTCTCCCACAAGAACTCTTACAAAAAGGCCTGAAGAGGCCTCTCTTGTGATGTTGTCTCTCTTTAACCCAAAACTTGCTGAAGATGTCGTCAGAGAAATGTTATTTTTGCTTCTTGAAAGATTTCCAAGGATACCAGATGATGCATACGTCATCTCATCCGTCAGAAGCTTGGAGAGCGTTCATAAACATGATATATATGTAGAGAGATCCGCTTTTGTTGGGGATCTGAGAAGGGAGCTAGAGGGAAGCAAGCGCCCTTAATGCCACCTTGACAAGAATATCCTCTCCTTTCATGTCTTCTGATATGACCAAGAATATACCACCGGCTTTTATCTTTCTTCCGGAGAGATTGTATCTTGATGCCAACGCGAGAATCACTGAAAGCTCCATCTCAGTGCAGAGAACGCCAATATTCCTCAGATATTCCAAGTTTTTCCTAGCTTCATCAGGATTTATTGATGCTTCTGGCTCCTCAACTTCGTATAGTGCGTCCTTAGAATGTGTCAATCCCATGTGAAATCTGACCCCAAGCTCCAAGCAGGCATTTCTCAGAGCATTGACCACATCTTGATCGGGAATAAGGGGAAATCCATCTCCGATTATTTTCTTTGAAACGCACTCCTGTGCTATCACCCCTGTGGATATTACAAGATCTCCTGCACGAACCTCCCTCTGCAGGCTTCCAGATGTACCAGGCCTTATCAGGACAGCATATCCCTTGCTGTAATCTAATGCTTCTATAACCTCTCTGACTACAATTGCTGCTGAGCTTGGACCCATTCCCGTATCCACTGCTGCAACATCCACTCCTCTATAGGATCCAACTACTACAAGCTGTCTTTCATCAGCCATAACTCTGGAATTCTCCAGAAATCTCTGTATCAGCTTAACTCTACTTCTAGATCCTGGTAAAAGAACTCTAGGAGGAAGATCACCTCTTCCAACTCTTATGTGATGCAGCTTCCCATCGCTATCGAAGAACACCATCGCATCACCTCGACATCAAGCTTGATATAGCTTCTTTTACAGATAAAAACTCTTTTGATAAATTTTTTCCCTCTTTTGCATTAAGCTCCATCTTTTCCGCAAGCCTTCTCAGCTGTTTCATGTTCCCTGCTATAACTAGATCCACTCTTTCCTGTCCAAAGACTATCGTGCTTGCCGGAACTGCTGCATCCCCACCAGAAGCAAGCATCTCCTGTTTTATCACTATTGCGACTGGATTGCTCACCCCTCTAATGTATAACACCCTAGTCTCTGATTTGGAGGCCACTTCCCTAGCACCATATGGATGTGCCCCTATTCTCAGATATAAATCCTCAAAATCCTCTTCTTTCATTCCTACAGGCATTAGGTAAGCTTCTATATCCTTCTTGTATACTTCTATATTTTTTCTCATGAATTCAGCTATCTTAACTGCTTGAACTGTTTCCCAGACATCATGAGTTCTCACGACACTAGCTCCATTGTAAACTGCTATTGCAGTCGCTGCTATGCTCCCAGGAAGCCTTCTTCTTGGATCCTCCTCTCCAGCTATTTTCCCTATGAAGGACTTCCTTGAGACGCTCACACAAATAGGTCTTCCCATTATCAACAAGCTACTCAATCCTCTCAGCACCTCGGAATCCCAGATGTACCAAGGCTTATCCTGTTGTCTGAAGAATCCTATGAGAGGATCCACTACTATCCTGTCCTCCTTTATTCCATAGGCTCTTCTTAGACCTTCTGATATGAATCTTCTTATTTCTTTTAGTGGATTGGAGCTTTCCGGTCTACCAAAAGCCCCCATTATAAGGGAGAGATCCATGGAAGATACGAGGTCAGCCATTCTATCATCCGATAATCCAGAGACATCATTTACTATAGAGGCCCCAGCCTCCACTGCTCTCAACGCAACTTCATATCTCTTGGTATCAATGGATATTGGAACTCCTAAATCCTTTATCCTTTTTATAGCTGGAACCACTCTTCTGATCTCCTCTTCCTCACTCACGTAAGTGTTTAGATAAGGTGCTGTGCTCATTCCTCCTATGTCTATTATCGACGCTCCTTGTTCCACCATTTTTTCAGCTATTCTTAGAGCTTCCTCTGGGCTTTTTGCCACAGAATCCTTGTAAAAAGACTCTGGACTCAGATTTATTGCCCCAATAACTTTAACAGATTCTCCTAATCCCACTTTTACTCCTGATAGATCGGCTTTCAGAAACATTTTTCTTACCCCCTATCTTTAGGACTTGTGAGAGAGATAGATTTAGGTCTATGGATGCCCATCTATATGAGGATAGCTGCTGAACTTGGTCTAGATGTAGAGGCTGATAGAGAGGCCACTATCCTGATGGACAGGCTTATGACAGGAAAAGAGGACAAAACTGATGAGCTAGAATATCTTCTCAAAAATGAGAGAGTGATTATCCTAGGAAATGGACCCTCTCTTCCCAAAAATCTGGAAGACCTTCATGGAGTGGTGATAGCTGCAGATGCTGCAGCATCTGTATACAAGAGAGTGGTGAGAAAGGAGCCCGATATAATAGTTACAGACTTGGATGGACCCCCTGATATACTGGAAATGGGGTCACTAAAAGTTGTGCACGCTCATGGGGACAATATGGATAGACTTAGAAAGTTCGTTCCTCTCATGAAGGAACTAGTTGGCACCACTCAAGTCGAGCCAGTGGGCAAAGTTCACAACTTTGGGGGGTTTACGGATGGGGATAGGGCCGTCTTCATATCGATGATGGCTGGAGCTAAATCAGTTGTTTTAATCGGAATGGACTTTGATTCCGTGACGGAGTATGACATATTAGCTGGAAAGGACCTGATAAAAAAGAGAAAAAAGCTTGAGATAGCGAAGTGGCTTATAGAAATTGCGGGGAAGATGGGATGCCCTTTAGAGGAGGTGAGCAAGTGGAGGTAATACCAATAAAATCCTCAGTGATATCAAAGGGGGATGATGTAGTGAGCATTCTTCTTTCTAAATGCAAAGTTGAGGATGGGGACATAATAGCAATAGCAGATAAAGCTATAGCAGCAGCACAGGGGAGATTTATCAGATACGAGGACATAAAACCATCTGATAGAGCTGTTGAACTTGCAAAGGAGTCAGGACTTGAGCCCGGATTCGTGGAGCTCGTCCTGAGGAACTCTGACATAGTTTTCGGCACTGCTTATAGGACGCTTCTAACTCTAAAGAATGGAATTCTGGTTGCGAATGCCGGTATAGACCACAAGAATGCTCCAAAAGGGTATGCGGCATTATGGCCGGAGGATCCAAATAAGGAAGCTGACAGAATAAGGGAGGAGATAGAGAGAAGAACAGGAAAGAAGGTGGGTGTAATAATAGTGGACAGCAAACTTTCCCCCCTCAGAATGGGAACTACTGGTTTTGCCCTTGGAATGTCTGGATTCAAGGGGATAAGAGATTTCAGAGGAAAGAGGGATATATACGGAAAGAAGATATTGATGACAGTGATGAACTTGGCTGATGCCCTCGCTGCAGCAGCGCATATCTTCATGGGGGAAGGAGATGATCTTGTGCCATTTGTCCTTATAAGGGGCGCTCCTGTCGAAATGGGCCAATTTAATCCAGATGAGTTGAAGATAGAGCCGGAGAAGTGTGTTTACTTCAGGCCGCTATACTTGTCTAGATTGACGGAAAGAAGCACTTCTTAACGTTTGCTCAACTGAAACTTTCCGTTAAATTTTCACATACCTTCTAAGTTATAACTCAGTTGTAGCTTTTGTCATGAGGAGCATCTTCATAATCTCGCTTGGGATAGTTTTGCTCCTGCTATTATCAAGCTTTGTCAGCATAATTCCAGTTTATGTGGGAAAGGACGAGCTTTTCAACGAGTTCAATTTGGTGAAAAGGGATGTGGAAAGAGGAGTTCCATGGGAGAAGATAAGAAAAGAGGTTATAATGCAGGGATTCTATCTGACAAATAGCGGATCGTGCTTCAACTTAACCCAAGGAGACTCCTTCATATCAGCCTGTCTACCATCAGGGAGTAATAACAACTGTCTCTTTCTTCAGACAGATGTTGAGCCAAAGATAACTTACGTTGGGGAGAATGTGAGCTACAGAGCATTTGGGATATCATTATGCAGAAAGGGAGTTGAGATGAAGGCTTTCCTCCTGCTTCCTTCTTCCTGCCCTCTTTCCCCCTACATCACTCCATCTCGTCCTCCTATAGCCCCTGTTCCCATGCCTCCGGATGGCTCCTCCCAAAGTAGGATTAAGAACATAATCCCCAGCGATAGATGTGTTCATATAAACTTCAATTGCACTAATTGTATATCGCTGGGATGCTGGACTGGGGAGTATGAAGCCAGCACCGAAATGGAGATAAAGCCGACATGCTTCGGAAACTACACTATTGTGACAATATTGTCGGATGGAAAGGAGGAGATAAGATCTGATGCCACCTTCTTGGCCATGGCAGTGTCAGTATCCGCTAAAGCGGATCCAGACAAAGTGAAAAGTGGGGAAAAAGTCAAGCTAATTGGATCTGCCTCGGCTTTTTATGACGTTATAATGTCGTATCAGGCATTTCTTCTGACCCCCTATGGCAGGATTTTCCTAGATGAAGGAGCTGGAAATTATACAAAAATAAATAAAACATATTACTATACTCCACAAAAAGAAGGATCCTATGCATTTATGTTTGTTGTACACGATAAATATGGAAGGGAATTTCAAGCAAAGGCCTCTTTCTCAGACAGCAATGAGGGCGGAAGATCTGGTTCTAGCTGCCCAACTTTTGCTCTTAGCGTATCAGGAGATAGATACAGGGGTTATACAGTTACAGTCACATATTATCTGGAGCAGATATGGAATGTAGAGCTTTGTGTTGATGGAAGATGCTGGAGCAGCCATTCCAGCCCAGTAGTAGGGTGTGGAGCTCTATCTGTTGGAGGATTTGATGGAGATACATGCCATTATGCCTCTGCATCCGGATATGGAAGAACTAGTGCCAGTGCCAGCAGGAGTTTTGGGGCATGCAGTTCAAGCGGGAGTTCCTCCTCATCATCTCCTCCATCACCTCCCCCATCACCGCCTAGGTCGCCGGTAATCTCTCCTACGAAAAGCTCTACAACAGTGAATAGAGAGCCTAGTAGGAATACCGAGCTAAAAATCCCTGAAAGGGTATTTGAGAGGAAAATAAGAATGGTATGAGGTGATAAAATGTGTGTCGCGTTTGGCCTTCAAGGAGGAGGTACAGGAAAGACAACGATAAGCTTCAATGTGGCAGTTAAAATGGCCAGGGAGGGGAGGAGAGTCTTTTTCATAGGAATGGACATGGGAAGACAAAGTGCTGTATACCTATGGGATAAAAGAGTTGCTGATCATATATACAAAGGCGAAATAGCTACAATAAGAGAATACTTCAAAGGAAAGGCAAGACCTCTGGAGATAGCCTACGAGAGCAACATGGTAAAGAACCTCTTCTTTGTGCCGGCTGGGCATGGAAAGATCGAGATGAAGGAGTTAAGGAGATCTGCTGACATGTTCTCCAAGCTCGTGTCCGAGTACAAGAAGTATGGAAGAGTTATTGTGGACTGCCCCGGATCAGGAGGCCTTTCCTCAGTACTGGATTATTTAATGATATTTTCCTCCTGCGATAGCTTCGTTCCTGTTGTTGAGCCGAATGAGGCGAGCATAACAAATGCCATAAGGCTTGCAAACATGGCTCATCTCTCAGGCATTCCCGTCAACTTAGTTGTGCTGAATAAGGTTAAGGACGGCAATCAGGATATGATGGAGAGGGCTAGGAAGATCCTGACAGCGGAGGGGGATGTTATATTGGTGAAGTACAGCGATAGATTTGTGGAAGCATATGAGAGAGGAGCACCCCTTGTAGATCTATATCCAGAGAGCGATGAGGCCAAATCTATAGCAAGAATAGCAGAGATAATTGAGAGGAGAGCTGTTCCTATGGGAAAAGCTGGACCTGAAAGGATAAGGACAGCTCTGAGTATTATAGAGGGACAAGAGGTGGCTGAGATAGACCTGTCTATACTCAGGCATGTGAAAAACCTGTTCAGGAGAAAATAGTTTCCACCAATTTCTCCTTTTTTCTTGGGTATATCTCCAGATTATTTGATCAGCTGGTGTAGATCATGAGAACAGTGTTTGTTGAGGTTGGCCTAATCCTAGTAGGCCTCACAATGGTAGCCGGGCTTTACTTCTGGGGACAGGGAAAGGTAACTGAGATGTCAGGTGCTGTTGCTGGCATAATGCCCAAGACAATGATAAAAATAGTTGGGGTTGATGTACAGGATGATAAGATCACTGCTGTCACAGTGCAGAACATAGGAAGCTCTGCTGTGTCCGTAGGCAGCACAAGCAACTGGATAGTAAGCATAAAAAGGGCAGATGGAAGCAGGGTATCACCTTCTGTGACCTCATTATCCCCTTCATTGAGTTCTCTAAAACCTGATGAGGTGCTAAAGATAGTAGTTAACCCAACTCCGCTTTACTTAGACAAAGGACCAGCAAGCATAATGGTGAGCGGGCCAGGAGGCGTATCCGCGTCCTATACAATAAATCCTTAGGGGGATCTTCTTGAGGAAATCCTCTCGTGCTATAGCAATAATGTCGATGTCAAATCTGCTCGTTGTCCCTCTGAGATTCTTAGCTAAGGTATTCCTTTCTTATAGTGATTTCAGTGCATCAGAGCTATTTCTATCATTATTTCTCATTCTGATATGGACTTCCGGGGCTTTGGTCATCTGGGGGATTGATTGATGGATTCAGTGCTACCAGAGCTACTTCTCCTCTTGGCTGGGATGATAATGCTGTCCTTATCCCTGCCATCGCTAATGGCTTACTCTAACGAAAGGATCGACAAAGCTAGGTATGAAGTTCTTTTATCTGAAGTGATTAGGCTCTCTGATATCTTAAACAAGGCCTTGATGATGGGTAACGGATCAGTCCTGTATGAGAGTGTGAACTTTGGCACTCCGGTGAGGATATCCTCTCAAGGAAGCAGGATGATCTTAATCAGCAATTTGGGATATAGAGAGTTAGGCGTTGTATATAGTTGTAGTGGTTTTAATGTATCAACATATAATTACAATGGTAAGCTGGCATTCCTCTTCTCAGGCAGGTACAAATTTGATGTAAGAGGCATCGTATCGGATAAAGCCAAGGTAACAATAGAGTTCTCCAACGGCTGGAAAATGACGTTCTGGTGAGCATATGAGAACAGCACTTTATCTGGTCTCCATATCCATTGTCCTTCTTGTATTCTTTGTAAATGGGGCTTCTTTAATAAGCTCTATTGAGGCCAGAAATCAGGAAGAAATAATAAAAATGCCGAGAATAGATCAAGATTTAAGCAGTTATGGCATCTCCTGTGAGTTGGGTTTGCTTAACAAGCTTGTTCACGTGG
>NZ_RCOS01000097.1 GCF_003947435.1 Candidatus Methanodesulfokora washburnensis
TTTTGTGAAGCCAGATTGGTACCGGGAGCAGAGTGCCTCTCTTTATAGGATCATGCTTAGGTACTGTGATCTTGTGCTTTCCATCCGTCAGGTACATATGACTTCCTCTCTGGTGAACAACCTTGAAGCCTGCTTTGCTTAGTGCCTTCACAACTGCCAAGAAGTAGATGGCAGCCTTTCAGACAACTATCTCCACCAGCTCCTTCTTTCTCTCTGCTTTTTCAACTTCCTCTGGAAAAGCCTCAAGATAACCTTTAATTGCCTCTCTTATGTTTTCTAAAGCTTCCTCCCTTGTTTCTCCTTCGCTTATACATCCAGGAAGCTCTAAGCACTGAGCGGAATACCCTCCTTCATCTTCCTTCCTCAAGATTATCGTGAACTTCATCTCGCATAGCTGTCATGTGGAAACAAAAATCTTACGGGTTTATTCTTTTGTGTACGTTGCGCTTTTCTCCACCACTGTTATGATCTCCCAGTCCTATCCTCTATTTTTCCAAAATGAGGAGCATATTCATTATTATCAAGATCATAAGATATTGATCCTCTAGGAGAATTAAATAAATCATAATCTATAAAAGTGGTTGGCGAGCGTTCCTTGTCACATTGCAACGTCAACTATTGCTTCGAATCCCAATTTTGCGTAGCACATATTCCCTGTCAATATATTTATCCTTCTCCTGAGAAATCTTTCCAAGCCTATCCCCTTGATCTGCTTCATGTTGACCCATACATCCAGAAACCAGGAGCTCTCCTCCAGCCTCTCGGCTCTAAAGAAATAAAATAATTTGCACGGAAACTTGCTACAATCCAAGCAGATCCTTATATTCTTATTATATGAGCATTTATAAATTTTGCAATATTTTCTGTACTCCTTGCTTAAACCCTTGTTTGACCTGCAACCACCGCATCTCCCATCGATAAAAGCTGTGCATTCCCCGCAGTAAAGCCCACAGGGGGCAACCATATCCCATTCATTTTCGCTCATTTCAAGGCCTATCTTCCCCGATTTATAATCTTATTTAGAAGCTTGACAACCTCTCTTGAGTGGAAGATTAATATTTAATCTTTTAATAAATTCTCAAATCGAGGAGTTTGCCGAATCGTGAGAAAGATAGTGCGATACTGATAATGAAGCTATCAGAAATAGCTTGGAAAACTAAAAATGAAGAAAATGATGTCAGGGCTCAAACTTGTATGATATGCTTGTTACTTCCGGTATCAGGATCTCAATCACATGGGCCTCATTCGCAGGTATTTCAATGGGCTTCAGGTAAAGTATTTCACTCTCCCCTGGATTGAGCGATGCTCTTCCCTTAGTGATATAAAATGGCACTTCTTTTCCATCCAGAAGGAGTTTTAAGGTTTCGAAATATAGCGGGACATCGCCATCATTTTTCACCTCAACATCGACCTCGCTTATCACAGGACAGCTGATGGAATTGCAAATGAGGTGAGAGGATCTCTCAACCCTGACGTTCAATACCCTTATATCCGCCCTTGCTCCCTTTATCTCTATCTCCCTGCTTAAAATCTCCCCGCTGTAGATTAGATTTATCTCAACTAAGTATTTTCTGGGCCCCACAATGTTTGTCCTGTATAACAAACGGTGTTTGTTCTGTTCTTCGATTGGCATGTAGATGACCTTTCTGGGGCTGGCAACATGATAATGGAATATCTCAGCTCCATCTGGTGTTAAAAGGCGAAAATAAATTGGATATTCTTTGGCATCAAATGAGATCATAACCGATGGAAAGCCACAGCGATCAGCTATGCTGATGGATCTCAAGGCAAAAGAGAGACCCCACTCCGTTCCCATATCCATGAGGAGGACAACTGCTCCCGCAAGCACCACAGCAAAAATCAGATATATGAGAGCGGATTTCAGATGCTTCCTTTCAGGAGGCATCTTCTCCGAAGTTATCATAGCAATTCCCGTGAGAGTGTATATTGTGGATGCAATTGATGCAAGCGCCAGTCCCCATTTCCCGAACATCTTATCGCAATATGGATCGCTGACAAAAGCCCCTTGAGCTATTCCTATTATTGCCCCCACAACACCTAGGATCATCAGCACTCCGCTGACAATGTTGAGAAATTTGCTCTGTTTGACAACAGCAAAAAGCCCGAGAAGAAGGCCTATCAAGTAGGTAATGCTGAACGGAAATACAAAATCCCAGCCGGTGAAAACCTCACTTCCTGCATTGATCCATGGCATGAATATGCCGCTTCCCACACCGGCCCATGGCATAAAGTAGGAGAGAAAGCACAGGAACCACAGCGTAATATGGAGAATTCTGATCTTCCAGCTCACCATATATGGAGAACGTGTATCTATATAAATTTTCTGTAGATGAGAAATTTAGTATTATGTTCATTATCATTGTTAATCCCTGTACAAAAAGATTTAATGCAATTGCCGGTATGCTTATGGACCAGAGATGAGCCGTGCGGTTGTGCTCGTTGGGATGTCAATCGGGATCGTTGTGATCATCCTTCTCTGCTCCTTGCTTTACATGGAGCACCGGAACTATGAAATCCTGCGATCCTCATACGGAAACCTCATCTCCTCCTTCTGGCAGCTCAGTGAAAGCCAGATGGAGATGGCTAGGTGCGAGTTGTTCATGAACAACTGCTCAGGCCTTCTGAGCCAATACAACACCCTGAAGAAACAGTACAATGACCTCCTGAGCAGGTACAATGTCCTTAAAGGCGAATATGAAAGCTTGAGGAGAGGATCAAATGTGACATCCACGTTTGATGTGACATCTGCATTTGAAAGCATCGATTCCTTCAGTGGAGACTGTTACTTCACCCTAGAATATGTGGATGCCTACTTCCCGATCGTGATCCCACCCGATCACAAGGGGGAGGTAACGGTGAGAATAAACGCAAAATCATTGAGCACTTCTGATCCGGTTCCAGTTACAGTCAAGGTTGAGATGATGAGTCCCCTCAACAGAACACCTGAGTGCTCAGCCAAATTCTACTCCATCTGGAGGAGTTACCAGACCATCGGCGAGTGGGATAACAAGCTCTACGTTGATCAATCTATTACGCTGGCTTCCGGATACTACTACATTCACATCAGGCCATACAAGTGGCCTGTGGTGGCAAATGTGCAGATAATCACAGTGATACTGCCAGCTGGATAGTGGCCTGCTCAAATTGCCTTGATGCAAAAATTCTTTCTCAACTATGCTGGCACTTCCTCAACTTGCCCCCAGATCTCCTCGCCTGACTGCGTCCTTATGGATTCTATCGTGATCCTCTCCTTTCCATCGTTGATGATCAGTATTCTATCGGTGAAGTTTCCAAGAAGAAGCTCCCAAGTTGTTCTATTTCCCTCTACCGAAAGGAAGAGACCGGGAATACATCTCTTAACGCACTCCTCAGGTAGATGCGAATAATTTCCATAGCAGGGAGGATTCAGGAGAAGGAGAGATTTTATGGAGGACTCATTCACGAGGCTTTCGTTCCCAATTTCAGCTGAAAGGCAGACAAAAGGCCTTCTGACAAGCAAGGTGATCCTCATTTCCTCAAGATTGTATGTCTTGCTCATGAGATCCTCCTCAACAGACCACTTGGGAACTGACCATCTGGGAGGGAATGAGACGACATTGACAGCTTGAGAGAGCTCTGTATGAATCTCGGATCTGGAGGGCATGAAGAATAGAATTGAAAACAAAATTAAAAATATAACTAATATAAATAATAATATTATCAGCTCCAATATCCTCCGGGGTGTCATCAATAATCTGTGGCCATATGTTATATAAACTTTATGCAGAATATAATAAGGCTTAAAGATTAGGAAGGACTGAGGAGATGGATTTATAAGGAATGCCCGCCATAATTGTGGGATGAGCGAGGAGGATTTGAGAGAGATAAGGAGAACACTGGAGCTGATAAGGAAGAGTCTGGGCTGGATCAGATGGATTGCTGACATCATACTCATAGTATCAGTTGTAATGAGCCTGATCATCCTGTTGTTATGAATGATGCGCAAACATTGCTTATAATTAATTGAAACTGGCAGCGGGGGAATTCAGGCGATGGAAATCGAGCAGGAAAACATAAGAATGGCATTTGCTAACATATTTTACTGAACTGGGAATTATGGCTAAGGGGACTCACACAGGAATCCCGATAGATGGTTGAGGATGTTCAAGAAGAGTGTGAAGAATAAAATTAGTGCTATCTCACTGAGATCTTCTTTTCCAGCAAGCTTGCCTCAGCAAATGCGAGAATCCATGCTATGAAGCCTACCGGTATAAGCACGGATGCTGCCAGCAAAATCGCTGTTATCAGAAATGGCGTTGAGTTGAACATGTCTTTGAGCCTGAGGAAGTATATTATTATCCCTATCAATCCTGCAAGGAGCATTATGCCTCCCGTTATGGCAAGGGCTAAGCTTCCCAGAATAGCAAGATTTGTTCCCAAGCTCCCACTGCTCCCCATCGTTGTTACACCTACAATAATTATTAAATTTGATAATAATATCAATGTAACACCTCCTAGATATCCTGCTCTCATTAGCTTTGAGGGAGTTGAGAATTCCTCCGGTTTCTGCAAAGAAAACTGCTCTGCTGAAGGGAGAAGATAAAAATAAACGCTGATTATGGCGAGTATCATTGCTACAACCAGCAAAACAGACCGGGATAATCCCACTGCAAGAGGTTCGAAATTGAATGGAAGTGGAAGCTGCATGAAACCTGAAATTCCCACGAGTATTGATGCTGCTATCTGCAGTAGCGCAGCTGCTCTCAACTCTCTCAAGCCATTCAGCACATCAACTGGAGATCGCTGCACCTGAGACTTTACACCTCACAATATATATGCTGTATAATTTTTTCTCTGGTATTATAATAAAAACATAAGAAAGCGATGTGTTTATATGGAAACTGGGAAAGATGTTTATGTAAGGTGATCAGCTGATGGATATCCTGCCGTTGATCCTCATAGTACTTCCGGTATTGATAATAGCTTTCATCCTCTATCTAGCATTAAAGCTAATAGATGCAATTGATGCAATCGCTAAGTACTACAGGAAGAAAACAGAGAGCTTGGAGAGCAGTTAATGCCCTCTGCTCATTCACGACAAATACCATTAATTTTATAAAGGTCTTGAATATATTTTCCATATGAATAACCGTTATAGGACATTCGGCCTCATAGGCATCATAATAAGCGTTCTTTCGTTTATGCTGACGGTCTATCTATTCCTCAAATCAGCTGTGACAATATCCTTAACTAGGGACATAGCTGGGGAGGCTATAGCCACCTCAAATATGCAGTCCATGATGCAGTGGATAGACACACTTGGCTCCTCCTGGATCCACAGCCTGATTCCCATACCAATTCTGGCCACAATACTTTTGCTTTACTCCCTGTTGCTCCTTAGCATTGAGCCGAGAAGAAGCTGATAGCTGGGATCTTCCTCTCCAGCTGAAAAGGATATTAAACAGCTTAACGGTAAATCTATTTCGGAATAAAGTCAATGAGCTTATAAAGGTATTGCTACTTATAAGTTAAATATATTATAAAATCAATTAATCTGAAGCTCTGTTCAGCTTTAGAAGCCCTGCCGTTGACTTTTTCGTTTGGAGTTTGAACAAGATGCTTTATATTTACTCCACTTTAGGATGTCTTGGGAAACAGGAGGTGGTCATATGAAGAGGTCTGAATTACACAGGGATGCATCTAATGGTGCTGATGACACCATGGTCGATGATTTTGTAGGGGATGACATAGGCGCATCTCTTCTGCACTATGCTGCTTTCAGTGGACGCACTGATGTAGTTAAGATGGTGATTGAGAGGGGCGCGTTTGTGGATGTCAGGGATAGGATGGGCTTCACTCCACTGCACTATGCCTCATTCAACGGGCGTGCTGAAACAACCAAGCTTCTGGTTGAGAGAGGAGCTGAGGTGAATGCTAGAAATGAGGTCGGTGCAATTCCTCTGCACTATGCTGCACTGAGCGGACGCACTGATTTAGTCGAGCTTTTGATCGAAAGAGGAGCTTATGTGAACATGAAGGATAAAGTTGGTGCCACTCCTCTGCATGCTGCTGCATTCGGAGGTCAAGCCGATGTCATAGAGCTTCTGGTTGAGAGAGGAGCGGAGGTGAATGAGAGGGATGAAGACGGTGCGACTCCTCTACACTATGCTGCACTGAATGGCCATGTTGATGCAATTGAATCCCTTATCGATAACGGGGCTGATGTAAATGCAGAAGATGGGGATGGTTGCACTCCACTGCACTATGCTGCGCTTAGAGGCCATGCTGATGTTGTGGATCTGTTGATTCAGAGAGGTGCGAGAGTGAATGCAAAGAACAAGAATGGTGCAACTCCACTACAATATGCGGCATTTGGAGGTAAAGCTGATGTTGTGGATCTGCTGATCAAGAGAGGGGCTGATATGAACGCAAGGGATAGTGATGGTTTCACTCCCCTCCATGCTGCTGCCGGCAGCGGCCGCGTTGATGTCATAGAGCTTTTAATTGACAGAGGGGCTGATGTAAATTCAAGGGACAAGAATGGTGCAACTCCACTGCACTATGCGGCACTGAATGGCCATGTTGATGCAATTGAATCCCTGATTGACAGAGGAGCTGATATCAATGCAAGGGATAAGGATGACTGCATCCCACTACACTATGCCTCATGGAGGGGCCATGCTTATGCTGCTGATCTGCTGATTAAGAGAGGTGCGAGAGTGAATGCAAAGAACAAGAATGGTGCAACTCCACTGCACAGGGCCGCTTTGGGAGGACACACCGATGTGGTCAGGTTGCTTCTCCAGAGCGGTGCTGATCCAGATGCTATGGATAAGGAGGGCAAGACACCAGCGGATATGGCTGAGGAGAGGGGATTTATCCACATTGCCGGGCTGATAAGAAGCTGGAAGAATGGGATAAGAGGGTTAAATGCGGGTTATCTCTAACCTTTTTTAATATTTTTGAAATATTTTAGCAGCTTTCTCCATGCTTATTCCCTGCATCTTTCAGCATTTCCTCAAGCATTTTTTGAACAAAAACTCATCACAGAGGAAATCAGAGCTGCAGTTCCTGAAACAATATCTGGATGGATCCTCGCTTCTCCTAGCAAAAAGTTTAATAAAACCTAGCCCATCAATGTAGTATGAGGCCGAGGATCGGCCATATCTACCCGCTAAGGAGGGGAAGGATCGGCCATATCTATCCCTTGAGGCGTGAGCATGGCGGTAAGGGTAAGACTGAGGGTTAAATCAAGAGTTTCACAGCAGGTTATCGAGGTCTCAGCCCTTGTTAACAGCGGTTTTGAGGCTGAAAGCCCGCAGATCCTGATACCTATTTCTGTAGCCAAGCAAATCTCCCTATACCCTCCTCCAATCACATCTAGCATAATGGAGGTTGGAACTGCTGGAGGTCCCTCAAGGGTTTTTCTGGTGAGGGATGCCCTAGATGTCTGGGTTTTGACAAACGACAGAGAGGTTGGTCCCAAGCTTTCAGATGCAATCATATCGTTGATAGAGGAGGAGGTCCTGATAAGCGATAAACTAGCAGAGGAGCTCGGTCTAGTCCTGCTTGCCATTGGATCGGGGAAGTGGAGGTTTTTTGATGACCCGCCTGATAAGATAAGGTACAGCGAGAAGCCCCAATACTGGTAGGGGAATTATCCATGATTCTTATAAAAGACTACTCTATCTAGGATATGAGATTGTGAATTTATGAATCTAACAGAAGGTACAGGGATAGAGCCTGTCGAAAGGATGCCCAGAGACTCTTAATTCCAGTGGAGATCAAAAACCCAGCTTGACCTACATAAACTATGCAGTCATGAACTTCTCTCAAAAACGGGAATTCTATTTCGAACATTCCAAACAATCTACAGCTGCATATTTCTCTAATTCCTTCAATACATTATGCGAGTGCTTTTTCCAATCTGCACAGTGCTATCTCCAGTACTGGGGTCCCTCGCTTTCCCTCACAACATCCTCATTATCAGTTCTGTGCCTCCAAAGCCCCTTTCTAAAGCTTATTGGAATGATTCCCAGCTCATCTATCAGGTAATCGCTGAGCAAAACCTCCTCCACATATGGATTCACTATTATGTTGCAGGGGAAGCTTGCCCTCACCTCACCGTTTAGAATCAACTGCACCTCAGCTTTCACTGGAAGGCGGAAAATAGAGACCTCCCCTCCAGCTGTGGATGCCTCTTCGCTCTCAAACTTCAAGGAGGGCCACAAGCCCATCCTCTTTGCTAAGCCGATGGGGATGCAGATATCTGGCTCCGAGCTCTCAAAACCAGAGTTCACGAGAGCAGCTGTCTCCATCCCCTTCTCCTCCATCAACAACCTGATCCTCACTCTTATTCCCATCTCTCTACCCTGATGTACTTTATCCTTCGGCCTGTTGGTCTCAAATAGCCTATAAACTTGATCCTTCTTCTAGCCCTTCTGTCAACTTCCATCAACAAAATTGGATGGATTCAAATTTAAGCCTTGCTATCAGTTCACTGAATCCAATATATTATGATCTAGGAATTTCCCAAGGACTCCTCAAGCTCCTCACTCGCTAAGTGCAAATCCTATTATTTCCAGCAGAAGCCTGCTGAACTGTTGAAAAGGTTTATATGCAAATACGTATTAGTGTACGTATGGTCAGCAAGGTTCCCGTGAGGTTGAGGGAGCAGGAGCTGAAGCAGATAGATCAGCTTGTTGAGCACGGAATTTTTCGGTCGAGAAGCGAGGCAATAAGGGAGCTTATCATCGCTGGAATAGCCCATTTATCTGAGGTGTTCAGGGAAGTTGACAGGCTGTTCGAGCTTGAGAGGATGGAAGGCAGAATACCGATAGACCTGAGCGGTACAACTCAACAGCTTCTGAAGGAGAGGTAAATATTGCGAAGGTGATTGGCTTGAGAAAGCCCCTCATCTTAATTGCTTTAATTCTTATCTTGATTCTTATTTCATCGCTGATTATCTACTACATGAACAGGGATTCGGATGGAGATGGGATCCCCGATTATAAGGAGAAGGAGTACGGAACGGATCCGAACAAGCCGAACTACCTTCTCGCTTATGCTTTGAAGAAACTGCCTGAAAGTGAGGCTTTGAGATTTAAGGATGTTGAGAACTTCAATGAGAGCTCTAAGGGATTTGTTGACCTATACGCAAGTCTGCCGCAGGATAAGAGAAGCTCGAAGGAGGTGAATGAGCTTCTGGATAAAATTCTCTCTGATAACGTGATTGATGACTACGAGAAGAATTTATTCGATGATAGATTTGTCAATCCAACCTTACCTACAATAGATAACTTAAATTGGACTCCAACAAGGGAAAATTTGGATAAGATTTACGATATTAATGTGACATTTGTTGCTAAAGACGATAAAACACCAATAGCTTATGCCGAGCTTCGCTTTGTTCCTGTTGAATATACATACATGATTGAGAAATATGGGATGAGACCAGAGGATTATCCGAAAGTGTTTCCACCAGATAAGGAGAGGAACATTATACTAACACCGGTTGATGGGAAGTTCGATAGCTTGGAGGAGAGATTTTCAGTTCCAATAAAAGACATTGTAGGCGGTAGAGAGTACAAAATAGTTGCTTTAGTTAGAGATTCAGCTGGAAATGAAAAAATAGTTGAAGTGAAAACACCTTATATAAGGCAGTTTGAGAACATTGCTAAAACTGATAACATTACTGTTGCCGCTTTTTACTATAACTGGTATACTAAAGGGTACGATATACCAAAGGATTTGCCAGATAAACCATTATTGGGTCTATATTATTCGGATGACAACGTAGTTTTTAACAAGCATGTTGATTGGGCAACTGGCCATGGAATTGATGTTTTTGTATTTCCATATCCATATCATAATCCAAGAATAGCATTTACATGGCTAGAGAAAATATTTAGGAAAAATATGGAGGCTGAATTATTTAATCAAATAAAATTTAGTTTTTGTAGTACTTTTGTCGATGAAGCTGGTCTGCCTCCCTACAATTTTGATAATTCAACAGTAAGAGGAGAGTTTGTCAAAGCTATCAAGGATTTAATTTCTAACTATGCATCTTTGCCAAATTACTGGAAAGTTGACGGAAAACCGGTTGTAGTCCTTTGGGGTGCAGCAAATAGATTTATATCTACCCAGGAAAACATAGAAAGGGCAATTAGAGAAGTGCGAGGATTTTCGCGAAGTAAACTGGGAGCGGATCTCTACATAGTAAGCGATGACATCAATATTTTTCACAAAATGGAGGTATTTTACTCTAGTGATGCGATATATCATTATAGCCCTTTCCTCAACGATAAAACAACAAGGGATATGGGCATTGAGGAGGATGTTCCTTATACAATTAACTGGATGAAAGGTCTAGAGAAGATATGTAAAGAACATGGGAAGCCGTTTATTCCAACAATTGCCCCGGGTGAAGATAATAGGTACGATTATAGGAATACTGTTAAAGCTCCAGTGATCTATAGATCCTTGGACGGATTCAGATTATATTTACGGGAGGTTAATAAAGCCTTTAGTCCGAAAATAGTTTTTCTCACTTCGTTCAATGAATGGTTTGAAGGCACACAAGTAGAACCTTCTGAAGGGTATGGCTTTACCTATTTGGAAATTCTAAAGGATGTGTTGAGAGGTGGGTGACCTGAGAGCTCTTGTTTTGATCGCTTTAATTCTTGTTCTAATTCTTATTTCATCATTAGTTGTTTATTACATGAACAGGGATTCGGATAACGATGGGATCCCTGATTCTAAAGAGAGGGAATATGGAACAGATCCCAATAAGCCAAACTATCTCCTTGCTTATGCTTTAAAAAAGCTGCCCGAGAATGAGGCTTTGAGATTTAAGGATGTTGAGAACTTCAATGAGAGCTCAAAAAGCTTGTTGGACTTATATGCAAGTTTGCCACAGGATAAAAGAAGCTCGAAGGAGGTGAATATGATTCTGGATAATATACTCGCAGATAACAAAATTGATGAACATGAGAGGAATTTGTTCGACGATAGATTCGTAAATCCAACTTTACCCTCGATAGATAACTTAAATTGGGCTCCAACAAGGGAAAATTTAGATAAAATCTATGATATTAATGTAACATTCATAGCTAGAGATGATAAGACACCAATAGCCTACGCTGAACTTCGATTCATTCCTGTAGAATATACATACATGATTGAGAAATATGGGATGAGACCCGAGGATTATCCTAAGGTCTTTCCACCAGATAAGGAGAGAGTTCTCATCTTAACACCTGTTGATGGAAAGTTCGATAGTTTGGAGGAAAAGTTCTCAGTTTCAATAAAGGATATTGTTGGTGGAAGAGAGTACAAGATAGTTGCTTTGGTTAGGGATTCAGCTGGAAATGAGAGGACTGCTGAGGTGAAAACGCCATACATAAGACAGTTTGAGAACATTGCAAAGAAAGATAATATTACAGTGAGTGTTTTATATCTTCTGTGGTGGGGCAAGGGTGATAATTGGAAAAGCTATAAAGGCAATGTGTTTCCACTACTTGGAAATTACTCCTCAAAGGATATCTTAGTAATCAATAAACACATCGACTGGGCTACAGGACATGGGATAGACCTGTTTCTCATACAGTGGTCAGGCAAAGATTATCAAGATGAAGCGCTGAAGTACTACTTTCTAAATGCAGACCTTGTGAAAAGAGGAAATATAAAGTTTGCAATTCTCTATGAAACGATATGGAGGCTGAAAAATTCCAATCCAGGGTGGAATCTCTCCGATCCAGAAAATGTTAAAATTTTAAATAACGATATTTCCTACCTAGCCGAAAATTATTTTAGTCATCCATCATATTTTAGAATAGGTAACAGACCTCTGCTGTACATCTATGAAAGCAAGGGCTTCTTCGGAGATATTTCACAGATAAGAATTTTGAAGGAAAGATACAATCTATTTTTGGTAAGCGATCATGCTCATCCCCTAGCGGATCCTGAGACCATCTTTCCCCAAAATAATCCTTTAGCTGTGAGGTGGGGAGATGCTGCAGGGCAGTTTGATGCTATTATGCCTGCTGCCGGTTTATATGATGGTTTTCTTTGGTACAGAAATTACTTCAAGGGATCTCAGGTGGAAAACCCTGTAGATAACAGAAAGTGGTTGGAATTCAAGAAGATTGGAAACGAAAAGTGGTCTAATTTCTGTAATAACAAGTTAGTTTTTATCCCATCTGTTACTACCGGCATAAGCTACAGGTATGCTCTCTGGGGAAATCCGGAATGGCCGAGGATAGAGAGAAATCCGCAACAATTTAAGGAAAGGCTTGAGTTTGAGCTGAAATACTTGGACAAGAATTATAGGATCTTATTCATTACAGAGTTTAATAATTTCTTTGAGGAAGCATTGGTAGAACCCGACTCCGAATATGGTTTTGGAATGCTTCTAGCTCTCAAAGAGGTATTAGAAAAATATAATATATGAAGGGGTGTTCGCGTTGAGGTCATATCAGAAAGCGATCTTGGTTATTGCTGCGATAATAGTGATTGCTATTTTAATGGGGCTTCCTGAGATATCAAAACCATCTGAGATGCCAAAAACACCTGAGACACAAAAACAATCGACCTCAAATATATCTCAAAATGAGATATCCCTGAGCTGGGAGCCTATCAGGATTGTGAACGACAAGATATACGACATAAGGGTGGAAATAAAAGTGAAGAATGCGGATCAGCTAAAATGGCTGAAATTAAAGCTAATTCCAGTTGAATACAGCTACTTCATCAGCAGCTATGGCATGAGACAGGAGAATTACTCAGCAGTTTTCCCGAATGAGAGCATAAGATCAGTTGACCTGCAGCCAGGAAATATATCGGTGAACTTCACTAATCTGGCTGGGGGAAGGGAGTACATAATATCGGCTGAGGGGGAGGATTCTGCTGGGAGAATCCTGAGAAAAGAGGTAAAAACTCCCTACATAAGGCAGTATGAGAACATAGCTCCTTTGGATGATATATTAATTGGAGCCTTTTATTATCCATGGTATAATGAAGATGATCCTTGGTTTCACTTCTGGTTTAATGAAAAGGAGTGGGAATCCTTAGGGTACAGATTAAGTCCTCTCTTGGGGCACTATGCCTCCAATGACCCTATACTGATAAGTAAGCATATAGATTGGGCAACTGGCCATGGAATAGACTATTTCCTAATCAGCTGGGGATATGCAGGAGGTCCCGGGGGATTCAATGACATGGTCCTGAAGGAAATTCTGAGAAATCAACTTATCGGCCAAATAAAATTCGCCATCCTGTATGAATCCGGGGGAAGGTTGAAGAAAAATGAGAAGGGAGAATTTAACCTGTCAGATTCCACCAATAGGGAGCAGCTTATCAATGACTTTAATTATCTTGCCGAGAACTACTTCTCTCATCCCTCTTACCTAGAGGTAAAGGGTGGAAAAGTCGTGTTCTTTGATGCATCGAGGTTTTTCATCGGTGATGTTCAAAGCGCATTAAAACAGCTCAGAGAAGCGGCAAAAACCCATCAGCTATATTTGATCTGCGATGCGCTGGGAAATTTTCTTCCACCCACAGACCAGAAGATGATGGAGCTGCTCAGATCATTCGATGCCGTTTCTGCGGATGACATGTGGGTCAATAACTACGGCGACCCTGATGCGAGAAGGGATTTTGTGAGCTATACGGATAAAGCACTTGGATTATGGAAATCGCATACGGATGAATACAATCACGACCTAATTCCATCGATCAACCCCGGATGGGAGCCATATCTCTACTTTAAATTATTTCCGAATTTCAACGCACCTTTTCTCGAGAGGAGTGCAGAGCGATATGGCAAATTGGTCTCGATAGCATTAAAATACGGAAATCATGTAATTGTTGGTCATTTTAACGAGTTCTTCGCTCACAACCACATAGAGCCAGATACAAAAGATGGTTTTGCCTATCTTGAGGTTCTCAGAAACATACTAATGAGAAAAAATTAAAATTTAGAAAAATTATGTGCGGGCATATGAACAAAAATTTATATATGAAATCCCCAAGCTGATAACCAGCAAGAGGGTGATTGGCTTGAGGGCTCTTGTTTTGCTCACTTTGGTTCTTGTTCTAATTCTCACTTCCTCGTTAGCTGTCTACTACATGAACAGGGATTCGGATAACGATGGAATTCCAGATATTAAGGAGAGAGAATACGGAACAGATCCGAACAAGCCAAACTATCTCCTTGCTTATGCTTTGAAGAAGCTGCCTGAGAATGAGGCTTTGAGATTTAAGAATGTTGACTTCGATGAGAGCTCAAAAGAATTGGTAGATCTATATGCAAGTTTGCCACAGGACAAAAGGAACTCAAAAGAGGTGAATATGATTCTGGATAATATCCTCTCGGATAACAGAGTTGATGATCCCGAGAAAAATTTGTTCGACGATAGATTTGTCAATCCAACTTTACCTTCAATAGTAAATCTGAGCTGGACTCCTACAAGGGAAAATCTGGATAAAATTTACGATATTAACGTGACCTTTACCGCTAGAGATGATAAGACTCCCATTTCCTATGCTGAACTTCGATTCATACCTGTTGAATATACATACATGATTGAGAAATATGGGATGAGGCCTGAGGATTATCCCAAGGTATTTCCTCCAGATAAAGAGAGAAATTTCGTCTTAACTCCTGTTGATGGAAAGTTTGACAGTTTGGAAGAAAAGTTTTCAGTTCCAATAAAAGATATTGTTGGTGGTAGAGAGTACAAAATAGTTGCTTTGGTTAGAGACCTTGCTGGGAATGAAAAAATGGTAGAAGTGAAAACACCTTATATAAGACAGTTTGAAAATTTTGGGAAAGAATTGTATGACAAAGGAATAATAGTAGCAGCTCATTACTATAATTGGTATACTCCTGGACAGGGTATACCAAAAGATTTGCCAGATAAACCATTATTAGGTTTATATTATTCTGATGATAACATAGTTTTTAACAAACATGTTGATTGGGCCACCGGGCATGGAATAAATGTTTTTTTATTTCCATATCCTTATCATAATCCAAAAGTAGCATTTATCGGGCTTGAAAAGACGTTTAAGAAAAATATGGAAGCTGATTTATTTAACCAAATAAAATTTAGCTTCTGTAGTACGTTCCTTGACGAAACTGGGAAACCCCCTCCATATAATTTTGATAACCCGGAGGTGAAAGAAGCGTTTGTTAAAGCTGTTGAAGATTTAATTTCAAATTACACATCTTTGCCAAACTATTGGAAAGTTGACGGAAAGCCGGTTATAGTTACTTGGAGTACGCATGCGTATCAATCAAAAGAAGGTAATATAAAAGACGCTTTTGAAAAAGTTGGAAGTAATAAAGATATTTATATAATTGGTGAAAT
>NZ_RCOS01000098.1 GCF_003947435.1 Candidatus Methanodesulfokora washburnensis
CTTTTTAATATTCTTTCGCCCAAACCGAGTATGAGTATCCTATCTTCTGTTGAAGTTCAAGCCCAGCAAAAGATTGAAAGAGAATTAAAAAGGAGAAGATCCTCAATAAGACCGATAAACGAGAGGAT
Organism: Candidatus Methanodesulfokora washburnensis; assembly: GCF_003947435.1. Lineage (GTDB taxonomy): Archaea > Korarchaeota > Korarchaeia > Korarchaeales > Korarchaeaceae > Methanodesulfokora > Methanodesulfokora washburnensis. The sequence goes on from NZ_RCOS01000098.1 coordinate 129, forward strand.
AGCTAAGCTCAGAGAGGAAAGTGTGAATACTGAGGTAAAAATCTCATTGGAAAGAGCCAAATTAATAACAGAATTTTACAAAAGCGATATGGCAAAGGGGAAGTCCATTCCTGTTCAAAGAGCCTTAGCCTTCAAGTATCTTATGGAAAATGTCAGCCTTCCTGTCGAGGATGGCCAGCTTATAGTTGGATTGAGGGGAACCGGAGTAAAAGAGGTTCCTACATATCCGGAGATATGCACTCACAGCTTGGAGGATCTGGAAATTCTGGATACGAGAAAGAACATGCCGTACAAGGTGGATGAGGAGACGAAGGAGTTGTACAAAAATGAGATAATTCCGTTCTGGAGAGGAAGGGCGATGAGGGATATCATCTTCGATAGTCTGCCCAAGGAATGGATAGACGCATATGAAGCAGGAATTTGGACCGAGTTCATGGAACAGAGAGCTCCAGGTCACACAGCCGGAGGGGAAAGGATCTTTAAAATGGGAGTTCTCGACATAAAGGAGGAGATCAGGAAGAAGATGGAGGAGCTGAAGCCCTCCGATCCTGAGTATTATGAGAAGATGGAGGAGCTGAAGGCAATGGACATAGTTGCTGATGCAATACTAATATATGCCAGAAGATATGCGGATAAGCTTGAAAAGATGGCTGAGGAGGAGAAAGATCCTGTAAGGAGACAAGAACTCAAGCAGATGGCTGAAATATGCAGATGGGTTCCAGCTCACGCTCCAAGAACATTCTGGGAGGCCTTGCAGCATTACTGGTTCATTCATGTGGGGGTAACATATGAGACAAATCCTTGGGATTCCTTCAATCCAGGAAGGATAGATCAGCATCTATATCCATTTTACAAAAAGGATATAGAGGAGGGGAGGCTCACCAGAGAGAAAGCCAAGGAGCTTCTGCAGGCATTCTGGTTGAAGTTCAATAACCAGCCAGCTGTCCCCAAAGTAGGGGTCACAGCAGAGGAGAGCTTCACTTACAACGATTTCTCAAAGCTGAATGTAGGCGGCCTGAGAGAGGATGGATCTGATGGAGTGAACGAGCTCTCATATCTGATACTGGAGGTTTTGGACGAGATGAGAACTCTTCAACCCAATACTGCTGTGCTTGTAAGCGAGAAGAATCCGGATCATTTCCTGATAAAAGCCATAAAAGTAGTTGGTCCCGGATTTGGTGAGCCGCCGTTCTTTAACTTCGATGGAGCAATTGTGAAGATGCTGAGGCAGGGAAAATCGCTTGAGGATGCTAGAAAATGTGGAGTTAGTGGTTGTGTTGAGACAGGAGCATTTGGAAGGGAGGCATACATCCTGACGGGATATTTCAACCTGCCGAAAATACTGGAGATAACCCTAAACAACGGGGTTGATCCAAGGACAGGAAAGAAAATAGGGATAGAAACCGGAGATCCAAGGGAGTTCAGGAGCTTTGAGGATCTCTGGAATGCATTTCTCAAACAGCTCAAATATTTCATGGACATAAAAATGAAGGGAAACGACATCATAGAGTCACTGTATGCAAAATACCTCCCAGTTCCGTTCCTTTCCCTGTGGATAGAGGACTGTGTTAAAAGAGCGAAGGACTACAACTCTGGAGGGGCTAGATACAACACACAGTACATACAAGTTGTTGGTCTCGGAACCCTCACGGATAGCTTGGCTGCGATAAAATATCATGTTTTCGATGCTAAGACTTTCTCCATGGATGACCTGCTTGAGGCCCTCAGAAGGGATTTCAATGGATATGAGCTCATCAGGGAGATACTGCGCAACCCGGATAGGACGCCCAAGTTCGGGAATGACAACGACTATGCTGATGAGATAGCCAAGAGGATAGTGGACACCGTTGTTGCAATGATAGAGAGCTACCCACCATCATCTGTTAGGAGAGCATCCAGAAGAGCCTACTTCCTTCCAACAACAGTTCATGTCTACTTTGGCAAGGTTACCGGAGCAACTCCTGACGGCAGGAAATCAGGATTCCCTGTTTCCGAGGGAGTCTCTCCAGTTCAGGGAATGGACAGGAGAGGAATTGCAGCTGTCTTCAGGTCTGTTGCGAAGTGCGACTGGGATAAGACTGGAGGTGCCCTGCTAAACCAGAAGCTAACTCCAGATATATTTGAAAGCGAGGAGAACATAAGAAAGCTCGCCCAGCTAATAAGAACATTCTTCAGGATGGGAGGACATCATGTTCAGTTCAATGTGGTAAGCGCAGATCTGCTGAGAGAGGCCCAGAGAAGACCTCAGGACTTTCAGGATCTCATGGTCAGGGTTGCTGGATACAGCGATTACTTTGTCAACCTGCCAAAAGGATTGCAGGATGAGATAATAGAGAGAACTGAGCACATGGCTTTATAAGAGGAGATTTACGTGGAGGGAGTGATATTTGATGTTCAGAGATACGCTATACACGATGGACCGGGCATAAGGACTAACATCTACCTGAAGGGCTGTCCACTGAGGTGTTGGTGGTGCCAAAATCCAGAGGGAATAGAGCAGAAGCTACAGTTGATGTATTTCGAGTTTAAATGTCTTCACTGCCATCTCTGTGCCAGCCTGTGCCCAAAAAAAGCAATAGAGATAGATGAGAACGATGTTCACATAATAAAGAGAGAGATATGCGATGGATGCGGAATTTGCAGCAATCAATGTCCATCCAGCGCGCTGAAGCTTGTCGGAAGGAGGATAAGCGTAGATCATCTTTTGGAGGAGATAAAGAGGGACACTCTTTTATATGATGCATCCGGTGGGGGAGTTACTTTCACCGGAGGAGAACCATTCTTCCAGCCGGAATTTCTTAAGGAAGTGCTGATGGCATGCAAGGAGCTGGATATACACACTGCAGTAGAGACATCTGGATTTGTCTCAAGGGAGATTCTTTCATCCCTGATGAAAGATATAGACCTGTTTCTTCATGACATAAAGCTGATAGAGGATGAAGAGCACAGAATTTACACAGGGGTATCAAACAGATTGATACTGAGCAACATCAGATTTCTGGTTGACAGTGGAAGGAGAAAGGACATCATAATCAGACTTCCGGTGATACCCACTATAACGGATACAGATCACAATGTAAATGGTATAGCTGAATTTTTAGCAAGCCTAAAACTGGAGGAAATACATCTTCTTCCCTTTCACGACGTAAAGGAGAAGTATGAGAGACTTGGAATGCCCTACAAAATGACTGTTCACAGCGCTCCATCTCAGGAGAGAATGAAGGAGATAAAGGAGAGATTCGAAGAAATCGGGATGAAAGTAGTGCTATACGGTTAACTTTTATCTCCCACGATCTTCTCAACTATCTTCTTTTTCATCTTTTTCTTCAATGGCATTCTCTCCTCATAACTCATAAAATCGGAATACCTTCTCGCAATGCTCTCCCCCACTTCTGTTATGTTCACATACAGCTTCTTCTCCACGAGCTCCACGGAGACATACTTTCCCTTCAGGTACTTGTTTATGTAGTAATCCGTTAGAGCTATCTTGCTCCTTCCCTCCTCCCCTCCCAAGTTGACTCTTCCGGAGAGATCTGCTAAGCTTGCCCTTCCATCGAAGTCCTCATGAAGAACCCTGAGTATCTCCAATGCCTGCCATGGTAGGCTATTATACGGGACAATCGGCACCCTAATTGCCCTTCCATCCACCTCCGCAACGGCAACAAATCCCCTCAAGCAGGCCTTGGTGTAGAGAGCTATGCTTGCGAGGCTTCTTCCTGGTGTGACATTCACATAAACTTCATCCACCTCCTCAGCTGAAGCCCTTCCAACAGCCTCATCAACAGCATCCATTACTGCATGAACATCAGCCAGATCCGAATCTATCCACACCACATTTCCCCCTGTCATCCAGTTCATTTTCTCGATAAGATCATTTCCAAATGTCCTTCTAAAATCATCTCCTATAAAACAGATTAAATCAGGCTTTACCAGCTTTAGAATTGCCTCTATCGTGCTATCATCATAATCCGTTGCCGATACCAGTAGTGACCTTCTCATGGTATCGTAAAATTTTCTTTGATGATCAATATAAACTTTATGTCTCTGCTTTTTCCTTTTATTTCTAAGTAAAACTTTTGCGAAAGTTTTCTTTTTCCTTGCATAAAAATATTTTTTAATGGAGTTGAAGCAAAGGAAAGAGTTTATAAACAGAAAATGTACAAAAGTACTACTGGGATAATAAGGTGTCTCAATGAGAAAAGCCACCTTGGAGAGCTACTTGGCTGATAGGGAGGATAGCATAATAATAGTGCCATACAGCTCAATAAAAAAGCTCATAGAGGAGAATATAGAGAGAAGCTCAAGGGCCTTAAAGGGCTCCATTCTGAAGGTGTCATCTGCAAGGGAAAGCCTGAGAAAAATGGCAGGAATTATGAAAACAGTGGATGTTGATTCCTCAAACTTCAGGACTGTTGCTGTGGATGCTGGATACAATGGTGTTGAGACAGCAGCTGGATTCAGGCCTGTTGTCATAGCAGTTGCTGCGATGTTCAGGGGGGCTAGAAAGGAGACTGAACCAATTGCTGCAACAATGGAGGTTCCAGATATCTACATGGATGAGGAGGAAGGGAGAAGAATATCCTCAATAGTCGGATTTTATCTTCAGTTCAGGCTTGCTAGGGAGTTTCTCAGCTCAGCTGATGCAGTTTTGCTCGATGGCCCTCTGAACATGGGCTTCAGCCATCTAATGAGGAGGTTCTCCAAGGATGGGGTAAAGTTAGCTGAGATGGCAGGATCGGAGCTTGTTTCCCTTCTGAATGAAGCCAGAAGTTTTGGAATACCTGTTTTAGGTGTGGTTAAGAGGATAAGAAGCTCTGTTCTATCGAGGAAGCTCAAGCTATCCGGGCTATCAGATCTAGCTGTTTCTGATGCGTTTCTCAGCAGAGGGGAGTATACTGAGCCCATAAAAGCTGATTGGATGTGGGATGACATAGTCCTCTGGTCTAGGCTTGTCAATGTGGATCCAGCTGGACTTGAGATATACTCCTCCTTTGCAAAACTTGGGAGAAAGCCGATCAGAATAGACATGCCCGAGTACTGCGTGGATAGAGCAGAAGAGCTCCTGTCCCATCTGGCAAACATAAGCACTCCCGATAGCGGGATACCACTGCCAATAACAGCAGTTGACAGGCTCTCCAAGGTGGGAGATGAGGTGTACAGGATGTTCTACATGAGGACAATGTCAAGAGTTGCTAAGGAGCTTGGAGATCCAACTGTGATACAGTTTCTCTCCCCTCAGTACGGAGAGGATTGAATGGAACCAATAGGATATGTCATGTCAAGATCCACCCATGATAGAATACTTTTTGTGATAAAAAGAGGAAGCAGAGTTGGCATAGGATCATTCTGCACAACAAGACATCCATGGTATGAGGATGCAGTTGTGATGCTCAGGGTGAACAGGATATACTCAATGAATGAGGAGATGGACATAGGAAGGACTGCTTTAATAGCAAGTAGCTTGGGATTTGACTCAAATTATCAGAGCGAGCTGGAATATCTGGTTGCTGAGTGTGAGGTGCTTGGATACAAGAGAGTTGGAGATGAGAAGCTTTTCTGGCTTGAGAGCCCTCCAATGACATCAAGCCCTGTTTACATGGCAGATAAGGAGGACATAAGGAGATTTTTCTCGGGGGAAAGGTATGGGAGAGCTAGTGTGGAGATAGGAAGGATAAAGGGCACTGAAATACCATTTTACCTTGATTTGGACTCCATAGCAAGGGGCCATCTCTTCGTCACAGGGATGACGAGATCGGGAAAGAGCGTGTCAGGGGATACATTGATAGTCGTGTATGATGTTGAGAGATCAGATATATCCATAGTTAGAATAGATTCTCTCTGCAGCGGAAAGCATGATATAGTTGAGCTCGAGCCCCACAGATATTTTACAGTCTCCCTTGATCTTGGAATGATGAAGGCCGTATGGATGCCCATAAAAGCAGTGATAAGACACAGAAACTCGGCCAGAATGGTTGAAATAGTGACTGAAAATGGCAGAAAAATAAGAATGACACCGGATCACTCCCTTTATGTCTGGGATGGGTCAAAAATACGCCTAATAAGCCCTAAGGATATGAGAAAGGGTAGTTATTGGGTGATAGTCCCGAAGGGAATTGAGGTACCAGCTGACAGGAGGGTGGATCCAGCTCTTGCCGAGCTCATGGGGATGGCAATAGCTGATGGAGAGGTTCATGGAAATGAAGTTTTTATATACTCAAATGATCCTGAGATATTTCTTGTTGCGGAATCGGCTGGAGTTGAGTACAGGAGGCTGGAGAGAGGCCTAGAGCTCAGGGATGAGCTGTTGAAGGAGGCTGTCTCAAAGGGATTTCCCTACATACTCTCCCTTGACAATCAGCCCATGGGGATCTTCGGGATAAGAGGGGCAATGGGAAAGGCGCTGGAGGGATATTTCAGCAGGACAAGCTGGATAGATGACGCAAACTCCCTCTTCAGGAGGTATTACGATCCAACAGCCAGAAGCAAAAGGGTTGGAATAGCTCTCTCTCTTCTTGGAGTTCCCACATTCAATCACACGCCAAGGGGGTTCCTCATATGGGAGCCATCCCTCAGAATACATGTTGAAAACCTAGCTGCTGAGATGTATGCCCCAAGATGTGTCCCAGATCTAAAAAGGAGGATAAAAGGAGGCCTTATTTTTGAAAGAAGAAGATACGAGGAGATAGTGAGAAGGGTCTCCTCAGCTGAAGTTGATCCTAGAAGCGAGGAGAAGGCCATAGTGGATTTGTATCTCAAAATGATAAGGTCTAAGGTCGACTTTGACAGAATAGTTGAGATCAGGGAGGTGGAAGGAGATAGCTATGTCTATGATCTCTCAGTTCCTGGGACTGAGAACTTTTTAGCTAACGGGATATTTGTCCACAACAGCAGTTTTGCCATAAATCTGGTCAAGAGATCCCTGAACATGAACCCGAGGTTTCTTATACTCGATAGGAGAGGGGAGTATGAGGGTCTTGAGAGAGTTGGAGCCAAAATATTCGAATATAAAAGGTTCATTCCAAGTTCAGAGTTGTTAAAAGCTGAGGATGTAGCCAGAAAGCTCAGGATATCGAGAGGATCATCTGTATGGAGGCTGTTATCCCTTGTTGTGGAGGAGATAGCTGCTGAAAACCTGCCTCTTGACGGCAGCACTTTAATGAGGAAGGCGAAGGAGATAGTTGCGGAGATGGGAGGGAAGAACAGGCAGAGCTTAATTGAGCTGGATGCTAGGGTAAGAAGATTCGGAAAGGATCTGATTTCATATGAAGAACAGCTAGATATAGTGAAGGAGGTCGAGGGGAACAACATAACAGTGGTGGATTACAGCATTGATGCAAACTATGAGGATCAGTTTATAGCGACAAGAGATATGATAAGGAGGCTTTTGAAGCATGCAGTTGACTCCAGAAAGAAAGGAAACTTTGCTTTAATAGTTCTAGTTGAGGAGGCGCAGTACTTTGCACCTGAAAGAAATGCTCCAATAGTTGGCGATCCATATAGTACAGGAGTTGCCCAAGCTCTTGTAGAGGCAATAAGTCAGAGTGGAGGATACAACATGGGTTTTGTTGTGATAAGCCAGAGGCCTGCATACCTGAGCAAAAGCCTGATAAGCCAGTGCAACACAGTTGCTGCCTTCAGGCTCAGGAATGGAAATGATCAGGATGCTATAATAAGGTACACTGAGGGAGGGGACTTTGTTGGGAGCTATCTTCCAGGTCTGGATAACAATGAAGCTGTGATATGGGGGATGGCAAGCAGCATACCATTCCCTGTTCACGTGGAAATTTATACCGATATATTTCCGGAGAAAGCATCTCTTCTTCCCTCGGAGGTGTGGAGCAGAGGAAAATTGATGCCTTAGCCTATGCTGTTTATGGGACAATAATTCCCGATTTCAGCTTATTCAGAGAGTTTTTGGCACTAGTGTAGATCAGTATTAGGGCAACTAAGTCAAGGACTAACCCAGCTATGGAAATGAATGGTATAAAAATAAGGATAGCGCTTACAGCCAAGAGGATTCCAGCTATCCTGAATCCTTCATCCACATCCTTCTCCTCTGAAAGCCTAATCAACATTATGGAGAAGAGTATCTGACCAACTGCTGAAAGCAAGATGGAGAGAAATACCAGAGCAATTGTCATCAGCATGAGGACAGGAAAAGATGGGAGATGCTTTATCCCAGTTGTCAGAAATGCAGAGGGTACTGCTACAAGAACTAAAAGCAGGGAGAGGAGCACTATAATTAGCCCAATTCTTCCTATTCCGAACTTCTCACTGTACTTCTTCAAGTTACCTGTGGCCATGAAGAACAGGACAAAGGAAGCTATGGCCAGAATTGCAGATAGGATGAGCATGAGTCCACTGACAGCAATGTAAGGGAGGGCCCCTACCAGCTTTCTCTCGAAAATCGATATTATTGTGCGATTCATTGTAGTTATATTTGAATATAGTGATATGTTGAGAAAACTCATGTGCGGAAGGACAGCCAGCAGCAACAGAAAAGCGGCCATTCCAAAAACAATTGAGAGTACTGATATAAGAGCCCCGTTCTTGAGCCTCTCAATTCCCTCTGTTAATTCATCTAG
>NZ_RCOS01000099.1 GCF_003947435.1 Candidatus Methanodesulfokora washburnensis
AGAGCTTGTGGAACTTCCATTTAAGAGACCAGATGCATTCAAAAGACTTGGAATAGAGCCTCCAAAGGGAGTCCTCCTTTACGGACCTCCTGGAACTGGGAAGACATTGTTGGCAAAGGCAGTTGCAAATGAGAGCGGTGCAAACTTCATAAGCGTTAAAGGACCTGAGATAATGAGCAAGTGGGTTGGAGAGAGCGAGAAAGCGATAAGGGAGATATTCAGAAAGGCCAGACAGGTTGCTCCTTGTATAATATTTATAGATGAGATAGACTCTGTGTTTCCGAGAAGGGGAGCAGGATATGCTGACTCAGGTGTCACTGAGAGGGTTGTCAGCCAGATGCTTACGGAAATAGATGGAATACAGGCCTTAAAGAATGTAATAGTTATAGGAGCGACAAACAGGCCAGATCTGTTGGATCCAGCTATTCTCAGACCGGGCAGATTGGAGAAGCTTATATATGTGCCACCTCCTGACTTGGAAGGAAGACACAAAATATTGAAAGTCTTGACGAGAAAAGTACCCCTTGCGAAGGATGTGGATCTGATGGCTATTGCTCTGAGAACAAATGGATTTAGCGGAGCGGATCTTGCAGCTCTGGTGAGAGAGGCAGCACTTAATGCAATGAGAGAGAACATAGATGCAGATAAAGTGAGTATGAGACACTTCGAGAGTGCATTAGATGTGGTAAAACCAAGCTTAACAGAGGAGATTCTAAATTACTTCGAGGAGGTCAAAAAAGCGATGAGGGCTATTGCTCAGGGAGAGCAGAGAAGTTTAGGATATATGATCTAGCATTATTTAAGAAATCACCTCATGACAAAAAGCATATATATAGCCTTTATGTGGGACATTACAGGAAAGCAATGGCGGGGTAGCTTAGCTCGGTAGAGCGACCGGCTGTTAACCGGTAGGTCGTGGGTTCAAATCCCACCCCCGCCGTCGAATTTTTGTGCTTGTAGTTTTCCTGAAGACAATTTTGATGCAATAATCTGATCTTATCCCTGTTCTCCTTGGTATATGCGGTATTCTTTGGCCTCAGCCCTAATTTTTCAGGTTTGTCAGCAGTTTCCAAAAAGTTAACTTTTGGTGTGGCGCTCGCACGATAAATTTATAAATTGAAAGATCTTGTCCTATTATGCCCGATATGTGGTGGTATATTAGCACCGAATGGGCATTGTACACAGGATGAGGGGAGTTTCCGTTGCCCCTGAAAGCCATCAATGAAGCTTTTGCCGAGATGGAACAGGTAGCGGGATGCTAACTACCCGACAACGGTAAAAATTGCCCGTGAGGGAGGGTTAATATTTTTAGCAAATCACACCTCTCTTGATCCTTATGAGAAAATTCTATGTAGTTAGTGAGGATGAAATAAAACAGGGTAAGGTTACAGATGTCTACTTTGTGAGAACAATGGAAGTCCTTAAGAAAAAAGGTCTGGCCTCAAAAAGGGTGTCCATGGAGATCTCAGCCAGATCTCTTCCCAACAACTGGTCTTGGGGGATTCTTGCTGGTGTGGAAGAGGTATTGAGACTTCTAGAGGGGAGAAATGTGGATGTATATACGTTGCTGGATGGAAGTCTTTTTGAAAAGGAGATGCCAGTAGCCAGAATAGAGGGCCCTTACGAGGAGTTCGGTGAGCTGGAGACGAGCATACTTGGCTTTCTCTGTAGTTTATCTGGTGTGGCAACAGCAGCGGCAAAGGTGAAGATGGCCGCTGGAGAGAAACCTGTTATCAACTTTGGGATAAGAAGAAACCATCCCGCTATAAGCTTGGCCATAGAGAGGGCCGGGATCATAGGTGGGCTGGATGGCTCCTCTGGCATACTGGTAAAAGAACTCGGAATAGAGCCCTCAGGCACAATGCCTCATGCTATGATAATTCTATTTGGAAACCAAGAGGATGCTTGGAGGGCATTTGATGAGATAATACCTGAAAACGTTCCGAGGATAGCATTAGTGGATACCTTCTGGGACGAAAAGACTGAATCAATACTTGCAGCTGAAACTCTAGGAAGTAGATTAAATGGGGTTAGGCTGGATACTCCCGGGTCGAGAAGAGGGAACATGGAGGAGATAATAAGAGAGGTCAGGTGGGAACTGGATAGAAGGGGTTTCCATAATGTTAAAATATTTGTATCAGGAGGTCTGAATGAAGAGACTGTGAAGAAGTTCTCTGAGGCAGGTGCAGATGCTTTTGGAGTTGGTACTAGGATATCAGGTGCAAAACCAGTGGATTTTGGAATGGATATCGTAGAGGTCGAAGGGAAGCCTATATCAAAGAGAGGAATATTATCAGGTTCAAAAGATCTGTACATATGCGATGAGCATTTGGTCTACAGATTTGTTCCCAGAGGAGAGCATCCTCCAGCCTGTCCTATCTGCAGAGAAAAGATGAGATACTCATATGTAAAGGCAATGGAGAACGGAAGAATAACAGTAGACTTAAGACCAGCAATAGAAATAAGGGAGGAAACTAAGAAGATTCTAAGGAAACTCAGAGAGCTTGGAAGAGGGTTCTAGATAGCTAGCAATGAAACAGAATAGTTTAACTGCTTCCAACAAATATGGGCCTTTTGCTCAGTCTTTCCGGGACATTGATGCGCCTGAATGGCATGCCTTCTGTGTTTTCCAGTATCTCTTTTACTAGATCATCAGGAGTTGTGTAGTAATCAGCCCCATCAGATCTTCTTCTAACCCTTATCTTTGACATCTCCTCCTCAGCGGCACCAACAACTACGATATAGGGTATCCATTTTCTCTCAGCATCCCTTATCTTATGGGATAAAGTCATCTCCCTGTCGTCTAGATCTGCTCTGACCCTATCCTTAATGCTATCCAGAATCTTCTCCGCATATGCTAAATGCTCTTGAGAGACAGGGATTATCCTCACTTGCGTAGGCGACAGCCATAACGGGAGCATGGGTTTCTTCCCTTTCTTTCCCCTTTTTGCTGCCGTCTCCAGAACAGCATATATGAGTCTCTCAATGCTCCCCATTGATGTGTGCACTATTATCCCAGGTCTTCTCTCACCTTTTTCATCTATGTAAAATATGCCATATCTGGCAGAATCTTCCACATCCAACTGCACTGTGCTGAGCTGTGCATTCCCTCCTGTCGAGTCCACAAACTGAAACTCATGTTTCATTGCCCAATAATGTTTCATTTCAGGAAGTATCTCTATAAGAGCTGATTTTCCAGATATTCTAAGCATATCAATTATCTCAGGCTTGAGCTCCTCATAAAATCTCTCAACTACTCTGAAGGCAACAACGTACTCTATCCCCAATTCTCTCAACAAGTTATGGTACTTTTCATAATACATCTTGTAGACCGAGATTCCCTGCTTCATATCTCTTGCAAACGTGTGTATATCTGGCATTGTAAATGCTCTGAGTCTTCTCAAGCCCACAGCTTCTCCCCTTTGCTCAAGCCTGAAAGATGGGGATATCTCGTAAAAGCTAACTGGAAGATGCCTATAACTTATGTTCATGTCCTTCATCATCTCAAAAAGTCCAAAATCCCCTGCAAATCTGAGTATAAGCTGGTTGTTGTCCACCTGTATTGTGTACATTCTCTCCCTGAACTTAGATGCTTGTTCAGCTATAGCTGGCACATCTAGCCTGTACATGAGGGGAGTCTCTATCTCCATTGCTCCAATTGAAATAGCGACATTCAAGGCGAGTTCCTCTATCAACCTCTTAACTAGTGTTCCTGCGGGATAAAATCTGAAATGTCCTATATCAGAAGATCTCTCATAATCCACAAGCTCAAGTCTTCTCATCAATTCTATGTGGCGGGGTTTTTCACCGGATGGAACTTTCCCAAATACTTCATTTCTGATGAATATCTTTAATTCCTCATCTGCGATGCTATCCAGATCTCCTATCTCCTCCTCTCTTCCATCAGGATGCAATATGGCGAATCTTCCATGCTCTTCTGCCTCTTTCTCCCTCTCAGCTTTTCTTTCTCCGGCTCTTATCACTCGAAGAGATTCGGAGAGTGGATGTCCTTTCACCTTTATCTCAAACTCCTTATACCAACCAATTGGTGCAATTGCTACAGAAAAATTCTCCTTTTTCAATGATTCTGCAAAGAGATTCATTAATCTTTTTGCCTCATAAAATGGAAGCGGATTTTCTGTCAGATGAACCCAAGGATAAACAAGCAGAGATGTGGTTCCAACTCTAGAGGAGACATCTTTTATATCCTCTATGGCAAGAGAAATCTCTTCCTCAGAATCCCCTTTTTCAAACGATGTGAAAAGCACTAAAAGATCTGAGAATTCTCCTTCTCTGTTTTCAGGTTCCTCAGCAGCCTCAACAGCTTTTTGCCTAACTCTAAATCTGAAGAAATCGCTATGAAGTGCTAGTATTCTCACCTAATCACCCTTACTCCCTCTAGTGAGACCTTAGCTGCAAAGGAAGGGTAGCTTGCTGATAAGTTTTTCGCCAGTACTTCAGGATTCTCTGACAGACCTATAACACATCCTCCACCACCTGCTCCTGATAGCTTAGCACCATATGCACCAAGCCTTCTCATGGTCCAAACTATCTCATCCAACACATAATTTGACACTCCAATAGCACTCAGAAGACCATGATTTATGTTCATAAGCTCACCAGCCCTCACTAGATCTCTCTTCTCTATGGCCTTTCTTCCCTCTACTGTCAAAGCAGAGATGGCATGCATTATCCTATCCATCACATCTCTGATCTCATTATATCTCTTGGATACCATTGATACAAGTTTCTTAGTTTCGCTTAGCAGTCCAGAGCAGGATATTACAATTGAGAGGTCATCCTTTGAATCTATCCTGCTTACCTCCATGTTGCCATCTCTCCACTCAATCCAGACCAGCCCTCCTAGAACAGCACAAGCGGGACCAGTCTTGCTGGCTCTTCCGTGAATCCTTCTCTCAAACTCATAGACTATGTCAAGTAGAAGATATTTTTCCGGACTTTCTCCTACCAAACTAAGGAAAGCTGCAGATATAGCTGCTGATACGCTAGCAGAACTCGCCATTCCACTGTTAACTGGGACATCAGATGATATCTCAACTATAAGCCCTTTATTAAACTCGTACCTTTTCATTAGATCTCTAAGCCCATATGCTAATGGGAGAAGAGGGTTCTCTTCAGGCTGCTCTTCATCATATCTCCATCTCAGACCTTCAGGGAATCTGTCGGATCTTATCTCTATGATCCTATCCTCTACCTCAGTTACTCTTGCTCTTGTTTTGACATCTACACTCATTGCAAGGGCTGGAGATCCATACAGGACAGCATGCTCCCCATATAAGAATGCCTGAGAGGGTGCAATTGCCTCTGAGAATTTGGGCATACACTAGCATAGCACCATGAAATTAAAATTCTACTCTATGACCCCAGTGTTTCTAGCAAGTTTCTCTGCTGCACTTCTAGTTAGTCCGCTCTCTCCCAGTATTGTATACCTGTTTCTTATTCTGTGAGCTATTGTTAATGCATTTATGACATCTTCCCTTTCTATCCCAGCATCAGAAGCTTTCACAGGAGCCTCTGCCTCAACTAGCTTATTTCTTATCTTTTTCCAGTCTTGACCCTGCAGATAGGCCATCATTATAGCTCCAATTCCGACCTGTATTCCGTGAGGTGCACTTTTTCTTCCCTTCTCCATTGCTATTATGTCTAAAGAATGGCTGAAAAGGTGCTCACTTCCGCTTGCAGGTCTAGAACTTCCTGCTATGCTTATAGCCACCCCGCTCCCTATGAGCGCCTTCACAAGCAATCTCGTCGACTCCTCAAGACCGGGTTTTATCTCTCTTGAGTGATTCATTGCTATCTCTGCACTAAGAAGGGCCATGGAAGCTCCATACTCGCTATAAGGCTCATCTTTCAGCTTGTACGCTAGCTCCCAGTCCCTGACAGCAGTTACCTTTCCTATAAGATCCCCGAAACCGGACTTAAATGAGATACTAGGAGCATTCTTTATTATATTAGTATCAGCTATTATAACAGTGGGAGATTCTGTCTTAGCCCACTCCTCTCCCATCTTTTCCTCTATTTTCTTGGAGAGAAGAAAACTTATAGAGGGCGAAGCTATTCCATCATGGCTGGGAGATGTTGGGACAGATATATATCTCACGCCATTCCAAGCAGCTGTGATCTTGGCAACATCAAGAGGTCTTCCACCACCAACTCCCAGTATTATATCTCCTCTGAACTCCTTAAACCTCTGATCACACCTCAAAACATCCTCTATATCCCCTTTTTTGGCGGAAAATATGTCAACAAAAAATCCATCAAGCTCCAGAGTAGAGGCAACATCATCGGCTATCTTTCTTGTAATCTCCCCTCCTGTTACCAAAAAAATTCTTTTTCCAAGGGTCAAGTAGCTAAGGACATTGGAAATCTTCTTAATCGCTCCTGGTCCGAAAAATATATACCTTGGGCTCTCTATTACCTCTAGCCTATCCTCAATCTTGCTTATTCTCATTATCTTGCTCAATATCAATTCCCCGGATCTCTGGAGAGAATGCTTTTAAAACATTATATCTAAACTAATGATAATAAATAACACGACTTGTGCCCTAGATAGAGTTTAAATCCTGAATAAACATTCTCGGTCAAAAGGTGAAATGATGTCGGCTGGAAGTCTTATCAGCGACAGGAAGTTGATAATAGCCATAATAGTAGATCTGATACTGGCATTTCTAGTGATTTCTCCCCTAATTTATGGCACGTCTCCTGTGAAAATAAAGGTAGATCCTGATGTGGTTCCTCTTAACTCTATTTACACTGTGAACATAGAATGCCCTGCGGGGATGAGTGGGACTGTGGAGATCGTCTTTGGCCCTACGGAGAAATTGATGTACTCAAGGGCTATAAGCGGCAGTACTGTTCTCTCTCTGAATGCCTCAGAGGGGGCATATTCAGTAGGATTATATATCGTCAGAGTAAAATCTTCTGAAGGAAAGTTTCTGGCTGAGAACACATTTTCAGTGATATGGGGAGAAAATCTGAGCGTGAACGCATTCCATGGACCTATCAGAGTAGAAAAAGGGAATTACTCAGCTGATGTTTTTGTTGAAGTTAAGCTGAAGAATGGATCTCCTGTCGAGGATGCCACAGTTTGGGCATTTTCTGTGGAACCTAATCAGGATATATCACCATTTCCAGCAAAAACCAACAAATCAGGTATAGCAGTTCTCAGATGGAGCACTGCAAACCTGACGGAGAACAAGACTTTTCACCTAAAGTTTAATGTAGCAAAACCCGGTCATCATCTGGCCTCAGCAATGCTTGAAATCGAGATAACGGTTAAAAAAGAATAGACTACTGCTCAAGCGACATTAGAGGACCGAATTCCCCTCTTCTTATTGCATCTAATTTTTCTCTCAGTTCCTCCTCCTTCACCTTACTGAAAAGAGGCCTTACCTCCGATATCCTATGCCCTCCAAGAACTTCATCGAAGGCATTCTCATATCCGACTTTGTGCACATCTCCCTCCAGATTAAGCATCCTCCATATTTTCTCAGCGGTAAATGGCATAAACGGTTCTATGTATATTGCTATAGTCTTTATTATCTGAATAGCCGTTTTCATAATGATGTCAGCTTCTTTTCTGTTCTCCTTGTACTTCCTCCAAGGCTCGCTCTCATTTAGGTATTTATTTCCTATTCTTGCTATGTCCATAACCGATCTAAGGGAATCTCTCAATTTGAAGGACGAGAGTTCCTCCAAAGATCTTTCTGCAGTTTTATAAACCTCCTCCATTATGCCATCAAGAGGAGCCTCTGGAACCCTGCTTTCATATCTATCCCTGAGAAATATCAGGGCTCTGTGGACAAAGTTCCCAAGTATGTCGTTTAACTCGTTATTTATCTTCATAACAAAATCCTTCCAAGAGAAGTTTGAATCTCTTGTCTCCGGTCTTATGGCGATAAGATAGTACCTCCAGTAATCGGCCTCAAGCAGCAAGATGGCCTCATCGAGCCAAACACCCCATCTTCTTGACTTGGAAAATTTGTCTCCTTCATAGTTTAAAAATTCGGTTGAGCTCACATTGAATGGCAGGACATATCCCTCCTTAGATGCCATTATCAGAGCTGGTAGTATGATTACATGAAATGGTATGTTGTCCTTTCCTATGAAGTAAACAGATTTCGTGCTTTTCTCCTTCCAGAACTTGTTAAACTCATCCGAATTTCCAGCTCTCTCAAAATACTCCTTTGTTGCAGAGATATAGCCAAGAACAGCCTCCATCCATACATATATAGTCTTGCCCTCTGATCCAGGGAACGGAGAGGGTATACCCCACTTGTTATCTCTTGTCAAGGCTCTGGGTTTTAGTCCCTCTCTTATCATGGATAGGGACATGCTTCTTGCATTTTCCGGCAATGAGCTAGTGCTGTTTATGTACTCAACAAGTTCCTTCTCTAGCTTGGGAAGATCGAAGTACCAGTGCTTCGTGGATCTTATAACAGGTCTCTCCCCGCAGATTGCACATCTTGGATCTATTAGATCAGTTGGATTCAACAGCCTTCCGCACATCTCACACTGATCTCCCTTAGCTCTCTCATATCCACAATAGGGACATTTTCCCTCCACAAATCTATCAGGCAGGAATATCCCATCCTTCTGACAGAAGAGTTGCTCGCTCTCCCTTTCAAAGACGTATCCGTTTTCGTAGACCTTCATGTAAAATTCTCTGACAAAGCTTATATGCGTTGAGCTTTCTGTTCTAGTATAGTTGTCAAAACTTATTCCATATTCATTTATCAATTTCAGAAAGTAGTTATGCATTTTATCTGTTAGCTCTTTCGGGCTGATTCCCTTTTTCATGGCCTCCACTTCTATCGGAGTTCCGTGCTCATCAGAGCCTGATACAAAAACCACCTCTTCACCAGCCTTTCTGAGGTATCTTGCATATACATCAGCGGATAAAAGCTGCACAAGAGTTCCCAGATGAGGAACTGCATTTATATAGGGCCATGCGCATGTCACTATCCATCTTCCCATTTAATCACCCTCCTCCTGCTGGTTCTTTTGACAGAAAAGCTTTATCACACGATTTATCACATCTGTTGTTGAGTCGTTTTCGCTGGAGAACTTTCCAAGACGGATTATCTCCGTGCTTAATCCCCTCTTTTCAAGCTCTTTTCTTAGCCATTCTTCTTCAGCCCATTGATCGTATCCAAGCACTATTATATCGGGTTTCTCCTCAATTACAGGCTTTAAGGGATCTCTTTCATCCCCTAGTACTACTTTATCCACTGGCTTGAGATTTTTTACAACAAAAAGCCTTTCATCTTCCCTCAAGATTGGCTTTCTTCCCTTAAATTTCACGACATTAGAGTCCCTTGCAATTATCACAACAAGCTCTCCTTCCTCACCGGCTATTTTCTTCGCCTCGATCAACAAGGCTATGTGACCTGGATGGATTATGTCGAATGTGCCTGCTGTTAGTACTTTTCTCCCCATACACCTCTCCACCTTCTCAATAGGAGCAATCGTTAATAAATGGTTACACTAAGACTCATGTGATGGATGATCTGACATCATGGCTTCAAAGCCTGAGGGAACCGCCCTTTAAGATACTTACTCATGGAGAAGACTTAGATGGTGTTTTCTCCGGGTCACTGGCAATAGCTGCATTTAATGGGGAAGTAGAGCTGGAGTTCATGGCCCCAGATGAGAGCAAAAACTCAATGAGAACATTTGATGTTACCATGGATCTCCCTCCGCCAGCGGGAAGGACAGCGTTATTTATAGATCATCATGCATCAAATTCTAACCTGCTCGACAGGGCAGATATCTCTATTTTTGATCCCTCTGCCCCATCTTCTGCCTATCTCGTTAAAATAAGTCTCCTTAAAGATTATTCTCCATCAGATCGTCTTGAAAAATCTGTAGATTTTGTCTCCAGAGTTGATAGGGGTGAGATGGACGAAAATGTAGCGAAGTTCTCCGTTGTAATAAGAAGGATCTTCAGAACAAGGAGAAAACTCCTGAGAGATATGGCAAAGGAATTGCTTGAAAAGCTTCCTTCATCTGGTGATGATCTTTTATCGCTCAGGATATTTGAGAACGAGTGGAGAGCTGTGGAAAGAGAAGTAGGAGAGCTTTTAAACTGGGCGAATATACTTGAGGAATTAAGGCTGGAGAAAACAGCTCTGATAATGGATTTAAGGGGGTATCCAGGATATATAATACCATATCTTCTTTATAAGGCTAGAAACTCCTCCGATCTTGTTATAACAATGACAGAAGGGAAAAATTCAAACATAAGGGCTTCTGTAAGGAGTTCTGATGGATCCCTCATATCTGCCTTGGAACTGGCCTCTAGGTTCGGTGGAGGTGGTCACGAAAGAGCTTCAGGGATGCTCATAAGGGAGAGTGATATCGAGAACATAGCTAGACTGCTGGGAGAGAGGGGCATTTCAATAAAGGTGATCTCCCCCGCTTTTCAGCAGGAATCCTTCTAGAGGCTACCTGATGAAAGTTTCTCCTTTCCTGCCGGAATTGTTCTTTCCATCTTTCTGATGAAGAAAGAAGCCACAACAAATGACAATCCGACTAAGAGGAATACATAACCGAGGTACCAGTAATCTTCTGTTGATGTAGGAAGACCTGCAGGAGAATAGGTTGGAGTCAAGTTTTCAAGGAGAAGGCCATCCTCTCCGTAGATCTCTATTGGACTGGCAGAAATATTACATATCCTTATATTTTCGGATGAGCCCCCTTTTACATATACCTTCCTAGTTTGGTCCCCAATATTTACATAAAAATATGAATTATCCCCCTTGTTTTCTAGGGTGACTGAGATACAGTTCCCGCTGAAAATGGCTGATGCAGATACCCTCTGCATAATCTCCTTCTTTATTGTCATCTTAACCTCAAAGATGTATCTATCCGGAGCATCCCTCTCATTATAGTTGTACCACGATAGGTGGTTTCTGCTGGCATTGGTCGGACCCTTTGCAAAGCTAGGTTCCCATCTATAGGATATGAGCTCAGCTCCTTCGGAGAAGCTGAATCCCATATAGTCTATCCAGCTCCTAGGATCCCTTTCAGTGAAGCTATCCATAACTGTTATTTCATATGTATCATTGGCTTTCCTCACAAAATCGGTGGAGTTCAGGTAAACAAGGACTTTAATTGAGAGGGACCCCTTGTATTCTGAAAGCCTTCCGGTGTTAAGAGGGTCGCACACTACACTCTCATTTCTGAGCAAAGTAGAATGCATTATAACTTTATATATAACAGAATCAGGTCTTTTTGAGAACATGAGAAGTATATACTGTATCATATCGCTTTCATCTTCCTTCATCAGGTTGACCAGCGTAGCATTATCCATGAGGCTTCTTCCCTCATAGTCAAAAGGATGTTGTTTTGCCTCAACAAGGACGGTTCCATCCCCTCTGAACTCCAGCTCAAAGTTTAATGCAGTCCAAAACCTAGGCTGTGCTCTCACTTGGACTATACTTGGAAAAATCAGCAGGATAAGCATGAGAAACATGAGAAGATTTTTCATTTATCCCGCCCCTATGAATTCAAACTTCACATAAAGCACATCGGAAAAGCTCGGTAATACAAAATCCTCAAGCTCAGATCCTCCAAACTTAGTGCTCTCCGTTCCATAAACTATATGCCTCCAAGAGTAGTCTCCAAGCTTTGGCTTAAATCCCTCTAAGAGTTCAACATCCACCCATCCCCATGGTCTTAAGTAGACCTGAGACCATGCATGTCCTCCCCAATGAGGTAAAGCCTCAGTAAAGTTTTCTCTTGTCTCATTCAGCCAGTAAACAGTTCTACTCATGTTCTCCAGCAGGAAGCCGAAGGCCATTCTTGCAGGGATTCCAGCTATTCTAGCCAGAGTTATGTACACATCAGCTACTTCGCTGCAATCGCCTTTTAACACAATTCTCCCTCCCTCATATACTAAGCTTCTATCAGATCCCAATCTGACTGGCAGCGGGATATAATCTATCATGGATGCAAGTTTTTCTGCTATTTTTTGAGATATTGAGACAGGATTGTCATCATTTCCTACTATACTTCTGAGAAACTCGATAAGAGTGCTGTTATATGTATCCCAGTAGAGAGTTTTTCCTGTGTATTTCTCTGATATGTCCAAGCTCGGCCATTTGGCAATATTATAGTTGAAGTTTATTTTATAGGATTTTACTACAACTCTAAAAGTGGAGTTTATCCACTTTCTCTCCTTCGGCTCCATAGAAAAGCTCAGATATGCAATTGTGTTGTTATTATTGTCTCTTATCATTATAGGAGCTGGAATAAAGCTGATCATGTAGGAACTCTGATATGTTGAGTTCTGAGGGATCGCTATATAAACTGTCTCATTCACAGTCCTGTTATTTCTGTTCTCCAGTAAAATGCTCTCTTTAATAGTGTAATTGAAGAGTTCTATCGAAACTCCGAGATCTGAAGGGGTTTTTTCCAAGACATTTCTGCTGAATGTAAATGAGGAGACGATCATAATAACTCCTAACATGAGGACGAATAGATGTAATTTTCCAACAGTCATCAAATCATCCCAGCATGCCAAAAGTCGGGGCGGGGGGATTCGAACCCCCGACCTGCCGGTTTCTGTTGGAGCGACCGCTGACGGAGACGCGTTAGCGTCCATCTACAGCCGGCCGCTCTACCTCTAAGCTACGCCCCGATCAGTTAATCCTGCATCTAGCCAATATTTATATCTTTCTTTCATTAATCAGAACTATATCTCTGCTCTTTCTTTTATAACTTCAAAGTATGGATTAACTAAATGAGGCTTTCCCTCTCCATAAACTGAGACAAATTCTCTTATCTCCTTGAGATCCTCATCCGTCAGCCAAGGATATTTTACCGTTCTGAAAATTGTATAAGGAAGTCTTGCTGCTATTTTCACCGATCTTATAAAGTCATCAGGGCAAAATCTAGCTCTTATAGTCCTTTCATACTTATCCTTGCTAAAAGGAGGAGCTTTTATATCTATAGCAAAGCCATCCACATGATCTGCTATTAATTCCAAGACATCGGGAAGAGAGCCGTTAGAATCAACTCTTATGGGCAAATCGCTTCTTCTCTTCCTGATAAGCTCTATTAAATTGAGAAGCTTTACACCATGCAATGTGGGCTCACCGCCTGTTATTATCACAATATCGATGATGAAGTTGTTGTCTAGCTCCCAGAGCAGTTTTTCTGGCGGAACCTCACTAAATCTTCCCTCTGCTATGTCTCTGTTATGACAGCCAATACAGTTGAAGTTGCAGTATGGCAGGTAGATGTTCAGGGATATTCTGTTTGGATGATCTATTGTGGATGTCAACAGAGAGGCTATCTTCGGTAACTCTTTCATCAGAAATCCCTCAGGTAGCTCTCCACATCCTCCTTTCCTATTATCCCTCGTGTCACCCAATCAGCTCTCCTGGAATCCTGCCATATGTTCTCCTCCCCATCATATATGCCCTCTGATAAGTCCCTTCTTTTTATTCTCCTAGCAATAGGCCTGAAATAACCCACAACTCTTGAATAAACTGTTGTATCATCACTGTGACAGCTGGGACAGATTAAATGTTCCCCGACGAATCTCTTGCCACAGCTATTGCACATAGTCAAAGTAGGGGTTATAGTCATGTACTTTACTGGGTAATTAATGAAAATGGATTTTATTAACTTCTTCTTGACTAAAGGATCCATCTTTTCCCCGAGAAAGAGGTGAAGGACGGAGCCTCCGGTTGCATAGTTCTGTGTATGGGCTGATACATAAACCAGCCTCGATATATCCCTTTCGCTGAAGGGAGGCTGGAATCCTGAGGTGAGTATCGGTCGATTTTCCGATGCTGATACATATATATCAGGTATACTATTCCATTCATTTATCTTCCTGCTCACAATATCCCTGAACATCTTAAACTCATGATGTTTCTCTCCTCTCAACCATCTCACAAACTCAAGATCCTTTCTTGCTAGGTAACCAGCAGCTGTCTCCATTGGGGCATATTCAAGGTTCCACGCAATGCCATCCGTCTCTTGGAATTCCCTTAACCTCTCCAGAATGTGACTTGCGACTCTTCTCGCAATCTCAAGCCCTTCCTCGCACATAACCCCCTCCTTTATTCCGAAGTTTATAAGCCCCTCGTGTCCTCCTCCCAGCGATACAGTGTTAAAATACGTGTTCAGTGACTTATCGACATAGTAAAAGAATGTAGGATATAGCTCCTTATGCTCCAGTATGAACTTTCTTTTCCTGTTAAGGGCATCTCTGGCCATGTCCAGCAGTAAATCCAAGTGATCAAGCAGGGAGCCCAGATCACCTCTGTGAAGGTATGCAAGCCTGTTGAAGTTCAGTGTTATAACGCCGATGGAACCAACTCCAGATACATTTCCGAATATGGAACCTGTATGGGGAACTTTCATGAGCTCCTTTAAATCCACCTGAAATCTGCAGCAGAAGGATCTTTGGAGTCTTGGATCCCTTATTTCCAGATTATTCACTTTCTTCTTCCATTTCTCATCGGAAAAAGGTCTTTTTAAGTAGTTCTCAAAGTAGATTCCTCCAAAACTATCCATAAGATCTAGAAGTCTGTCCAGCACCTCTGATTCCCAGTTAAGATCATCTGTCACATAAAGTGTTATGAGGGGAAACGTCCATGGCTTTCCCTCTGCATCTCCCTCTGACATCACCTCGAAGAAGGCCATATTCACTTCATCATACAGCTCCTTTGGAAGATCGCCAAAAGTCTTAGGATTTGGCTCAAAACTCCCTCCTATAATTATTGGTTCCTCTAGGAGAGCTGGAGCAGGTCCTCCTATTGTTACAGTCACGTTTGTAAATGGAGAGTTTCCACTCCTGAAATCTAAGTTCACATTATAAACAAATGATTGAAATGCATTCTTAACATCCTCGTATTTCAGATCCTTTCCCAGCTTCTCCCTTTCATACCAGACATAAGCAGCAGCAACTGTTGTTAAATCATTAAGAGCAACAGCACCGGATACCTCTTGGCTTATCTTGAGTATAAAGTTTGCTGCTTGATCGAGAAATGTCCTTAGGTGGCGGGGTGGTCTTGATTTCACAGAGAAATTGTTTAAGGATTGAAGACCATGTTTCATTATATCCAAGGCTGAGAACCCGGCACAATATGGGCTGAGCTGGCTCATCTGATGATGGTACCACCAGCCCTCCTCGTGAAGCATTCGCTCCTCCTCGGATATAACTCTTTTCAGGTAGAACTCTCTCTGAACAAAGCCTGAGAGTATGCCAGCAAGAGAGGGGAGAGAGTATATGAGATTTGCATTATGTCTACTCACATCATCTTTTTTCAGGTATTCTTCTATAATAGAGAAGAGCTTAGCCTCAAGCTCGTCCGATCTCATAAAAATCATGGATGGATTATCCATCCAATATTTAAGTGTTTTCTTTATCTTTCAGGTCTGAAGTTCTTCAGGTGACTGAAAGTCTGTGATAAACAGAACTCCAGAGCGTATGCTCGTTCTGAATCCGCATTTTTCACACAATATCTCCCCAGAAACTACTTCCTCTTGAATGCATCTAACGCATTTATCCAACGAGATGTCCTTACTATTTGTCAGGGAACAATAAGAGCTACAAGGAGGAGCTTTTATTTTCATCTTAGTTTCCACGTTTCTCACTTCATGTTCTACCAGCAGGAGAGGAAATTCACCACATCTTGGGCAAACAAGCAAGTCTAAAGCCCATCTTCTCATGAAATCATCTCCAGTACAGCTGGTATTTCCCTCCAACTCTTAACAGCAGCATCGGCCATTCCTGATCTGCTTTCTCCGAATAAAATAGCCTTCATTCCAATAGCTTTCGCTCCTTCAATATCCTCTTTTTCGCTGTCTCCTACCATGACAGCTTCCTCGGGTCTTAGACCAATTTGTCCAAGAGCTGCTAAAAATATCCTTCTGTCAGGCTTTATCCATCCAATATCTTGGGATGTTAAGACTGCTCGAAATAGAGGAAGAATTCCGTCTCTTCTGAGTTTTTCCACTATCATCGGACTGTAGGTACAGTTAGATACTATCCCTAGAAGATATTTTCTGCTTAAAGACTCCAAAACAGACTTAGCATGGCATCTCATTACAGTTAAGTTGATGAAAGGCCAGGAATATCCTTCTAAATGTTTCTCAGAAACCTCCTCTTTTACTCCAAGTGCATTTAAAAACTCCCTTATCTCAACTTCTGCTGGCACTTCCCTCAGCTCTGTACTCCTTCTGTAATCCATCTTACTTCTTATCTCGAGAAAAATCCTCAAGGCATTTTCATCAGCCTCTATTCCTGAAGCTCTTGCAACTCTTCTGGCTCTTTCTATTTGATACGATCTCTCATCCACTATTTGGACGTAAAGAGTGTTCCAGAAATCTATCAGGATCCCCTTTATCATCCCTAAGACATGGAAAAGGATAAATATAACGGTTAACTAGGCCCGTCTATGACAAGCGACCACATGTATGAGGTTCCCATTAAAAAATCTGAAAGAGCGATTAAGGTGGATAAGGAGTACAAGGAAAAACTCAAGTCAATTTATGGAGATAAATTCATCTCTAAGTTTTCCAAGGACAGCTTGGAATGTCCGATAATGAAAAAGGAAGTGAGCTTTCTCATATGCTTGGGATGTAAAAACTTTGTCAGAAGATTTAAGGGAACTGTACATTGCAAAGGAATGCCTCTTTGATTACCTTCTTCTCGAGATCCATACTGAGATTATGGAGGATGCTAGGGCTATCATTACAGCTAAAATAATTATGTAAAATACTGTTTTCCAGTAAAGGTTAGCTTCCTCCTGATATGCTGGGGTCACATTCTCCCCTGAAGGGATCACAAGAGCTTTCGGGGCTCTTGTCAGCTCTGCTCTAGGGAGAAACGCAGTGCTGTAAAGGAATATTCCGCTTATGGCAATGGTTATCATGAGCGAGACTAAAACAGGTTTGGTATAATCAAAAATTCTGTGCCTCTCAACCTTTTTTCTCCTAGGAACAGCTTCCTCAACCCTAGGAGCCACTGATATCACGAAGCGATTTGAGGTTAGCTCATAGAGTTTCTTTCTTCCATGCTTTCCTGGAATATCTCCTGCTACTCTGACAAAACCGGATTCAACAAGCTTGGATAGATGAAACATCACCGTGCTTATAGGCAGGCCTGTTGACTCCGATATATCCCCTGCACTTTTAGGTCCAGTCGATAGAGCCAATAGTATAGTCCTTCCGGTCTCACTTGAGAGCACTGATGCTAGAGCGCTTAATCTGTCATCCTCTATATGAAATATCTCCTCCATTGATTTAGTGCATGTTGTTGCGAATAAAAACCTTTTTTATTTGTTTCCAAAATTCCTGAACCAATTTAAAATGATCTCAGCAACGGGCAAAAGATCCTTGTAAGCCACTATATAGTCTGCCAGTTCCACTAGCCTTCTAGATCTCGGGTTGAAAGCTATTCTCAAACCCACGGGAAGCTCAAACATGCTCACATCATTCTCCCCATCCCCAATAACTGCAATTTTGTCCAATGGAACAGCCATATCTCTTGACATCTTTACAAGGATGTCTCTTTTATCAAAACCTACCTCCACCTTAACTCCTTTTATCAAATCATTCTCCAGTATCATTCTATTTATTTTTATGAAATCTAGTTCTATGTTCTCCAATGAGCTCAGGACCACGTCTATCCCTGAGCTTATCACACCTACTGCTATACCAGATCTCCTCAGCAAATTGACAGCCACATCCGCATTTTTCATAGGTTTAATGGTAGCCTTAACTTTCTCTGCAAGATCTTTCATGCTGACCCCGATCCAGAGGGCTACGTCTCTCTCTGCCCATTCCTCGTATGAGATTTCTCCTCTAGCATAGAGCTTCATATTTTCCTCAGCAGCTTTTTCAGTCCCCAGTATCCTATGTACCAATCTCCATGAGCTGTCTACATCGATAAACGTTCCGTCTAGATCGAATACGGCTACGGCTCTCTTCTCCTGCATGCCAGTAGTTAGATAGCCCGTTATATATCAACCTTCCTGTTGAAAAAGAAGGATCGGGAATTTAGGTCAATCCAGTAAAACACTTGCCTCAGCCTTATTCTTAGAGCAGGTCTCCCATGAATTTCCTAAAAATTTCTCAGAAAACGATAAAAGCCCTGCCGTTATGAAAGGAAAAACTTATCTTTATGATAAGGAATCACCTCATGATGTACGGGTGACTAAGCATGGTAAGCTTGATGCAACTAGGAGGACAACAGGACTGGCTCTCTTGGATTTTATTCTTTGTATTCATAACAATTCTCCAGCTCTATGCCCAAAAATTCCAGATATGGAAATGGATGAACGATATTAGCAATGCTCTCTCTCGGCTTAAATCCTATGTAAACGACGCATCTAATATGTTTATAGAGGAAGCATCAAAGCTTGGTGTGTCAAGAGAGGAGGCGGATAAAGGACTATCCAAGCTGAGAAGTTTCTTCGTGATAGAACCAGTGAGCCTTGATCCAACTGGGTTGATAAAGAGACTAGAACACATAATAGATGGCTATCAGGATTTCCTGCAGAGGGAGGTATCAAGAATGGCACCTAAAGCTGATGAAAATAAAAAAGCCAATCTTAGGGATCAAGTTGAGGGGATAATAGTCCTAGATCAGATATATCGTGTGGTGAGGCATTATCTCATACTGGGAAAGAGAACGCAAAACTGGATATACATTGCACAAATACAGATGATGCTGCCCGAGATTCTTAGGATAGCAAAGGCCTACTGGAGAGCTGGGGAGGCTTTCAGGAGAGGGTTGCCAATAGGAGACAGCATAGGTCCTTTAGTGGCCTTAAACCTGATAGGCAACGCAGAAGTGAAGGAGATAGCTCCAGATGTTGTCGGGGCAGAGATAGATATAGAAGGAAGGAGGGTTCTTGTAGTAAAAGCTAAAGGACCCGGAGGAAATGTGGGCAAACCTGGAGAGGCCATAGAAAGGGTAATAGAGTCCAGAAATGGAAATATAGCCAGGATAATAATGATAGATGCTGCTGCAAAACTTGAAGGAGAGCCAACAGGAGAGATTGCTGAGGGGGTTGGGGCAGCCATAGGGGATCCAGGACCAGAGAAGTGGAAAATAGAGCAAGTGGCCACAAAATACGGCATACCAATAGATTCTATAGTGATAAAAATGGATCAACTTGAGGCGATAACGGTCATGAGGCCTGAAATAGCTAAAACAACTGAGGAGGTTGTAAAAAGGGTGAAGGAGGCCGTAGTTACTAGAACTAGGCCGGGAGACTACGTAATAGTTGCAGGAATAGGGAATTCAATAGGAATTGCGAACAGAGAGGAGGAAATGAGGATCTCCCCTAGCGAAGTGGGACAAGAAGGAGGAGTAGCTGCATAGAGGTGAGATCTCTATGTCGGAGGAGAAACACGGAGAAAGCTACATGATAGTGTTCTTCTTTATAATATCCATATCGGTGTTGCTGGGAGTAGTTTTAATATGGGTGGGTCTTCAAGGAGCCTCATCTGGAAGCCTGAACTCAATGATACAATTTCTACTCGGAATAACAACAATAGCAGTAGCTGCAAAAATGATGTCAGATCTGATGGAGACAAAGAAGAAGGAAAAGGAGCACAAATACGACATAGTGACAGTCCTTCAATGTAGAAGTTGTGGCACGAAAATGGAAAGGCCCACAAGAGATGGAGAATACGTGGGGATGGTGGCAGGAGAGAAATGTCAGAAGTGTGGTGCAAATTCTATGATAATACGCTTTATATACTGTAAAACTCCGCTGGAGCAGTCGGTGGACTGAATGTTCAGCTTAAGAAAGAAGATAATTGTAGTTCCATGTGTCGTGGTATTCAACAAGGATGGAAAAATCCTTCTATTGAAAAGAGGAGAGGAAAAGACGAACAAAGGAAAGTGGGAAGTGCCCGGAGGTGGAATAAGATTTGGGGAAACTCCAAAACAGGCAGCTCTCAGGGAGCTGTGGGAGGAGACCGGGTTCGCTCCAAGATACTCCGACTTAATACCAGTAGATTCATTTGGTATAACTTATAGGGATAGAGTAGAGTTCATAATACCCCTATACGCAGTAAGAGTGGACGGAGATCCTGTGTTAAGCCCCGAGGAACACAGTGATTGGGGATGGTTCTCATTAGATGAGATTAGAGAACTTGAACTAAAATCTGAAACAATGAAGGGAACCTACCTCATGGCGAAATCGGCAAAAGAAACCTTAGAAAAACTTGGAATTTAATTTTAGCAGAAATTAAAAGGTCAGCTACCCCTGGGAACATCATCCCTCCCCTTGGTCAATCTGGGGTGGTAACTTCATCCCAAGATATTTTTCAGCTGGTGTTCTTAAGCATCTCCTGAAAATCCATATATAATTGTATAATTGAGATTCATCCCCAGTTTCCAAAAGTTAACTTTTAACCCTTGTATGTATATCTCGCACGATAAATTTGTAAATTGGAAAATCCTGTCGTGCCCGATATGTGGTAAATTAGCATTGAATGGGCACTATACACAGGATGAGTTTCTGTTGCCCCTGAAAGCCGCCCATGAGGCTAATGCTGAGATGGAATGGATAGTTATATAACTATCCAGCAACGGTTAATATGGAAGACGTTCTAATCAGTTCTTATGCAGAGAGAGAACAACAAAGTTATTCCTAGAGTTTTAAAGGGGAAAGAGGCTTGGAAATTTGTCGCCTCTCTTGAGAACAGAACAATGGATATAGAGATCTTTAAAGAGGCTGTCATTCAAGTTATAAGAGCTGTGAGAAATAATGGAGATGAGGCAGTAAGGGAATACACCATGAAATATTATGGGGTTGATATACCGCCGGATGAGTTCATGGTCTCAAGGGAAGAGGTGGAAAATGCCTTCGCCCAAGTAGGGGAAGAGGAAAAGAGGGTTATAGAAAAAGAGATAGAGATTTTTAAGATGTTTCATGGGAAGCAAAAGCCTCAAGATATTGTTGAACTGAGCAATTATGGAAAAATTAGACTAAGATGGGTTCCTATAGGCAGAATTGGCATTCATATACCTGAATATTCAGATGCGACCTATATATCCACTCTGATCGCTCATGCTGTTCCTGCAATTATAGCAGGAGTTGATGAAATTGCTGTTTTCACACCTCCTCTTGAAAATGGGGAGGTTAATCCTCTGTTGCTTGCAGCAGCAAAACTTCTTGGCATAAGAGAAGTATACAGAGTAGGCGGGCCGATAGCGGTAGCAGTAATGGCGTATGGAACTCAGTCTATACAAGCTGTCGATAAGATATTCGGTACTGGTGATAACTATTTCATGGCCGCAAAGCAGCTAGTTGCCCAAGATACAAAAATTGATATGCCATCCGGTCCATCAGAGAGCCTAATAATAGCGGATGAATCATCTGACTTAGAAAAGGTAATACTAGAGCTCATATCTCAGGCAGAACACTTTGATTCCACGGTTATTCTTATGACTGACAGCGAGGATTTAGCAAATAGTGTTATCGATAGACTTGAGAGGTTCTCAGTTGAGATCAATCATCCAGTAGTTTTTGACAATATAAGGAATACTTATATATTAGTATTTGATAACATCGATGATATAGTGGAGGCAGTTAATGTGGTCTCTCCAGAGAGGGTGTCGGTGTTTACATCAAAATCTGAGCCTATTGTTGAGAAAATAAGAAATACAGGAGCTATATTCATAAACACGCCAAGTGCATTCGGCGATTATGGTATAGGGATGAATCAACAGCTTCCATCAAACGGGTTTGCCAGAGGTTTTGGTGCTTTGACAGTACTAGACTTCATGAAATCATTATACGAGATAGAGCTAAATAATAATGGAATTGATGATATAAAAATAATTGTCGAGAGAATGGCATCATTGGAGGGGTTTCCACTACATGCGAAAGCTATAAGAGAGTTCTGAACATACAGGATAATCTAAAGTCTCCATTTTCTCTCTGTATGCCCTTCTTTGATGAGATCATCTCTAGTTGCCCTAGCTAGGATGCTTGCGGCAGCTACTGTAGGGTAGTTCTCATCAGCTCTCTCCTCTACAACAAGCGAAGCGCCAATCTCCTTTGCTATTGGCTCTACAGCACTAAGTATTTTTGTCCTGTCAAATGCATCGATTATTATCCTGTCAACTCTAACTTCTTTCGTGACTTTTATGATGGCTTTCTTATGCCATTCAACTAGAAGATCATTGAGATTTCCTCTCTTCCATGAGGAAAGAAACTCCTCTGGCTCTATAACCTCCAAATCAAGGGAAATGCACTTGCTCTTTATTAGATTCCTCATTATAAACAGTCTTTTCTTTGGAATACTCTTTGACTCCATAAGACCCATTGTTCTAAGCTCTCTCCTGGCATTGCCATCTAGGACAACGGCAGCCACGACTATAGGTCCTTCAATCTCCCCTTTTCCTGCCTCGTCAGAGCCCACTTCTACTGCTTCATCCTCCAGAAGGGAGGATGATATTATCGGCATGACATCTTGGTGGTAGACAACAACACCGCTTTTGTAAACTATTATCTGGGAATCTCTTACCTTGGCCCTGAAGATCTCATGATCACTCAGCCCGCTTGAGATGCAGTTCATGTCCTCAAGAAGCTTTTTCAGTCTCTCAATTTCATCCGGCTTTAGTTTTGTGCTTAACTGCTCTTTTGGCATAGATAACTCCCCCGATTACAACGAGCGCCACTAGGATGTAAATATAGTAGGGATATCCGACAGATATGCTCCTCTGGATTTTCTCCGTCCTCTTAGGAGTACTCTCTCCCTCATCAGTCCATGATGCCCAGATGGAGATGCTCGTGGACCTTTCCACTCTGAAGCTGATCTTCCGGTTTTCTGCATAACCAGACGGCATATCCCCTATTCTGAATGTATTGAGGATCCCATTCTCCTCTATGTGTACTTGAACATTTTTTGCAGTAAAAGCGGAGGGATTGGAAATCTTCATCGTTACGGAGGCATTCTCCCAAGGAGTTATCCTGTCAGTTAAGGATATTATCTCCAGCGATATGTTAGCAGGTTTTCTTACAGATACATTCCTGCTTATATGAATCTCCTTCTGCTTTCCGTCTGCAAAAAAGCTTATGCTGACATCCAGACTGTAATCACCAGCGGGGGCATCTGCAGGAATTCGAAGCTGAAAGGGTATTTCTGCACGCGCAATTTCATAGAAGAATTTTTCCAGTATATTTTTGCCTTGATAGCTTATCTTCACACTCACATTGTCCAAATTTATGGCTGGAAGAGGATTCATGACAGCTATTGTCAGATTCCCCTGAACAATCTGAGGAGGTATCACATAATATCTGTCCAGATTGAGGTATACAAAGGGCGAGAACTCCTTTACGTAAACATAGCCCGTGCTGACTGCTCTTACCTCTTTTATCGTTCCATTGGGATATTGAATAGTTGCATTTATCAAAACAGTTATGCTTTTTTGTCCCTCGGCTTCCCACGCAGGAACTCTTGCGATTATGCTTACCCAAGCTTCGATAATTTCATCCCCTCTGTTGACCTTGGCGGTCCTGTTGTCCACCCAAACACCCCTGCCATACAGGGAATTACCCTTTACATCATAACCCCATATCTCCTTTGATGTTGCATTCCATTCATTCGGAAGTATGAATCTAACCTGGAAGCCTAAAAGCTTGTTCTTTGATTCCGGGCTTCCAGGATAAGACTTCACTATGTTGAACATAACAGTAATGGTCCCTCCTGCATAAACTTCTGTTGGCCTTGTTGATACGCCCATATATTGTGCCCTTAGGGGGATGAATTGAGTCAGCAGAACCAAAAGTATCAGCAGCAATGCACATCTGATGCTCATATGATATCTTGATGAACCTTTTATAATGCTTATCTTCTCTTAATCCAGATGGCCGCTATAACGGTGATAAATCTCAGGAAGGAGTTCGGGGATATCGTGGCTGTGGATAATGTGAGCTTTTCTGTAAAAGAAGGGAGTGTCTTCGGGTATCTGGGTCCAAATGGAGCTGGAAAGACCACCACTCTGAGAATGATATACGGAGCTCTTAGACCGACGTCTGGAGAGATCTATGTTATGGGATACGATGCTCTCAGGGAGAAAAATGAGGCAAAAAAGCTGTTAGGTGTCATGCCGGAGAACACAGGAATATATCCGAGGTTGACGGCAGAGGAGAATCTCGTCTACTTTGGAAGGCTTAGGGGACTAAGCGGTTATGATCTGGAGAGGAGAGTGGAAAAACTGCTTAAAAGGTTGAATCTAGAGGAGAAGAGATATGTAATGGCAGATAAGCTCTCAAGCGGTCAAAAGCAAAAACTGGCATTTGCTAGGGCTATAATACATGAACCGCCTGTTCTAATACTTGATGAACCAACTCTTGGTGTTGATGTTATGAGTGCCAGAGAGATAAGGGAGATAATAAGGGAATATGCCGACCAAGGTGGGACTGTCGTGCTCAGCACCCACAACATGTGGGAGGTCCAAAAGCTCTGCTCTGATGTGGCAATAATAAACAAGGGGAAGATAGTGTACAGTGGAAGCAGGGCTGAGCTTGAGAAAATATCCGGAGAGAAAGAGTTTGAGGAGATATTTGTAAAGTTAGTGAGGGATGAGCATGTGGAGGCTCTTTAAGGGTTCTTCCGGTGAAGTAAAGCTTACTAGATCATTTGGCAAACTGGGATACACAATACCCGGTAGAACAGAGGTTATAGTCATGTGGAAAGAGCTGACTGAGTCTATAAGGGACAGAAGGACAATGATAAATGTGTTTCTTCTGCCAGCTATACTGATGCCCATAACAATGGCAGTTCCGTTGTTCATGATGAGCCCCAAGACAAGCCCTCCTTCTATAGTAATAGTAAACTTAGATCCGATGGCTCAAGATTTGGTAAAAAATTTGACAAAAGCATTAGCTAAATCTGTTGTGGAGAATAAGGAGATCAATATAAGCGAGGTCATGGCAAAAGGATCAGCCGATCTAGTAGTTTTCATACCCAGAGATTTCTCTGAGAGACTGTCTGCCGGGAAGAGTGCAACACTAATCTATTACTTTGATCCATATAACATGAAGTACAGCATGGCGATCAGCGTGATATCGAATGTCATCGAGAGCTATAGCAGAAATATATTGTATCAAAGGCTTAAGCAGATCAATATGAGCCTCGAATACGTTGAACCGATAAAAACCGAGATGAAAGAAGTTGTTCCAAAGGGAATCACTGTTAGTCCAGCAAGCGTCTTCTCAGCTATGCTATTGCCGATTTTCATAGGAATAATAGCGATATCCGGAGCTAGTTCTTTCGCTCTAGATATGATAGCAGGAGAAAGAGAGAGGAAAACTCTAGAGGCTCTTCTATCAAATCCCGTTGGCGGTTTCTCAGTTCTCATGGGAAAGTACTTGGCAATGGCAATGATAGCACTTTTAAGTGCTGTGACCATGATACTATCCCTCGGAGTGAGCCTAGTTCTTATGGTGGCCTTTATCCCATTCTATCCCTCTGAATCCATGAACTTCAGCCTCAAAGATATGTTTCCTGGGATAGGCTATAATCCTATGGCTGTGGTAGCAGGGATAATAGTGGCAGTGATATTATCAGCTCTGACAGGCAATGCTTTGATAACAATCGGCGCTTCCTTTGCAAGAAGCTTTAAGGAAGCTCAACAATATGTGGGTTTCATAACAATGGGCCTTATAATACCAATAATAGCTATTCCGTACATGAGCCCGTCGATGATGGGAGCTCTTAGATTTGTGCCTGTAGCTAATTTGATAGTTTTTTCTAGGGACATAATGCTGAATCCTGGCGATTTCCTGCCAATAGTGGAAAGTCTTCTGCTTTCAGTGGCATATCTTGTACTCTTCATGTGGATAAGCTCCAAGATGTTTTCAAGAGAGACTATATCCTCTTCGTAAAAATCTTTAATTTGACGGGTATGGATAGACTGGGTGATCCATTGAAAGTGACTGCTTGTGATGGAAGTGCTGGGGAGGGAGTAATAGGGGATATAGGAACAAAAAATGCCTTGATAGTTCATAAAGAGAAATTGGCTCCTCAAATTAACTTGTTCGAAATAAGGGCTCCAGCTATAGCAAAAAATGCTAAGCCTGGGCAATTTGTCGTGATAAGGCTTCATGAGAGGGGAGAAAGAATACCCCTGACAATAGCAGACGTGGATCCCATCAGAGGGACTATAACAATAGTGGCTCAGGAAGTGGGAAAGACTACTCATGAGCTGGGGCTATATGGAGTTGGTCAGCGAATACTCGATATCCTAGGACCTCTGGGAAATCCCAGCCACATAGATCATTTTGGCACTGTCGTTATGGTGGGGGGAGGAGTTGGTGTTGCCGAGATATATCCTGTTGCAAAAGCTATGAAGGAAAAAGGAAATAAGGTGATATCAATACTTGGATTTAGAAGCAAGGACTTGGTATTCTGGGAGGAAAAGCTTAGAAAAGTCAGTGATGAAGTGATAGTAACTACAAACGATGGGAGCTATGGGATGAAGGGATTCACTACGGATGCACTAAGGAAGCTCATCGAAGACGGAAGAAAGCTGGATCTAGTTCATGCAGTCGGTCCAATGATAATGATGAAGCTCATAGCGGAGTTAACTAAACCCCATGGAATAAAAACAGTGGTAAGCCTAAATCCAATAATGCTTGATGGCACGGGAATGTGTGGTGTCTGCAGGGTCTCAATAAGTGGAAAGATAAGGTTTGCATGCGTTGATGGTCCAGAATTCGATGCTCATCAGGTGGATTTTGATGAGCTTCTCAGAAGGCTGGACTACTATAAGGATCTAGAGGCGATTTCATTCGAGAAATGGAAAAGGGAGAGGGGGATGATATAAATGTCGAAGAAGCGGGTTATCAACAAGATTAGAGTTCAAACTCCTGAAAGAAAACCTGAAGAAAGGGTAAAAGATTTCAATGAAGTAAATTTAGGATATACGCTTGAGCTAGCGAAAAAAGAAGCAGAAAGATGTCTCCAGTGCGTGAACCCGCTGTGCGTGAAAGGATGCCCTGTGAGCATAAACATTCCACTCTTCATATCAAAGATACTGGAAGAGGACATAAGAGGAGCCCTAGAGGTGCTATGGAGCACCAATTTGCTTCCAGCAATGACAGGGAGGGTATGTCCGCAGGAGATTCAATGTGAGGGGCTCTGCGTAATGGGAAAGATAGGAGATCCGATAAATATTGGAAAGCTGGAGAGGTTTGTTGCAGATTATGCTAGGGAAAAAGGAATAGATAGAGAACTTCTGGAGGAACAAATAAAGAACATAAAACCAAACGGCAAAAAAGTAGCAGTTATAGGCTCTGGACCAGCTGGATTAACTTGCGCAGCAGAGCTTGCTAAAATGGGCTATGAAGTTGTTATATTCGAAGCACTTCATGAACCCGGAGGAGTGACAGTATATGGAATTCCAGAATTCAGGCTTCCCAAGGAAATAGTAAGAAAGGAAATAGACAACCTGATAAAGCTCGGAGTTAAAATAGAGACTAATGTTCTCGTCGGAAAAACAATAACATTTGATGATCTGAAGAAGAATTTTGATGCCATCTTCATAGGCAGTGGAGCTGGAACGCCCAAGTTTGCTGATTGGGAAGGTATAAACTTAAATGGTATATATTCTGCAAATGAATTTCTGACTAGAGTTAACTTAATGAGAGCCTACTCCTTCCCAGAGTACGACACGCCTATCAAAGTAGGGAAGAGAGTAGCAGTTATAGGCGGTGGAAACACTGCTATGGATGCTGCGAGAAGTGCTCTTAGGCTTGGTGCTGAGGTATGGATACTTTATAGAAGAACGAAAGCTGAGATGACAGCGAGAATAGAGGAAATACATCATGCTGAAGAAGAGGGTGTGAAGTTTATGTTCCTAGTTTCTCCAAAACGCTTCATAGGAGATGATCGTGGGAACCTCAAGGCTATAGAGCTTGAGAAGATGGAGTTGGGTGAACCTGATGAGTCGGGAAGAAGAAGGCCTGTTCCAACAGGGGAAACCGTGATAATGGAGTTTGATAATGCCATCATAGCCCTAGGACAGACTCCAAATAAGACGTTTATTCAGAGCGTTCCTCAGCTGAAAGTTGATGAGGGAGGCAGAATAGTAGTAGACGAGAACCTCATGACAAGTATACCTGGTGTCTTTGCTGGAGGAGATGCTATAAGAGGGGAAGCAACAGTTATACTTGCCATGGGGGATGGAAGGAAAGCAGCAAAAAGCATAGATTCTTACCTGAGACAAAAATAAGTTCCTTCATATAACCAGAAATTAGTTTATTAAGTAGGCTTTATAGTGATAGCCGATGAGCGATATAGAGAGAAATAGGATCGAAGAGCTTGCCATGAAATATGCTGTTCAAAATGCTATGAAGTACGGAAAGGCTAGAGTGGAACCTGTTATGGCTAAAATAATGGCAGAATTGCCTGAATATAAAGGCAAGGCGTCTGAGATAAAGAGAATAGTCGAGCAGATTGTGGAAAGAGTAAATAATATGGAGAAAAGCGATCTAGAGGATATAATCTCAAAGCTAGGAGTTACCTTGGAGAGGAAAAAGCCAGAGGGGGAGAGAAAATGGCCAGAGCTTAAGAATGCTCAGCTTGGGTTAGTGGTAACAAGAGTTGCCCCGGAACCGAATGGGTACCCTACTTTAGGTCATGCAAAGGGACTTCTCGTGCCATTTATATATGCTAGAATCTACAAAGGAAAATTCCTCCTGAGGTTTGAGGACACAAATCCAAGAGTTGAGAGAAAGGAGTTCTATGATGCGATAAGAGAGGAATTCAAGGCGATACTTGAGGGAGCTGAAAGAGAATTAGGTCTTTCCCCAGGAATCTGGGATGAGGAGATAATAGAGTCAAATTATCTGCTCCATATGTATTCATTGGCTGAAAAACTGATAGAACAAGGAGATGCTTATGTATGCACTTGCGATGCGAGAAAAGTGAGAAAGCTCAGGGCTGAAGGAATAGAATGCGAACACAGGAGGAATTCCATCGAGAGGAACATGGAGTTATGGCATGAAATGATAAACGGAGGCATACCAGAAGGGGAGGCACATCTTAGGCTGAAGACTGACATGAACCATCCTAATCGTACCATGAGGGATCCGGGGATCTTCAGGATAGTGGAAGCAGAGCATCCTATACAGGGAAAGAAGTACAGAGTCTATCCCACATATGACTTCTCCATAAGTGTCATGGATTCTCTGACAGGAGTTACTCATGCCTTCAGAAGCAAGGAGTTTGAGCCTCATGTGGAGGTTCAGAGAACTATCTTGGAAAAATTGAATCTGAGGAAGTACGAGATGATACAATTTGGAAGGGTTACTGTAGAGGGAGTTCCCCTATCTAAGAGGTATATAAGGCCTTTGATAGAGTCGGGAATACTTCAGGGATGGGATGATCCCAGAATTCCGACTTTAAGAGGCCTATTTAGAAGAGGAATAACTCCAGAAGCGATATCCAGATTCTTCTACGATCTAGGCCCAAGCAAGGTGGATTCTACCATATCAATGGATGCTATAGCTGCTTATAACAGGAAGATACTGGATCCGATAGTTCCAAGGTATATGTTCGTTCCTGATCCTGTAAGAGCAGTTATAGAAAACTTTCCTGAAGGGCTTAAGGCGAAAGTCCAAGTGCATCCAAGCAGGCAGGATATGGGGTACAGGGAAATAGAGATTTCCGTGAAAAAGGGGATAGCTACACTGTACATATCCAGTGAGGACAAGAAAGTGCTAAAAGAAGGCGACACGATAAGGCTGAGGGGTCTCTCAACAGCAACCGTTAGAAGTATAATGCCCGATGAAATCTCCCTCAAGCACATATCTGAGAGGAAGGAATCCGAAAAGGTGATCCAGTGGGTTCCAGCAGATCAAGCAGTTCCGGTTAAAGTGATAAAACCCCTATCTCCTTACTCCATATCAATAGTGGGAGGATTTGGGGAGCCTGCTATGAAGGAACTGAGGCCCGGTGATAGAATACAGCTGATAAGATATGGCTTCGCTAGGGTGGACTCGCTGGATAGAACTATAAACTTAATATTCTCTCATGAATGATATAAATTTATTAATTTAATATGGCTCTGTATTTTCAGGAGGCAAATTTATAACTGCTTTAGGAGGAAACTTCTGATGCGCAGGGAAATCGCGATACTTCTCATAATGATCCTCTTTCTGCAGTATACTGATGTTATTGCAGTTGACAGCAATGTTACTGTAGTAAAACTGGGAATTTCTCCGGATAACGTGAAATCAACCCCATCTCCTCTAATACTATCGGATGGAGTGGTTGTGGCGATCAACAACCTTCTGAAAAAGATATGCTTTGATGGGAGGGAGATCTGGACCTCCTCCATACCGTACAGGGTAAAGTTTCTTCTGGAGACAGATTCGTCTTTGCTAGTGTTTTCAGAAGGAGGATCCCTCTACTTAGTTGATGCGGTCAATGGCAATGTTCTAGACTCCATTTCACTGGGAGGTGAGGTATCTACACAGCCGATAATAAGCAGTGGAATGATATATGTTCCATTAAGCTCAGGAAATCTGATTACTTTGAACTTGCTTAGTCTTAGGAGAGCGTGGAGCATCAAATTGGACTCTGTACCTAGGTTGCTGACCTCATTTTCAGGAGGTGTTGCTGTTGCGACTAGCAAGAACACCTATCTGATATTTTCAAGCAGTTATATCATTCCAATAAATATAGCTCTCATGAACATTGGCTCCGTTGCCGGAAAGGTTGTTGGAATAACTGACAGCAGGGATGTTGTGCTGATAGACAAGGATGGATCCATCAAGGTTCTTACAAGTATAAAATCGGGTTTCATTCCAGCTGGACAACTTGTGTCCGCAGGGAATAATGTGTATATTCTGACTGGAGGTGGCAGTTTTATTAGAATAAATGTGGTTGATGGATCCATCTCATCTGAGATGCTGGATATGTGGCCTCTTTGCCAACCTCTTATATCCGAGGGTGCAATAGTAGCACTTGGATCAAACAGTATTATAATTAAAAATATATTTGGAACAACTATATATAAGGAGAGCATAGGAGGCTTATCCAGCGTGGCCTCTTTCAGGGGATTTTCCGAATCAGGAGAGGCCTATTTGGCTAGTATATCCAGCTCAGGCGATCTGATAATAGATAAAATAGACCTTCTTTTGTTTTTTGGAGAGAAATATGTGAAGGACAGGGTTGTTAACATATACGGGGATATATGCCTTCTGACGAATTCGGAGAAAAGGGTGTCGCTATATATGCTTGATAACAGCACAGGTAGTATGAAGATATCCGAAATTGCTGTAATATCGCCCGGATTTTGTAAATCAATTTCAATTTCTGCATCCGTTCCAGAAAACTGGACATATCTGATTGCCGGCTTTGTGATAGATGGCCATAAGCTTTCTCCTATAATATCAGCTAAATATCAGCCTCAAGTAGTGACTGCTGGGGAGATAAAGCTGAAGATGCCAGACAGCGTATCAATTCCGCTCGGAGGCACGGAAAACATAAGCCTAGTCATAAATAACACGATGGACACAGAGGAGTTTGATCTGTCAGCGGAAGCAGAGGGTGTGGTTCTTTCATTTCCTAACAAAATAAAGATAGAAAAGAATAAATTAACAGAAGTTTATATTAAAATACTTGGCAAACAAGAGGGAGGCTCTGTTCTGCATGTGAAGATACTGTCAAAAGGAGAGGTGTTAGCTGAGGGAAAAACTCAGCTTAAGATAGTTCCCGTAAAAGTTTTGGATAACTTAAATGTAGTTCAGAGAGATAATAATTTCTTCCTACTCGCCAATCTCACAAATAGAATCGGCGACAAAATAAACATGGTTCTCGAAATATACTTGGATGGGATCAAGGTAAATCAGACAAA
Organism: Candidatus Methanodesulfokora washburnensis; assembly: GCF_003947435.1. Lineage (GTDB taxonomy): Archaea > Korarchaeota > Korarchaeia > Korarchaeales > Korarchaeaceae > Methanodesulfokora > Methanodesulfokora washburnensis. The sequence goes on from NZ_RCOS01000099.1 coordinate 31,877, forward strand.
TATCTACTTTGCAAATAAGGGAGAGTCGAAGGGATTTGCAATGCCCGTAAAATTGGCTCAGGGAAATCACTCTCTTAGTGCAGTAGTTTCTGCAGATGGAATAGTAATAGATAGGGTCTCTCGTGGCATACAGATTGGTCTGGGCACTCAAACAAGCAAAGTTTCTCTGGCAAACATTCCTTATTTGCTTGCTGCTTTCATCATAGCGTTAGCCAGCATAGGGGGTCTTCTAGTCTATAGAAGAAGGAAAAAACCAGCTTATGCAGCTAGACTACCTCCAAAACCTCCTGCTACTGTCCCATCTTTGGAGAAAATTGAGACAGAAGTTCCTGAAGCAGAGAGATTGCCGGAGGTTGCACTAGAAAAACCAGAGGAAGAAAAACCAAGGGAGCTTATGAGGCCTGAAGTTAACATAGAGGAGATAAAAGACAGAATAGGGGGAGTGAAAAGCGAGTTGTTGGATGTAAAGTCACTAAATGAGAGCATAGAAGGAGAAGTAGGAGAGGAGGTATTTCACGATGAGATATCCGAGCTGGAGGAGAGGATATCTGAGGTTGAGGGACTTCTCTCATCCAACAGATTAGATGAAGCAGCAAACGAGATAGACAAGTTAGCGGAGACCGTATCTTCGCTGAAAAAGAGGGTTATTGCAGCTAGACAGGTCTTAATAAACAACTGGGACGTTGTGGAGAAGAGAATAGACATAATGCTGAGAATATGGGGCAGAGCTCCCTCATCGATGCTCACAATGGTTCCTCCAGAGCTCAGGATGGTAGCCCTTAAGATGTACGCCAAAAAGAGAGGGGATGTGGAGATAGTTGGGGATGAGATAAGAAAGAAGGAATCAGCTGAATGAGATAATTTCCGGTAAACATAATAAATTCTGCTATAAGCCTCTATGCAAAGGATTTTTCCTCGATTTCATAATCTACGTGCAATTCACGATAAAACCCTTGAGATATCCCGTCCATGGATGCTTTGGATCCACTGGATGATCGGGTGATTGGCCTAGCACTCCATCCAGCAGTTTAATACTCCTTCCGGATTTATCTCCAGCCTTGATCACTATTCCCTTTAGCTCTTCTTGAGATAAAAACTGGCTGCAACTAAAAGTGAATATAAACCCCCCTTTCCTCACTATGTTCATTATTTTTGTGTTTAACGTTAAATAGGCCTTCTTTCCTGCATCTTTCCTGTCTATAGAAGGAATTAGGGCAGGAGGATCTGCTATAACAACATCGTACTCTCCTCCTATCTTAAGTTCCTTTACATTTCTTTTTATGAAATTTATTTTAACCTTATTAAGCTCAGCATTTCTAACAATTTCCTCCTCCGCATAATCGGATTCATCGACAGCAGTGACATTTGCACCCTCTACTGCTGCATGTAGGCCAAATCCTCCTGTATATGAGAAGAGATCCAGTACGTTATCTCCCTTTGATATATATCTCCTCAAACTTATTCTGTTTATCCTCTGATCTATGAAGAACCCTGTTTTCTGCCCTTTTAAGACATCTACATGAAATAAGACACCTTCTTCATCTATTATGGTGTCCGATGGACCTTCTCCAGCTATTTTTCCCTTCCATAATGGGAGGTCTATCTGTCTCCTAGTTCTGCTGTCGTTCCTTGCAAAAACAGCTCTAGCGCCCAACTTAATTAATATATTAGCTATATCCTTTATCCTTGCATCAAATCCGACAGATGTGCTAGTTATAGATGCTATATCATTATAAAAATCAATTATGAGCCCTGGAAGGAGATCGCTTTCGCTGTGCACTAATCTGAAATAATTTCCAAGCTTCATCCTCTTTCTCATATCCAAGGCATTTTTCATCCTCTCATCTATAAGATCTAAGCTTATCCTATCCTTAAATGCCAACATTCTCACTCCCACGGATCCTATTTCCTCATAAAAGCCCTCTCCAAGGAATTCTCCATTCTCATCCTTCACTATGACAACATCTCCTCTTGATACCGGTCCGATGAGCTTTTTTATCATATTTAAGCCTATGTTAAATCTGCCTGAGAGGATAAGAGAGGTTCCTCTTTTGTCAACAATAACCTCTCCAGTCGGATGCCAGCTCATGACTCAACCCTCAGTGTTGTTTCAGCTCAATCTCCTTGATCAGTCTTTTTGTCAATATTTCAGCTCCATCTGATCTCACTATCATGGTATCCTCTATTCTGATGCCACCCCATCCTTTTATGTAAACACCGGGCTCCACTGTCACAGCATAGCCGCTTTCTATCCTCTCCTTCACACCTACAAGAAGTCTAGGAGGCTCATGAACCTCCAAGCCTATTCCATGACCTGTGCTGTGGACGAAGTTCTCAAGCAATCCACTTTTGTTTAACACATCTCTAGCCTCTTTATCTGGATCCTCAGCATTTATCCCAGCCTTAATCTTCATTATGGCTTTTTCCTGACTTTCATAGACAGAATACCACATCTCTTCCAGTTTCCTCTCCGGTTTTCCCACTGTAAACGTTCTTGTCATATCGCTAGCGTACATGTGATAACTCGATCCAAAGTCGATGAGCACGATATCTCCACTTTTTAACCTCCTCTCTGTTGGAATATGGTGGGCATTAAATGAATTCTCTCCAAAACAGACTATTGTGGGGAAAGCCGGACCATCTCCTCCAAGCCTTCTCATTTCTAACTCTATCCTACCTGCTATCTCTTTTTCTGTTGCTCCCGGCACTATCTCCGGGATTACATTGTAAAAAGCATTCACAGATATATCAGCACTTCTTCTCATTGTTTCAATCTCTCTTTCGCTTTTAACGGCCCTAATCCTAAGAATTTCCTGACTTAAATTCAGAACAGGAAGGCTTCTTCCTCCTCTTCTAAAGGTCCTCCTCAGTTCCTCTTCCTCTTTTTTGTTTCCATCAAAAGCAAGCTTTCTAGCTCTTATTCCTCTCTTTTTAATTTCTTCTTTTATCAAAAGGCTTATTTTCTTGTCTTCAACCCTGTCAAGACCGTAAAATGGCTTTACAGTGACTACCTCATACACAGCCTGCTCCTCAGCTATTTTATCCCCGAATGCATATCTAGCTATTAGAAAAGGTTCTTCGTCAATTGGCACTATTAATGCAGATGCTGTGTTTGTTCCGGAAAGATAGAACATATTTGCGCCCGATCTAATCACGCATAAATCCACTCTTTTGCTGTCCATCCACTTCTTAAGCTTGGATATCCTTGAGTCATACTCCTCCTTGGGGAACATCTGCTATCATGTTGCTGATAATTGATAAACTCGACAGGTTATCAGTGCTCAATATATTACTTATATATTTGTATTATCAGTAACTTTAAGCTTTTTTATTGGTGATATCCAGTTAGTGTACTCCTGTATGTGAGATAGGGTTCGTCGGCAGTTTCCAGATAGTTAACCTTTATATAATTCTTATGTGTATATTCAGATTGTGGAAGTTGTTTTAGGAGTCCCCTTCGGATATGAGCCTAATGATGAGCTCAAAAAACTTCTAGAGGACTTCAGGGAAATGATAAACTTCTGCATAGATTATGCTTATAAAAGAAGGATAACATCTTATGCAAAGCTGAGGAAAGGTGTCTATGAGGAGTGGAAGCAGAGATGGGATTACTCAACCCATTTCTGCCATTCAGCATGCAAGATAGCTTTAGCTATGCTCAAGAAATACAGGAAGAAACACAGAGAGGGGAAGCCTGAGGCCAAGAAGTTATTCATGCAGTTAGATCCCCAGCTCTACAGGTTTTATGGAGATAAGATCAGGATCTCGGTCAGGCCGAGGCAGTTTCTGTTCATAAACCTGAAATTCGGGGAATATCAGAAGAAGTTTATAGATGCATGGAAAGAGGGGAAGCTTAAGATCGGTGAGGTAACGATAAATGAGGACAAGATAATAATTCCATTTAGAAAAGAAGTGGATCTGCAGAATCCAAAGGAATGGATAGCGATAGATATAAATGAATCTAACATAACAGCGGTAAGTTCAAATCCCCATGTTTTAAGGGTAGATCATGAGCTAAGAACGATCCACACAACCTATTTTATCATCAGGAGAAATATTCAGAAGCTTGTCAGATACAAGCCTAAGACTGCACAGAGGCTGATGAAGAAGTACTCCGACAGGGAGAAAAGAAGGACAAGGGATCTATGCCACAAAATTTCAAAAAAGATTGTGGATTTTGCCAAACAGCACAACCTAGGAATACTGATGGAGGACTTGAAGGGGATAAGAAAACGCATAAAAAGGGGAAGAATGCTGAACAGAAGGTTGCATAACTGGAACTTCAGAATGCTTCAGTTCTATGTTGATTATAAGGCTAAGCTTAACGGTCTGCCAGTTATATATGTTAACCCGAGGGGAACTTCAAGCCTGTGCCCGATATGTGGGGGAAGACTAGCTCCGAATGGGCACAGGCTTGTGAGATGCCTGCGGTGCGGTTATGAAAGTGATAGGGATGTGACCGCAGGCATTAATATGCTCAGGATGAGGGGAGCCCCGTTGCCCCTGAAAGCCATCAATGAGGATAGCAACAGATTGCTATCCGAGATGGAACGGGTAGTTATATAACTATCCGACAACGGTTAAATTTTGCTCGAGATTTTTCTCGTATGCCTGGCATATATGCGTTGATCAATATATACACAGAGAGCAAAAGCATCGACAAGATATCGAAAAAGCTTCAGGAGATGGAGGAAGTGATAGATCTCTATGAGGTAACTGGAGACTATGACTTAGTTGCCCTCGTTAAAACAGAGGATCCAGCTAGCTTCAGAAAGTTCCTCAAGGAGAAGATCCTATCTCTAGAGGGGATAAGAGGAACTAACACTGTGGTAATACTCCATACAAGTAAGAGAAACGGGGAGGTAGTAGAGGAATAATGGCAAAAAGGATTTTAGTGCCTTTGTACAGAAAGATAGACTTGGATGTATTTTTTCACATGATAATGCCGGTATTATCGGAAAAGGATGAGATAACATTGTTTCATGTAATTCAGGTACCGATAACAACAGCGATGGATAGAGAGCTCTTCTCAAAGGAGCTTGAGGAGGCGAATAAATGGCTTGAGGAGATGGCAAAGGAGCTCATGGATAAAGGTCTGAATGTTCGGACAAGAGTTGTGATGTCAAGGGATATAGCTGAGGCAATAGCTAGAGAAGGAGAAGAGGAAAATCATGACGTAATATTCATGCTTAAAAGGAGGAGAAAAAGTTTAAAGAGGATTTTTCAGAGGAGCATCTCATCCAAGGTATCAGAGCTCTCGAGGAAACCTGTTATAACTTTATTAGTTGATAAAATTTAGGATAACAACTCGGATTCATACTTCCTGAGGTGCTCCATTGCCTGTTTTACATCTGTATAGAGCTTTTTCACCTCCTCTACGTCCTCAGGAAGCACCTTATCTCTTGACATCGATCTAGCTCTCACTCCAGCCATGCTGAGAAGCTGAACAGCATGTCTAAGGGATGTTTCAGCTCCTATCTTTACAAGAGAATCAAATGCCTCCTTTTCAAGCTCAATTTTCTCTTCTGCTGCTCTTATTTTCAAAATCTCCCTTATCTCCTCCTCGTTGTATTTATCTGTTGTTATTATGACAAGCCTATCCAAGAGGTCTAGAGGAAGGCCGAATGGGGATTTTACATCAGTTCCTCTTATTGTGGTAATCCCTCTATTTGTGGCCATGACTATTATGGGGACAAGTTCTCCCTCCATAGCCCTTGCTAAGAAGCTCAACGCCTCTATATCCATCATGTGAACGTCATCTATGAATAGCACCCCTGGTATTATCTCAGCTCTTCCCTCCTTCACCCACTCACTGACCTGCTCATCAACTGATGCTCTGATCTCCGAACTTATCTCTTTCTCTGCTGAGAAGCCGAAAAGCAGGGAGGCTATGCCCGATCCTCTTCTCCTTGCGAAAAGCTCGTCTAGATCATATAGAGTCATCGTATATATGAACTCCTTCTCCTTCATCACATCTCCATCCGGCTTTGGAACTGTTTTTTCAGTCTCTATTTCATATAACTCCTTGCTTGAGCTGGATCTTCCCACTCTAGCCACTCTTCCAGTCTCAGCATCTATCTGTATCACATCGCCCTCTCTAACTCCCAGCTCAACAAGCTGAGCAGCTACACCTTCCCCGACTTCAAATGTTCTGGATTGCTTCTTCGTCTCCAAGGTTATTCTGGCACTTCTAGGTATCTGATAGTAGGGATTATATGGATTTGAAGCATATCTAACATCAAGTTTAGTGACCTCCCCCTCGTAGATCTTCCTCATTTCATGCAGCCTAACACCTATTGCCTTTCTCATTGCCTCCATTAGAACATCGGTCTTTCTTCTCTCTGCGCTATATATCTCAGAGCCAGAGAGCACTATGAAGGGGACATCCTCCCCAAGCTCCCTAGCTATTCCCACTGCCAGTGCTGTTTTTCCAGTTCCAGGTGGTCCTGCAACCAGAACTCCTTTTCCGCTGAGCTTTCCCTCCTTAGCCATCTTCACAACTAGATATGCAGCTTCTCTAGCTCTTGTCTGTCCCACCATTCCATCAGCAACGAGCTTTGCTCTCAGGTTTTCATCAACTCCTAAGCCTCTTATATGGCTATGAGCTCCAACCCTCTCCAGCCTCTTGGGTGTGGGTCCTGATATCTCTCTTATCTCGGACAAGATTCCCACCTCCCAAGAGCGATAATCTAACTTATCGAGCGAAAATTTAAGCTTTTCTGTGAAATAATATATTTAAATTATAATTCCGCTTGCACTTAAACCCTTACTCAGATCTCTCCTAAAGTTATGATCATAATCTTTCCGGGGTATCTCTCGGAGAGTGCCTCAGGAAGAGCTTCTCCCATTAATCCGAATCTCCTCCTCCTAGTGGAGAAGAGCACTATTACATCTGCTCTATCAAGCTCCTCCCTCAGGTTTTCCATTATACTTCCCTCTTTTAATGGATCGACTATTACAATGTTGTATCTAACATAATATCCTTCCTCTTTTAACTTATTCTCAAGCCATCTCAGGCTCTTCATGCTTTCCTCTCTATACCTTATGATATCTTCAGCCTTTGCTCTTGGAATCTCAATAAGCATTGAGAAATTCAGTCTAAATCTATTATCTAGAGATTCTACTATCTTATCAGCCACTAGATCCAGAGGATCGCCCTCTTTAACTACTATCAAAGCATCAAGGTGAAATCCGCCGGGCAAAATATCCTTTCCTCCTAATTTTCCCATTATTGGCATTTTCATCATTCTTCTGAAAAGTGCATATAGGGAAATGCCAAACAGAATCCAAGCTACACCCAAAAGTCTAGCACTTGGATGAAAGATTACTATTAAGATCCACATTATTAAGGTGGTTATTGTTCCCATAATTCCAGCTAGTGGGTACTCCCTTCTCCTGATTTTTATGGATCCTGGAAGTTTCCAAGGTCTGTAAGCATCTCTGTCTATGAATCTTAACTTTATCAGAGATATGTTGACCAAAATATAGGACAAGAGCGCCCCAAAAGCATACATTCCTGCAGTCTGCTCTAATCCTTGAAAGAGACACATTAAGGCTCCCAGCATGCCGAAGGTTATTATTGTCCTCGTTGGAGTTCTGAATCTCCTGTTGACGTGGTAAAACCATCCAGGTAACAGCTTAAACTTTCCCATGGAGAAAACAACTCTGGAAACTCCCACTACTCCAGTGTTAGCAGATGCAAGAGTTATTATAAATCCGGTAAATGCAGTCACTATGGATAATACCTTCCCTAGAAAAGGTATTTTGGATGCAATAGCTACTAGAGGTTTGTTCATATTGGCCACAAGCTCTTTCCAGCTCATTAAACCGTTAGCCAATGTGGAAAGTCCTATTGCAAACACAGCAACAGCTAGTATTGAGAATTTTGTCGCCTTGGGGATCCATCTATCCGGTCTCCTTGTCTCCTCCGCTGCTTGGGCTATGGATTCTATGCCCACATACGACATCATAGCTAGGGTAAGAGCATAAATAAAGTTTTGCAAACTTATATTACAGGAGTTTACATATCCAACATCAAGCAATATAGCTGGATTCCCAATCTGGTATATCTGGGATATAAAACTATTAAAATTAAATGCAAGAGCAAAGCCAAGCAGCAGAATTGCTCCTTCAAGCACGACATCTGGCATCACGAGTGCTATGTTGAGGGCTGAGCTCTCCCTTATGCCTACTATATTTACAATAATTAGAAATAATACTATGAAAAAGGCAAAGAGGGAAAGGCCATTTACTCCGCAGAAGCTTATGCTTAACAACTGTGGGAAGAAAAATGACATATATCCAGCAGATGCAAGAGCAAAAAGAGCTATATCCACGGTATAATCAAAAAGAAGGGCCCATCCCGCTACAAATCCCCAAAAATCGTTGAGAGCTCTCATGGAATATACGTGAGCTCCTCCGGCATAAGGGTAGGTGCTTGCTAGCTCTGCGTATGCAAGTCCTGTGAATACATAGGCTATAGCAGCAAAAGCGAATGCTAAGGGAGCTGCCCCCCCTGCATAAAGGGCAACTACACCCAAGGCTATGTACACATCGGCACCAACATCAGCATATCCCATTGCAAAGGAGCCAAGTAATCCAACTTCTCTCTTTAGGGCAGCTTTCTTCTCCATACAGGACCCCTATTTCCTCACTACATCCAGAACTATTGCAGGGCAAACCCTCTTAACACCTTCAATGGACTCTATCTCCTTTAATATATCGCTCATCTCCTGATTATCCTTTGCCCATATCTCAACGATGATCATGTGATCGCCCGTGGTAACATAAATCGTATTTATATAGTCTTTCTTCTTTAATATATCTATTACCTTGAATATAGATTCAGGCATCGTATCAATTCCTGTGAGGGAGACGGAGTTATACCCTAAAAGAGAGGGATCGATAAGTGCGGTGTATCCTCTTATTACCCCTCTCTTCTCGAGCTTTGATATCCTCTTTTTCACTGCAACATCGCTTATTCCGACTATCCTTGATATTTCTGTGAGCGGAATTCTTGCATCTTTTTTGAGCATTTTTAGTATTTCCATGTCCTTCTCATCGATGAAGCGGTCCTTTCTCATATTTTACCCAACAGCAATAGAAGACACTCTTAATAAAATTAGCAGTGCTTGAGCTACTTGGATACAAATAAAAATAGAAGCCTCTAAATCGAGTTCATGAGCTAAATTTTAATACATCTGAATCGATGTTCCTTATGCTGGAAAGGCTTGTAGTCGGGCCTCTGAAGACAAATTGCTACATTCTGATGTCCTCGAATGAGGCTGTTGTTATAGATCCCGGATGGGAAGGAGAGAGAATACTGGGCAAAGTGGGAGATGCAAAACTGAACGCAGTGATCCTGACACATGGACATTTCGATCATGTAATGGCTGCAAATACGCTTAAAAAAGCAAAGAATGCTAGAATTTTGATTCACAGGAAGGATTTATATTTGCTAAAGTCACTAAGATATCAGTTATCAAGATTTGGAATTGAGGAATATGTAGAGATAGAACCTGATGGGTTTATAGAGGACGGAGATGAGCTGAGATTGAACGACAGCCCGATAAAAGTGATTCACACCCCCGGTCACACTCCTGGAAGTGTATGCCTTCTCTGGGAGGGAAAGCTCTTCTCGGGAGATACTCTGTTTAGGGGGGCTTTTGGCAGGGTTGATCTCCCGGGAGGCAGCTATGACGATCTCGTTTTATCCATGAGAAAGTTGCTCGATTTGCCAAGTGAGACATTGGTTTTTCCCGGTCACGGTGATGGGACCACGATAGGAGCTGAACGGTGCATGATGATGGAAATAATATCAAAAAAGTAGGTAGGGTTACCTACCAGATCTCCTGATAGATACAATCTCTTCTACAGCTTGATCTAGGAGGAATCTTAATCTCTCGGCAAGTTCATTTCTGATCATTCCCTTTACAGCTGCCTCTATAGCTTCCGATCTGCTTGAAAATCTCCCCTCCTTTACCAATGCATCTATAGTTGATACAAGCTCGTCGTCCAGTTGTACTGCCAACTCAGCCATTTTCGCTCGCCTTAACCAACCCAAGGAAGCTGAGATATTTAAGCATTAGTATAGCAGCTATATAACTTACGTCAACTGTCTAATTTAATCTCTAGATTAACCCTGAACTCTATTCCTCTTCTGGATGCAAGCTTGATGAACTCATCCGCCTCTATCACCTCTTCGGGATTGTGAACTCCTTTCTCAATTCTATTATATCCTATCATCTGTGCTGCTATGGAAGCAGGAACTCCAACAGCTAAGGATTGAGCTGAAACTCCCCATTTCTTATTGCTTTTTGTCAGAGAAATTACCCTACAGATAGCAGATCTTCCACCTTTCAAGCCGTAAGCTGAAACTATTATTGCATCAAAGTCATCCGGAGTTATATCAATTGCCTCTATTTTTTCGAGGGCTTTTTCTCTAATGAGGTCCCTCATCGTCATCCTTCTTCCCCTATAAAATACCTCCTCCTCGTTTAGAAGACCCATATCTCTAAGCATGCTGTATTTCATCACTAGCTCGTCAGGAAATGAGAGCTTATAATCAACTAACTTGAGGCCCTTGTTTCTCAGGTACTCCCCTATTGTGTATGTCTCTGGATGCTCCACATAATAGACTTTTTGCCTTCCCACAGGCTCAGGAAAATCCACTATTTCAACCCCTGAGAGCGCTTCCACCAGGACAATACCATTTTCAGTCCATATCTCGACTTTGTCTTCAAATTCATCTGCGATTGTGTCAAAAGAATAAGGAACAGGCAGAGGTATGTTCACCGGTCCGTAATCGGTTAAATCCACCCAGCCCTCCCTCATTATTATTTTTTCAACATAATCAAGCTCTTCTGCGGCTTTTTTTGCCATTATATTTATCATCCCAGGGCTGCATCCCATACCTATTATTGCGGTGATTCCCTTGTCCCTGAACTTCTCGTCAAGGTTTTTCTGCATTTTAACAGTCTCTACATCGCTTCCCAGATCCACATAATTGACTTCTGCTTCTAGACAAGAATTCATTACCTTGGGTATGTATGTATAAAGTAAGCCATTTATAACAATATCATAATTCTTTATCAAACTGACTAGGTCATCGGAGGATGCATCTACATGCATTGTCTTGATCTCCTTCCTCTTGGTCAGCCTTAACGCTTTTCTGGCAACTTTTTCAGCTCTTTTAATCGAAATATCTGCTATTGCTATCTCCTCCACATCGGGACTAAGTCTATCATCTGCCAAATCTAGGGCAGCTGAAGATGAACTTAAGCCTGCTCCGAGAAGTAATACCCTCATTGACATCGCTTACCGTCTTTAATCATCCCTTAAAAAGTTAATTTTCACAAGCTTTCTCCTTATAAAAATGGATGTCCAGAAAACCCAGTGCTTTAGCTTTGGGATGAATGGCAAAGCTTAAATACAAACCTCCCTGAAATCAATGGTTCGGATGTTCCGAGCCCGTGAGGGAGGCAAGAT
>NZ_RCOS01000100.1 GCF_003947435.1 Candidatus Methanodesulfokora washburnensis
TTTACTTCCCCGCAGGAGCATACTAATCGAATTTTTAAGAATTTGAGCTCAGAATTTAAAGTAATTCTGTTATTGCTCTTTGGAGTTCGATACCTGTTAAATTTTCTATTTTTATGTGTCTAGCATTTGCAGCCTCAACAATATCTTTTATGTAGTTTGGAGTGAATAGACTTTCAGAAACATCTACAACTGCTAATTGAATGTTGCTTTTCCTTATTTTGTTGCTTATATCTGCTATTTCCTCTCGGATTTTCCCACTTAGGGAGACATTTGCTTTGCCATCTGTAATCAGAACTATAATCGGTTTGATTGTATTGGAATGTTTCCTCTTCTCTGTTCCGATCAGGTTTAGGGCTGTAAGCAAGGCATGAGATAGAGGTGTTTTTCCTCCTGTTGGAAGCTCTGCTAAGGCTTTTTCTGCAAGATCTATGCTATTTGTAGGTGGAAGCAATACCTCAGAGGATTTTCCTCGAAATGCTATGAAGGCAATTTTGTCTCTTCGCCTGTAAGCATCAAGAAGCAGGCCTAGAACAGCTCCTTTTGCGGCTTCCATCCTTTTTCGGGCTGCCATTGAACCACTTGCATCAACAACAAAAGTTATGAGTGATGAGGTCTTAGCTCTTCTGACCTTTTCTCGAATATCTTCATCCATAATTTTTAAGGGTATCTCGTGCGAGCCTGCTAGACGTGAGGCTGCAGCTCTTATTGTCGCATCAATAGCTATATCGCATGGTTTGCCTTTCGGTATTGTGCTGTAAATATAGGATCCTCTGCCAATTCCAGTTGATTTAATCGTTCTCCCACTTTTTCCTGCACAAGCTTTTTGATCTACCTTTGTCTCTAGGTTTACCGAAAATGGAGGACCAATGTTGAAAACTCTTTCTTTAAACTGTAAGTTTATAGTTTTCCCCTCTCCCTGCTGTCCATTTTTTATATCATAACTGTCCTTTGAAATGATCTCTTCAAGTTTTTCACGTGAGATATAAGGTTGTTCGAATGGTTTTTTCCTCATACGGTGCGGCAATGCAAGTTCCATTGCTTCTAAAACGTCATCTTTGTTTACATTAGTCCGTTCCGAAAGTGCAGCAATGGTTTTAGCAGTCCTAGTTATTACTATCGGGGCTCTATTGCTCACCGAGAGTTTTGAGCATACGCTAGCTATTTCATAAAGCAGTTCATTGGATATTTGAACCTTGGGGAGAAGTTCGCATGCCTTTTCAATTTTAAGCCTCAATTCTCTCTGTTTTTCCTCATATTTTGCTATAAAGCCCAGTGGGTCTGCTTCAAATTCTTCAGCTCTTTTTACAATCTCGATTTGCATTGCCGGATCCGTTATGGGCTCGACTTCCACCTGAAGCCCAAATCTGTCCAGTAGTTGTGGTCTAAGTTCGCCTTCCTCCGGATTCATGGTACCTATAAGGATAAAACGGCTTGGATGCATGACTGAGATGTTCTCCCTTTCAACTATGTTTACACCGCTTGCTGCTACATCAAGTAACACATCTGCAACATAATCATCAAGTAAGTTGACCTCATCTACATAAAGTATGCCGCGGTTCGCTTCAGCGAGCAATCCCGGGTCAAGGGCTTTTAAACCCTCTTTTAATGCCCTCTCAATATTGAGAGTACCCACAACCCTATCGACTGTAGCATTTAGCGGAAGGTTTACTATCCTAACTTTCCGTTTTACCCATGGGAGCTGTTCTCCCCTAGTGTACTTATTATAGCATGAATCACACATTTCCCTCGGGTTATCAGGGTTACAGTTGAATGGACAATCTTTTACAACCTTTATCTCAGGGAGGAGTTCTGCAAGTGCCCTAACCGCTGTTGATTTTCCTGTGCCCTTCTGTCCCCTTATCAAAACTCCACCTATACGAGGGTTCACAGCATTCAAAAGGAGAGCTTTCTTCATTTTTTCTTGACCAACTATGGCGGTGAACGGAAACACAAATCTTATGTGATGCGGCATTGACATCACTCGACTGTTTCTTCTTCAAGTATTTCCTCGGTCTTTAAGTATTCATCTTCAAGCTTTTTAATAGTTTCCTCATTTGCTTTCCAATATCCCCTCTTTGAAGCCTCGAGAAGCCTTTTAATTATCTTGCGGAATGCCCATATGTTAATGTCTTTCATTTTTTCTGCTCTTTCAGCGTTAAACACAATGTTTTCGGCAACACTTTCCCACATCCAGTCCTCAATCCCTCCAAGAGTTGCTGATAGTCCGATCATATATTCAACTCTGTCGGCAATTTTCGTCACACCATTATAGCCATGATCAATCATGGAGTCCAGCCATTTCGGATTAACTGTTCTCGTTACAATGCCCCTCTTCACAGCTTCTCTTGCATCTTCAACTTTAACGATCTCTTTTGTCGTGTCTGCCACCAAAACCATCGGATGTTGTCCGCTTCTGCTCTCAACAGTCTTTGTAAGCCCCCCAAGAAATTCATAGTAGTGATCTAAATCTGTAATTTCATAATCCACGGTGTCCCTTATCTGGGTAACAAGCTCAACATTGGAAATTAGAGAGCTCATAAGCTCTCTAGATTCCACACATCTAGCTCTTTCTCCATATGCAAACTTCATACTTTCCAAGTATGCGTTCACAAGTTCTGCTTCGCTTCTCCACTGAGAAGACTCTATAAGCGCCGTTAAGCTTGTGGCATACTGGCCCTCTGGCGGCCCAAAAATCCTAAACTTTGCACTTTCTCCGTATTTGCTGGACATTTTCTTAATGTTAGCTCTCACAAAGTTCATGTCATCAGGCTCATCGAGCTCAGCAACTACTCTAAAAGCCTTGTCCAAGAGCTCCACAATGTTGTAGAAAGTGTCGCGGAAAATCCCACAGATCGTGACGACCACATCTATTCTTGGTCTTTTTAGCTCTGAAAGCGGGATAACTTCGATCTCCCTTACATAGATGCTTTTCCAAACGGGTTTTACGCCTAAAAGGTGGAAGATTACAGCTAGGGTTTCTCCTCCAGTCTTCATGGTCTCAAATGCCCACAGGACTACGCTAACTGTTTTAGGATATCTTCCATGTTTCCTGTAGAAACTTGTTAGATACTCATCTGCTATTCTTTTACCCCGTTCCATCGCTATTTCAGTCGGTAAGTTTGTAGGATCAAGCTGATATGTATTTCTTCCAGTTGGATAGACTTCTGGCGTCCTTATAAAATCTCCGCCCGGGCCTGGCTCAATGAATTTTCCGTCAAGCGCCCTAAGAATTGCCCCAATCTCATCAGATTGCATTATGTTTCCATAAATATTCTTGAGAAACTCAAGAGACTTTCGAACTTCGTTTTCTGGAGCCCTGAGTTTCGGCACAGAGCCCTTAACAATATACTCCCTTATAATGTCTTTTACAGTTTCCTCAGTCCTGCTCAATATTTCAGCATATGTCCTTCCGCTGGAGTCCCTTATGTGAGGCCTTTCCAAGACCTCATTGTAGTTCAAGCCCTCGGACTCAAGAATGAGACGGTGAAGGCTTGGTATCTCACCCCTATCATATCGGGCCAAAAAAGCCAAATATTGAACGGTATCCTCCAGCGATAGCTTGTCTCCGAGAACATGTAATCCCTTGGGTATCAGTGAGCGTTTATACTCCTGTATTCTATCGTAAATCTCCTCCACACTAGATCCTAGTCCATATTTACTGGCTTTATTGAGTATTTTTTCAGCAATTTTGCTGGCCTCTTCCTGACCATATTGCTGCGCATCGAAGTATTCAGTGACCAGTCTTTCAATCTCTTGGAGATCACCATGCAAATCGCTGATCATTACCGGCGGACTTGCATGGTTTATTATAACCGCATAACTTCGCCTCTTCGCTATCGAGGACTCGGAGGAGTTGACGGCATGATACACATATATGTTTGGGATGTTAGCTATCAGTATGTCTGGAAAGCACTCGGATGATAAACCGGCTTCCTTTCCAGGCAGAAACTCCAATGTTCCATGCGTTCCAAGGTGTATAATGGCATCTGCACCAAACTCCTTCAAGATCCACTTGTAGAAGGCTACATACTGATGATGAGGTGGCAAATCCTTATCGTGATAAATTTTTGATGGATCCTCATGCATGCCACGGGGTGGCTGAAGTCCAACAAAAATGTTCCCGAAAATTAAACCTGGAATTAATAATGAATTATCATAAACATTTATTTCACCTGGCGGAGGTCCCCATTCCTCCAGAATTCGCCTCAATGGCCTCTCTGGCAGCTCCTTGAGCCATTCGGTATATCTTTCAACAGGAACCCTGATCATTTCTTCTAATCTTGAACTTGTTTGAATCCACTCCCCAGAGTTCACAATACCCTTTGAGATGAAAAGGTCTCTTAGCTCCTTGCCTGATGGAGTATCTGTAACAACATACCCCTCATCCTTTAAAGCTTTAAGCAGTCTTGATAGACTTTCAAAAACGTTTAAGTAGGCAGCTTTTCCAATATTTTCCTCTCCAGGCGGATAATCGTAGAGAATTATTGCAACCTTTTTCTGATAGTTGCCTTTCTTTCTCAGGTTAACCCATTTGACAGCTCTTTGAGCCATTTTATCTACACGATCTTCTATGGCAACATATTCCTCAAGAGAGGCCCCATTTACAGTCTTTTTCTTAACTGCGTGGGTGACTATTGGCTCATTTCTTCCATCAAGCTCAGGTAATATGACTGTTGTGACCATTTCCACAGGAGGTATACCATGCCTCGAGTCAAGCCACTCCTCGGCAGTTTTTGATGATAAGTGAACTCCGTGTAGAATTGGCACATTGAGTTTTGAGAGAACACTTTTTGTAATACTATGATCTCCACCAAGAGGTCCTCCTGCTAGCCTGAACCAGAGAAGATCGATTAATGCCTCGATGATTGGTTTTCCATCGATAAAGAAACATTTCTCAATCGCTAGATAGTACCTCAAATCAGAGCAGAAAACAGGTATTACCCCGAATCCACAGCTTTCAATTTTTTCAGTTAGAAGCCTAGCTGCAGGGTAGGATTGATCGTAATGATAACCTCCATAAAATAATATACCTATTTTAGGGCGGTCTTTAAAAATGTAATTTTGGAGATATTGTTCAACATCAGTGAAGTTTTCGTCTGTTTTGAAGTCCTTAATTCCTATATTCGGCAGAACAACAGGCTCTGGTATATCAACACTTATTTTAACTTTGCAATATTCCTTTAGCAAAAGAAGGAGCATGGCGTAATAGTTCTCCATACTTGGTGTATCATAATATTTAAGTAATAAAGAATAATTTCTAGCATGCCTAAGCAATCCGATGGGCACTCTGCTACCAAGCTTTTCAAATGACTCACGCATCCTTAAAATAGCCCCATAATCCATTCTGCTCTTCTTAAAGATCCTCCTAAGCAATGGTTTTTCCCTTAAGCTTGTAAAGCTCTTAAAAGAGAAACTTCCAAGCCTTGTAAGATTGATTATCTCCGGAGAGCCTCCGACAAAAACGACAACCGTGTTTTTTAAAGCACTAAGCTCATCACAAATTATCTTGCTTACTCTATCGCCACCTCTAACGTCAAGCAAAACTACTTGGGAATTCTTCAAATCCTCCGCAAGCTTCTTTGTATCAGCAAGTCCTTCGTCAATATCATAAGTATTGTAAAATTTGAAATCAAGAGCTCCTCCTACAACTTCATTAACCTTTTTAACAGCATCTAATAGGCAGGGCCTAAACTGATAACCAACCATAGTAATTTTGTGTATAGCCATATGCGGCCCCTCTTTCACAATCGCACGCAATGCCTATATTTAACACTTATGGTGAAAACGTATTAAGCATGATACCGCTTAGGGTTGGAAGAGCAGCGAGTGTTTAGATTATATGTCTTAAAATCGATATCAGCATTTCAGCCGATCTTCTCACCTCCGGACTCAGATTTTCACCTAGCTCAATATTTTTCGGCTGAACTCCCAAGATATATGCCCTTGTTTTAATTCCCTCCTCCTCAAGGATTTTTATCAGTAGGGAGAGAGGAAGCTTATGTGTGCTAATTGCAGATGGAATTTCCTTGAGCTCTGAGAATATAATGGATCCTGGTTCTCCTCCGAAGTCGACAGCATCGATAAAGAGTATTGACTCGGGCCTCTCATCCCTTATCCTGTGGATATAGCTCTCAGGAAACTCCGTCACCAATGCATTTTTGATCCTCCTTCCTATGTATATTCCAACCCCATCATCCCCTCTCAGCTCATTTCCAATGCATATGACCATGAATTTCCCCTTAAGAGCTTCTTTTATCCTTATTTTCAGGTCCTCTGACATCTAGCTCACCTTCATCAGGATCCATCCTGTTTTTGATCTCACCAGCACATACTTTCCCCTCATCCTACTGCCATTGGCGATGAATGATATGATATTTTCATCCCTCCTAAGGAGCTCATAATCTCCAGAATCCCATATCTTCACCTCTCCAGCCCCATACATTCCCTCCGGTATTGTGCCCTCGAAGTCTATGTATGATATATCGTGATCCTCTGTCTGTATTGCCAGCCTCTTCTCCCCCTTTCTCTCCGGTATTCCCTTTGGAACTGCCCATGACTTCAGAACTCCGTCCATCTCCAGCCTGAGATCCCAGTGAAGCCTTCTAGCATGGTGTTCCTGGACAACAAACCTGGGCATCTTCAACTGCCTCTTTTGACAATAAATACTTATGATAAAAAATTGAAAAATAGGTTAAAAGCAGTGCTCTTTGCTATTGATTATGTTCTCCCCGTTAAGAAGAGAGGAACTTCCAAGCAGCTGGGATGTAGTTGTGGTAGGAGGAGGACCTGCTGGGATAACAGCATCCATATACCTAGCTAGATATGGTCTAAAAGTCCTGATAGTGGAGAAGAGCTCTGTAGGAGGAAAGGTATCGGTAAATCCAATCATAGAGAATTTTCCCGGCTTCCCCTCGATAACCGGTGAGGAACTTTCTAGGATATTCCATGAACATGCCAGAAAATCCGGAGTGAAAATTCTCTTCCCAGAGGAAGTTATCGGGATGGATCTCGATGGAGAGGAGAAGAAGGTAATCACAAAGAGCGGAAGGGAGCTGTCAGCTAAGGCTGTATTGATAGCGACAGGAGCTGAGGACAAGAAGTTAAATGTCCCCGGAGAGGCAGAACTTTACGGCAAGGGGGTGAGCTACTGTGCTGTTTGCGATGGCCCCCTTTTCAGGGATAAAAGGGTTGTTGTTGTCGGAGGGGGAAACACAGCTGCAGTCTCAGCCTTATATCTGGCAAAAATTGCAAAAGAAGTGATAGTTGTCCACAGAAGGGAGAAGATGAGAGCTGAACAAGCACTGACAGAGAGGCTTTCATCCCTTGCAAATGTGAGCTTCAGGTGGAACAGCTATGTAACTGAGATAATGGGAAGGGAAAAAGTGGAGGGAGTTAAAATAAGGGGAAAGGAAGGCGAGGAGATAATTCAAGCAGATGGCATTTTTATATTCATTGGAGTTGAGCCCAACAGCCATATCGCCAGAAAAGCCGGCATTAACACGGATGAAAATGGATTTATACTTGTGGATTACTGGCAGAGGACGAATAAGTATGCAGTATATGCTGCTGGCGATGTCACAGGAGAGCCAATGCAGATAGCAAAAGCCGTTGGGGAGGGCGTGAGAGCAGCTGTCGATATATACAACAGGGTGTTTGGTGGGGCTTATGGAAGCCCAAAACAGTCATGGAACCCAGTCCCATGCAGACCGTACTGAGTATTAAATGAAAGCTCACAGTTTTAACCATGGGATAAATCCGGTAAGTTTGATAGCCTATGATAGCGCTATATTGAGCGAGTCGCTCAAGCAGGCTATAGGCATGTAGCCCATAGCAGAAGCTGTAGGCGTCATGTCCCAGTCTTGACACGGCCTGAGCTCGGTAGGATTAAGTTCTAGGCTGAAAAGCCGAGAATCTCCAAGCTTTAGCCGTGGAAAATGTTAAAAGCTCACCCTTCTAACCTTGTACTCCATGTCTATCTCCTTGTCTCTTCTGTCATCCACTCTGACTGCTGTCACGATTCTCATCACTCCGAGCTTGTTAAGCTCGTCATGTATATCCTGAAGGAGATCTCCAAGTTCTTTCAAGTTTGGTAACTCCACAGAAGTTCCCATAGGGCCAATCCAATGCTTCAGTCCTCTTTTCTTCAGCACCTCCACGACCTTCCTTATGTAATCCCCAACGCTCGGAGAGCTGGTGCCTATTGGATCCACTGCTATCTCAACTATCACAGGCATATGAGATCAGAATTTCTCTAAATAAAAAGATTTCAGCAAAAAGGTTATTATTATGAATCTCTACCTCATAAAGAAGTGCATGAGCAACGGAATACGCGAAATTTTTAATAGAGAGATGGAGATGCTCACCCTGTTTTATTCACTCTATACCTTCTCAGTTTCATTGTGGTATAACTTTCTCTCACTTTATCTGGGCTTATTCCTTAAAACAGAGGAGGTAGGCCTGTTGTTCTCCCTTCTCTCGATTGGAGGAATGTTTTCCTTTGTTTTAGGGGTTTTTGCTGATAGTTTTGGCAGAAAGCCTGCAATAATTGTTTCAACATTGGGAACTGCGGGAATAGCTGTTGTTCTCGGCTTCTTCAAGGACATTTACATGCTAATAATAGCCTTTCTGATTCTCGGCTTGTGCTCTCAAAGCTTGAGGTCAGTTTTGAGGGTTTTCATCGCGGAGAAACTTCCGGAGAGGTTGAAAGGAAGGGGAATAGGGGTAATCTTCACCATAATTGCTTTAACAGCAGCAATTGCTCCCGGGGTAGGAGGGATTTTAATTGGAGCTCATGGCTTCCCAAATGTCCTCCTTTTCTCATTCTTTCTCATGATAATCTCTCTCATTTCCCTAACATCGGTGAGGGAAACAATTTCCATGATGAAAAGGCCTCACAATGCTGTCAAGCCATTGAAAGCCCTAGCCCTTGTCCCAAAGCTGAGAAGATCCCTCGTTTTCTACTATGTTGCTTGGTGTATTTACTGCTTCGGAACTGAGATGGTAATCCCCTATGTTTCCCTCTTTGCTGATAAAGTTCTGGAGCTCAAAGTGGATGAGATAGGCCTCATGTTCACTCTTTCCTCCCTCTTGGCCCTGCCCTCATACTATGTTGGCGGAGCTTTAGCGGATAAACTCGGCTACAGGCTGACATTGGCCATGAGCTTGGGCACAAACTCCCTTCTCCTCACTTTAATGGCTTTCTCCCCTCACAAGGGCATGGCAATAGCCTGCTGGGCTCTCAGCAGCTTTGTTTTCATGGCACACGAGTCCCCAGAGATCTCTCTTTTAATTGAACTAGCTCCTCCTGAGGCCAGATCTACTGCTATGAGCCTGTTGGGCACGTTAATCTCGCTTGCTGTAATTCCAAGTCCTCTTATTGGCGGTTTCCTGTGGTCCTTGATAGGTCCTCGCAGTGTTTACCTAGTGATGTGCTTGTTCTCATTTTTCTCACTTGTCTTTCTAGCTTTAACTAAGTGATTTTATTTATCGCTCTTGGCAGCTCTCCCATTCTCGAATAGCTCTGAATTATATTGGATGTATTCATAGGATTCAAATAGTTAATTTTATGTAAAAGTTTTCAGAGAGAGAGTCTGACGTTCAATGCAAAGGAGAATAGAGGCAAGCTGGATCGCTTGAGAGGGGATCTCCATTATATGCATATGCCCTAGATCTGGATCCGCCACATAAGTCTCTGAACTCGCATATTCCACACTTTCCAGAGAAATCAGCTCTTCTTATCCTCTTCAAAAGAGAGTTCTCCCTGTATATCCTGAGAAGACCCTCTTTTCTCACATTCCCGAGAGGTACTGGAAGAAACCCGCTTGGGAAGACATATCCATTATGAGAGACAAATATTATGCCCTTCCCATCTCTTGTGTCCGTTATTTTAAATCTGGGCTCTCCTCTTGGCATATGAACGGATATAAGCTCTCTGTATAGATCTCCTCTTGTCAGAGCACCCTGCAATGCTATCCTCCTTATGAAAGGAGCCTCCACAGTCCTTACATTTATCTCCGATGAGATCTCGTATAGAAACAGCAGGATGTCCTCGCACTCCCAAGGGCTTAGATCGTTCATCTCAACCCCTCTCCCCGTCTTTATCAGGAAGAAGAGCTCCCAGTTCCTAACTCCTATGTTGAGCAGAAGATCTAGGACATAGGGGATCTCATGGACATTCTCCCTAGCAATTAGGGTGTTCACCTGAAGTCCCTTGTTCACCACTAACTTCCTCAGAATCCTCAATGTCAGCTCAAAATTCCCCTTTCCTCTTATTTTGTCGTGCATTGATATGCCATCCAAGCTTATCGAAATTGATTTCACTTTCGACAGCTCCTCTGCTCTCTCAAGAACCTTTTCTGTGCCAGCAGGGGCTATTCCAATCGGAATTCCCATCTCAGTCCCTCTGTCGATCAGCTCGAATAAATCCTCCCTCATCATCGGATCCCCTCCTGAGAGTATCAGGGCTGGAGGTGGATTTAGTGAAGAGAGCTCCTCCATCAACTTTATGCTCTCAAACGTGCTCAGCTCATCAGGTGCTGGTTTCAGGTCAGCCTCAGCTCTGCAGTGCTTGCATGAGAGAGGGCATGCCTTCGTTGTCTCCCAAAGCACTAATATGGGCCTTTCATCATACAGCTGTTGCCCCTCAACAGTGTGCAAGGCTTTCTGCATATTTTATCGCCCTATTGATGTCTGTTAATGCTAGTTCCCTCAGCTTTTCATCCCTGAATGCACTCCTGTATACCTCCATTCTCTTATCAAATGGAATTTTCCTCTCCTTCATGTACTTCTTCAGATGACCCATCACCTCGAGCATGGCCATTATGTCCCTCTGTTCCCTCAGGAAGTTAGCTACTCTCTCCGCTGCTTCCTTCACAACAAGCGTGCTTTTTCCCTCTGATGTCACAGCTATTCTAATGTCCCCCGCTCTCTCCTCTATCGGCATAACAACTTGAGTTCTATCAGCATCTGTTGCCAAGTTGAGGAGCTTCCTCTTTCTTTTTGCAATTTCCTCGACCGCTCTTTCAATATCAGGCCTATCCCCTATTGTGTACACCACTAAATCGCTCTCCTCTATGAGCTTCTCCAACAGATTCCTGTCGCAGGCATTTCCCCTTATGAGCTTAACTCTTCCGCTTCTTTCCATCTCAAGGAGTTGATCCGTGAAATCCATGCTCATTACCCTTACTTCTGCACCATGCTCTGAGAACCTCCTCGCTTTTTTAGTTCCCTCCTCCCCTCCTCCAACAACCAATACTCTGAACCCGTTCATCTCGATGAACATTGGTATTCTCATTCCTCACACCTCACTTTTCTCACTCATCCAGTCTACGAAAAATTTGCTGCAGCATAGTCCAACCCTCATGTGATCACCTCAGTCAGGGATTTAAAGCCACCTCTCTATATAAGTTGATGGAGAGGCTTGACGTGGATCTTCTGATGGAGCTCCAGTACAGATATCCCCTAGTCCCAGAGCCGTATAAGGAGATTGCAGAAAGACTTAAGACAACAGAGGACGATGTTATCAGAAGAATAGCGAGACTTCAGGGGATAATAAAGAGAATAGGGGCATATGTCAGCTTCAGAGCCGTCGGAAAGGTTTCAGCTCTTGTTGCTGCAAGAGTTCATGACATAAACAGCATATCTGAGAGGCTTAAGCTGGATGAAGATGTGAGCCATTGTTATGAAAGGGATCACTATTTTAATTTATGGTATGTAATAAAATCGAGAAGTAAGGAGGAGCTTACCAGAAAAGTGGAGGAGCAGCTAATGGGTTGCGAGTACGTGGTTCTTCACTCAAAAAGGACATATAAGCTCTCTGTGAAGTTTGATCTAGTTGAGGGGATCTCAAGAAGTCCTCCAGAATTGCTTCCAGAGAAAGTACCAAAGCTGGAGGGCATGGAGAGGTTCCTGGCGATGATAAGGAGGTTCCCTTTATCCAGAAGGCCCTTCAGAGAGATCGGCTCAAGCTTGGGAATAAGCGAGGAGGATGTGATCAGGATGCTGGAGAAGCTTATATCAGTAGGAGCTGTCAGAGACGTTGGGGCTGCTCTTGATGGAGATTTGTTGGGCTTCTCTCACAATTGCATGCTTCTAATTCACTCCGATATGGCGGATGAAATCTGCAGAAGAATTGCTCTGGAGGTTCCAGAAGCAACACATGTTGTCCTCAGAGAAACACCAAGGGGATGGAGGTACAACTGCTATGCGATGGTTCACTCGAGAAGCAGGGAGAGGATAGATTATGTTGTATCCGAGATAGTTTCCCGCCTCTCTTTGGACGAATTCCTCCCTGTGATGAGCAGGAGAAATCTGAAGCCAGGGGTGATAAGGTGATACCTATATCCTTGATGGTGAGGGGGTTTGGATCCGTCTCCTTCAGGATAAAGGGGAAGGAAAAGAGCAAGTTCAGCAGCCGTGAAAGACCTGTGATAGCATGGAACATAACTGGAATGTGCAACGTGAGGTGCAAGCATTGCTATATCTCAGCTCCGATGAACAAGGAACTTGATAAAGAAACAGCTTTAAGGCTAATTGAGGAGATGGGGGAGATTAGAATACCCCTCGTTATCCTGACCGGGGGAGAGCCATTCCTCAGGAAGGATCTTCTGGAGATCGTGGAAAAACTGAGGGAGAAAGATGTAAAAGTTGCCATAAGCACAAATGGCACCCTTATAAATGAGGAGATCGCAGGCAAACTAGCGAATAAAGTTGAATATGTCGGGGTGAGCCTTGATAGCTCCAATGAAGACTGGCATGATGAGTTCAGAGGGGTTAAAGGAGCGTTCAGAGAGGCTTTAAAGGGAATAAGAAATCTGATATCTGCAGGAATACCCACAGGCCTGAGAATGACCCTGACGAGGCTCAATGTGGACAGCGTTCCCAGCTACATAGACCTTGCTCTCAGCTTGGGGGTGAGCAGGGTTGTGTTTTATCATCTCTCAGCAACTGGGAGGGCTAAAGAGCTGGCTGATTGGTATATGACAAAGGATCAATACTTTAGATTTATGGATTATATTATAGAGATAGCTAAGACTGTTGATATGGAAATAGAGACAACAATGGCCCCCTTCGATGGAATTTATGTCGCTTATAAAATTGCAAAGGACAAGCAGGAGTTCAGGAAGCTTCTCAACTTTGTGAGAAGCGATGGAATAGTATCTATATATCCGGATGGAGAGGTCCACCCGAACCAGTTCATGGATTTCATCTCCCTTGGAAATGTGAGAAAAGAGAAGCTGAGTGAGATACTGGGAAGGGGATTTCATGTGGAGCTGAACGGGCCGAAGTGCTCTAAATGCCCCTTTAAAAGCTGGTGCAATGGAGGAGATAGAGCCAGAGCTTTCTATTTCAGCGGAATAGATGGAGATGATCCCCAGTGTTTCCTTGATGTGGAGACAATTGGAAATCTCCTATATGACCGAGGGGAGGAATAAAAATGAGGCTTTGTATCCAGCTTCATCGCATTATTCACAAAGATTACCGCATAAAGGAACTGTCACGCAGGGAACTTCACTTTGCCATATGCTGATGTCTATCACGATAGCAGGAAAAGAGCATTAATAATTTTTACACTGATGTTTATATTTTCTCTTCTGAATTGCTCAGCATGGATCTTGTCAGAATAGGGGATAATCTGTACTACATCCCCGCTCCAACCAACATAGGAGTTATCGTGCTTGGAGAAGGGGCATTTATAGTGGATAGCGGGCTGGATGATGAGGCCGGAAGAAAGATACTGAGAGCCCTTGAAAGGAATGGTTTAAAGCTGATAGGCATAATAAACACCCATTCCCATGCAGATCACTGCGGAGGAAACAGCTATCTGAAGAGAAGGACAGGAGCAAGGATATATGCCCCAAGAGGGGAGATATGTTTCATAGAGAACACCCTTTTGGAGCCCTTTTTCCTCTTCTCAGCCAGCCCTCCTATGGAGATGAGAAACAGATTTCTGATGGCCGAGCCCTCTGAAGTAGATGGAAGAGCTGAGGAATTGGCTGATATAAAGGTAGTGAGCTTGAAGGGACACTCAATAGATCAGATAGGAATAATATTTGATGATGTTATATTCTGTGCAGATTCAGTTTTCTCAAGGAAAATAATAGAAAAACATGGAATCCCATATCACTCGGATGTGGATGAGGAGAGGAGGACATTGAATTCTCTGAAGGAGAGCAAATACAGGCTATATGTCCCCTCCCATGCTGAGCCCACTCCGGACATAGGGGAGCTAGTGGAGGACAACATGGAGGCAATTGAGGTTGTTGAGGAGAATCTGTTGGAGGTATTGAAGGAGAGCAAGAGAACGGATGATATAGTTTCTGGGGTTCTGAATAGGATGAAGATAGAGGTTAAGGACGTGGGACAGTATATGTTGCTCAGATCGGCATTAATGTCCTATTTGAGTTCTCTTAGGAACAGAGGAGTAATCAGGCCTGAACTGAGAGATGAAGCATTGATGTGGATTCTGGAGGGCTGAAAAGTTTGAAGAATGGAATAAGGGTGTTATTAATGTGGAATAAGAATTTCCTTTGTTGAGCGAAAATCTGCTGAAAGCTTTTTACAAAGCTTCCAAGTCTTCAGACTAGTGGGAAAACATAGCGATAACTATATGAAAATTAATAAAATAAATAACCAAATATTAATTTTGTATAGGAGAAAAGTTTATCGGCTATTGCTATGGTTATCTACTTGATGAAGGTAATGCTCATATCCCCTCCAGCTTCCTCCGCTGTGAAGGAAGTTCTTGGAACCACAGGTCCTCCCCTTGGCTTGGCCTATCTTGCCTCTATTGCTAGGCTGGAGGGACATGATGCGGTCATCGTCGATTCTCTTGCAGAGGGAATAGACCTTAGGGAACTTAAGCTCAGGATCAGATCCTTTTACCCAGATATGATCGGCATAACAGCCACGACATCCATGATACCTGATGCCTATGATGTAGCTCGAGTTGCTAAGGAGGTGAACCCTGATATAACTGTGCTGATAGGGGGTCCTCACGTCACATTCCTGCCAGAGGAAACACTTAATGAATGCAAATACATAGACATAGTAGTTAGAGGCGAGGGAGAGCTGATATTCAGGGAACTTCTGAGAAAAAGGGATCTGAGGGAGGTAAGGGGGATAACATACAGGGATGGGGAGATCATAAAGAGCAATCCAGCGATGCCCCTTGTCCCCAATTTGGATGAGATACCGATTCCAGCATATGACCTGCTCCCAATGCACCTTTACAGATTCGGAAACCTTAGGTTCGGCACTCTGATCACATCAAGAGGGTGTCCATTTGACTGCATATTCTGCTCGTCCTCACTTCAGTTCGGGAAGAAGTGGAGGGCTCACAGCAAGGAGAGGGTGATGGAGGAGCTCAGAATACTCCATTATGAATATGGAGTGGGAGAGGTGGAGTTTCTGGATGACACATTCACTCTCGATAGAAAAAGAGCAAAAGAGATATCCAGAGAGATCGTTAAAGAGGGCCTTGATATCTCGTGGACAGCTTCCTCCAGGGTAAATACATTCGATCTAGAGACAGGAAGGGAGATGAAGAGAGCTGGAGCTCACACAATATACTTTGGCATAGAATCGGGGAGCCAGAAGGTGCTAGACCTAATAGGGAAGGGGATAACGATAGAGCAGTCTATTTCAGCTGTTAAAAATGCAAAGAAAGCAAAGTTGAGAGCTCTGGGATCCTTCATAATAGGCTTCCCTGAGGAGACGGAGGAGGACATAAAGAAAACAATAGAGTTCTCAAAGAGAGTTGGAGTTGATCTTGCCCAGTTCACAATAGCGACTCCATATCCCGGGACAAGGCTCTGGAGCATAGCAAGTAAGATGGGCCTTCTCCTCACGAAAGACTGGAGAAAGTACACTACCCTAGATGTTGTCATGAAGAGCTTCTATCTGACGGAGAGGCAGATAAAGAGGATGCTTAACTGGGCTTATATATCATTCTACCTGAGGCCAAAGATGATCTTAATCGATCTGATAAGAAACAGGGGATTTATACTGAGGAGAGCAGTGCCGGCAGCTCTCAAGTTCTTCCTGAGGAAGGAGGGAGTCAAGGAGCTGAGGAAGGAAATATCTAAATTATAGCATATATTAAAAGGTATAAAGTTGCGGAAATGCCTGATGCCAGAAGGGGGAGGAGCATTATCTTTGTGTAATCCCTGAAGCTTATCCTTACCCCCCTCTCCTCAGCTATGGATAAAGCTGCTAGGTTGGCCACGTTAGATACAGGAAGAAGAAGTCCTCCAACAGCAGTTGCAGCTATTAGTCCCCACCAGTATGCCCACATTCTGCAATTCATGTCTGAGAGCATGGAGGAGAATATTATAGCAATTGGTATGTTGTCCATCGTTGCTGATGTCAGTGTGTTAAGCCAGAAGAAAACCGGGATGAAGTAGATGCTTCCCATAAAGGGAGCTATTGCGGATGCCATCAGCTCTATTATCCCAGTTTTCTCCACTGCACCGACTATCACATAGAATGTAGAAATGAATATCAGGAGATTCCAGTCAACCCTTCTGAGGACAGAGGACATTCTTCTGTATCCAAGGGAGAGGATAATGAAGGAGGAAATTAGAGCTATCTCGGATGGCTTTATGCCTAGAAAATCCGATAGAATCATGGCAGATATTGTTGCAATAAGTAAAAGCAGGGATAGATAGAAGAAGACATCCTTTTTCACTTCTTTCTCCTCTTCTGGCCTAATTTGTGCAGAGTAATTTTGTGGTAAAGAGCGTTTCAGCCCAAATATGGAGGATATGTATATTATTATAGCCAATGGTGCCATGTTCAGGAAGAATTCTATATAGCCCACTCCCGCGGCTTTCGCTACTATGATATTTGGTATATCGCCTGTCAGTGTGAGAAGACCGCCTCTGTCAGCAGCTATGACAATCGACATGAGAGAATAAACAGGGTTTGAGCCAAGGGATAGAGCTATTGGAGCCATCAGCATCACTGCGCTTACATTTGGTATAAATCCAGAGATTATAAAAGTGGCAATATTCACCAGAAGGAGAGAATGAGATCTCTTTTTCAGGATGCTTGCGATAAAGGATGCAATGCCCGATTCCTGAAGGGCTCCAGAGAGTATCATCATGCCGAACACAAGGCCTAGAACATCTAGATCTATGAAATCCTTTATGTCACTGCTGTTTATAATACCGAATGCCATCAGCATGACAACAGCTGAGAGAGTTATGACATTCTTGTCCCTGAACTCTATCGAAATCAGGACAAGGGATGCTACCAGTATAACTAGGGTCCTCATCTGCTCCTCTGAGAGAACGCCAGATCCCCTCAGATATCCGAGGTAATAGGAGAAGACGAGGCTTAAGACAATTACAATGCTCATCAGATGCCTGTTCATCATATCACCCTCGATAGCAAGCCCAGGAGAAAAGCAAAAGGCACTAGTAATATGCTGTTTCTGGCAAAATCCCTCCATTTGATTTCTACTCCGGAGGATCTCGCTATGGAGAGAGATTCCACTGTCACTATTGATCCTATTGGGCTTACTGCTGACCCAATGGATGCTCCAAGGAGCAGAGACCATGCAGATCCCTCGCTGACAGCTGATATTAGGAGAGCTAGAACTTGAAGATCGTCCATCAAGATGCTCAGAAGGAATGCCAGCAGGAAAACTGATATATTTTTATCAAAAGGTATTAGACTTATAACACTTTCAAGAAATGGAGGAACATCAGACCTGCTCAGGCCTATAGCCATGAGAATTGTCCCTCCTGAGTAGAGAAAGGAAGCCCAATCCACATCTGAAAGCACAGCTTCTGTCCTCTTTCCTCCCAGGACAAATGCAGAGAGGGCAAGTAGACCTGCTACCGTGGGAAGATCGAACCCAAGCAGGGAGAGTGTGATCACAAGAATTGACAGGAAAACTCCAATTGCCGCTAGACCTATGCTCTTAAGGGGTATGTGCACTGGAGAGCACCTATATCTTCTGAACAAGGGCAAAAGAAGGAGGATTAGCAGAAAGACAATCCATCCAACTCTCTCTATGAAGGATAAGAAGGGAAAGGCAAACCATGTGCCAAGAAGAAGGCTTGATGCACTTCCGCTCATCATGGAGGCTCCTGCCAAATTTGATACAATGAGCTCAGCTATTATAAGCTTTTTAGGATCAAAGTTACACTCTCTTGCCATACTTGCAGTTGCAGATACTATAAATATAACTGTATATTTGCAAATAGCTGAGAAAAGGGCTGTTATCAAAAGAACAGCCGGAGAGAAAAACTTGCTTTTGGAAAACCTTGCGAAAACAGAGGCGTAAAATCCCCCTTCCCTGAGAAGAGAGGCTATTGTCATCAGGCCAAATTGGGCTATCAGAACCCTGAGCAGTATGTTGCTGAAAAGATCTGATGGCTGCAGCAATCGAAAAACATATGCCATTGCCATTGCTCCCACTAATGAGAGAACTGTTCTATCCTCCGGAAACAGGGAGGAAAGAATGTATATCAGGAGCACGAAAATGAGCTCAAAGATCATCCAATACCACCGCTGCCATCACCTTTGCATCCTCAACCATGTTTTCCACAACACAGTACTCATCCGGCTGATGGGCTGTCTCCTCCGTTGTCATCCAAACAGCTGCTTGTAAACCCGCTCTCCTCAGATGAGCTGCACATGTCCCTCCTCCAACTCCCATTGGCTTGGCTTCTTTTCCCCTCAGCAGTTTCACCGCCTTCTGTATTCTTCTCACTATCTCTGAGTTGGGATCAGTGAATGAGGGTTCATTCATGCTGACCACATCCACCTTTATATCAGCCCCATATGCCTTATAGGCCTCTGCTACTGTCTTCACGACATCCAGCACCTCATTTATACTGTATTTGGGAAGAATTCTGCAATCAAAATACAGCACATCGATGCCCGGAACTGTGTTCACATTTTCCACATTTGCCTCCTTCTTAGTTGGCTCAAATGTGCTTCTCGGAGGATCAAACAGGGGATCTGTATCGGAAAATCTGGAGTGAAGGACATCATCTATGGCGATGGCAAGCCTCATCCCTATTCTGTGAGCATTTAGCCCCTTCTCAGGGGTGCTTGCATGAACTTGCTTCCCCCTCACAGTGATCTTAAGCCAGAGTATCCCCTTCTCAGCCACTTCTATCATAGTTCCATCGCTGTTTCCAGCATCAGGAACTATTATCAGGTCATCCTTCGAGAAAATCCCTCTTGATATTAGGTGCTCTATCCCGTACTTGCTCCCTGTCTCCTCATCGGAGACTATTGCCAAATTTAAACCGTAATTAGATCTTATCCCTAGGTCGGACAACACCTTAACAGCATAAAGGGATGATACTATTGCCTGTCCATCGTCCTCCGTTCCCCTTCCATATATCCTCCCATTTTTAAGAACTGGAGTAAATGGATCAGAGCTCCAGCCGCTTCCTGGTGGAACCACGTCCATGTGGCTCACTATCCATATGCTTCTATCGCTTCTTCCTTTGTATCTTATGACTATGTTGGGCCTTATGCCCGAAGGCACCCTCTCATCCCTTGCATCAACCCTTTCAACATCCAGACCCATATCCCTTGCCAGTTTTTCCAGAAACTCAGCCTTCCTTATCTCGCCATCTCCTCCATTCTCAGGCCCTATTCCTCCAAGAGGAATCATTTTCATCATAGTGGAGACCATCTCTTCCCTTAGCTCGTCTATCCTCTTGGATATCTTGTCTATCATAAGGGATTATGGTAACGGGAGATTAATAATTTTTACACCCCTGTTTATACTTCTCCAGAAGTTGACTTCCGCTGGAGCTTGCTCTAGCTAACATGGGGATCCAAAAGAGGTATCATGCTAGCATAATTACCTCTAATAGAAAGAAATAGTATACCGCTCTATTGAAATCAGAATTGCAAAAAGAATCTTCCAGTTTAATTTGCCAGAAACTTTATTAATCTCCGACAATACTGCTAGATCAGGTGATGCTGTGGGTCTGACCACTGTGACGAGAGTAGGTAAAAAACGCACCCTCGTCATACCAAAGAAAATTGCCGAGAAGCTGGGGATAAGAGAGGGAGATAGAGTCAGGATAACCCTGCTTGAGGATAAGATAGTGCTGGAGCCCGAGCGTGATGCAGTATGGCTATCCTTGCATGGGAAAAAGATCGCAAAGATATCTCTTGAGGAGCTGGAGAGTGAGAGCGTTGAGGAGCAGAGGAAATACATTGAAGGTGTTGATTGACACAAGCTTCCTTCTTCCCGCCCTAGGAATAGATGTGGAGGAAGAGGTAAAAGAAGCAATAAAATATTTTTATGATGTAGAAGTATATTATACAGAAGTTAGTGTTCTAGAGGCTATGTGGAAAGTGATGAAGATAATCCCTGCAGAAGAGCTTAAGATTGTTGAGAACGGAATAAATGCAATAAGAAACACATACACGCAGATAGTTCCGGATGGTTCTTCGTTCTATCAGGCATATTTGCTGTATCAGAAGGGCCACAGAGATTTCATAGATGATCTCCTTTATGCAGTATCAAAGCAGAAGGGAATTCTCTTTCTGACAATAGATGGAGAGTTTATAAACTTTCTTAAATCGAAAGAAGAGGATGTATCCAATGTTATAACACCAAGGAAGTTCGTCAGCATGCTTGAAAAAAAGCCGATAAACTAGCAGCCCAATATTTAATGTAACAAAATATATACTAGGTAACCAAAGGTTAAATATACTCTCCCGCTATAATCCTTGTATGGAGGGGCTTGACCTGCTGCTGGAACTGTTAAGCAACTCCACCAGGAGAAGAATGCTCAGACTTCTGGCTGAGAGACCTAGATACCTGCTTGAACTTTCAAGTGAGCTTGGAGTATCCAAACAGGCTGTTCTTAAGCACCTGAGGTACATGGAGAGCAGGGGTATCTTGGAGAAGATAGTGGACAGATCCACAATCCCTCCCAGAAAGTACTACAGGCTGAAGGAGGATGTACCTGACATATTCATCCTGATGGGAGACAGAGTGATAAGCGAGTGCATCCATGAAGAGGATGAGGTTCCTAGAATACAGGAGATAATGAGAAGGCTGGAGAAGGTGACAGAGCTTTCATCAGAAGATGAAATAGAGGAGATCATAAGGGAGCTGGTGGTCCTAGTGAGAT
Organism: Candidatus Methanodesulfokora washburnensis; assembly: GCF_003947435.1. GTDB lineage: Archaea > Korarchaeota > Korarchaeia > Korarchaeales > Korarchaeaceae > Methanodesulfokora > Methanodesulfokora washburnensis. Next base: position 21,120 of record NZ_RCOS01000100.1, read on the forward strand.
ACCTTGCTAGAAGCAGGAGGCCCCTCGAAAGATAAAATTTATATACTAGGTAACCCTAAGTTTACTAGGGGGTGATGTGAATGTGGTGGTGGGACAGGAGATGGAGAAGGTTCTTTGAGGACATAGAGAGGGAGATAGAGGAGATGGAGAGAATGTTCCAGAGGGAATTTGCTAGAGCCTTTGAGGGCAAACAACCTTATGTCTATGGCTTCAGCATAACAATAGGGCCTGATGGAAAGCCTGTGATAAGAAGGTTCGGAAACGTGGAGCCTCCTTGGATAGAGGAGAAGGAGGGATACAGGCAGCCATTTGTCGACGTATTCACGGATGAGAAGAGCAATGAGGTGAAGGTTGTTGCAGAGCTTCCTGGAGTGAGGAAGGAGGAGATAAACATAGAGGCGACAGAGAAAACAGTGCACATAGAGACAACTGGGGAGAGGAAGTACAGAACTGATGTGGATCTTCCAGTTGAAGTGGATCCATCATCCGCAAGAGCAAACTACAACAACGGGGTTCTTGAGATCTCTCTGAAGCCAAAGAAGGAGATAAAGCCTAGAGGACAGAGGATAAAGGTGGAGTGATATGAAGGACGAGAAAAAAGTTGCTACTGTCAGAGTTGCCGAGGCAATGCCGAGAGATGTGGGGAGAGGTATAGCTAGGCTTGACAAGAAGATAATGGACGAGCTGAAGATAAACCCAGGGGATGTCATAGAGCTGGAGGGATCAAGCAGGACAGTTGCAATAGCCTGGCCTGGATATCCAGAGGATTACGGAACTGGGATAGTGAGGATAGATGGTTTCATAAGGAGGAACGCTGGAGTCAGCTTGGATGATGCTGTAAACATAAGGAAGGTGAATGCCAAGAATGCTGACAGGATAATATTGGCTCCTACTGAGCCACTTAGGCTTATGGGAGCTGAGGACTACATAAAGGGAATGCTCCTTGGAAGAGCAGTGACGAGAGGGGATACAATACCGGTGAGCATAATGGGAAGAAGGCTAAACTTGGTTGTCGTGAACGTGTTTCCAGTGGCCGATGCAGTGATAATAAACCAAGACACAAACATATCTATAAGCGAGAGACCTGCAGCAGAGCTAAAAGCTATACCTAAGGTCACATATGAGGATATAGGAGGGCTTAAGGACGTAATACAGAAGATAAGGGAGATGGTGGAGCTCCCGATGAGACATCCTGAGATATTCAGAAGGCTTGGAATAGAGCCTCCAAAGGGAGTCCTCCTTTACGGACCTCCTGGAACTGGGAAGACATTGCTGGCAAAAGCAGTTGCAAATGAGAGCGGTGCAAACTTCATAAGCATAAGCGGTCCTGAGATAATGAGCAAGTTCTACGGGGAGAGCGAGAAGAGGCTCAGAGAGATATTTGAGGAGGCTGAGAGAGATGCACCCAGCATAATATTCATAGATGAGATAGACGCAATAGCTCCGAAGAGGGAGGAGGTGACGGGAGAGGTTGAGAGAAGAGTGGTCAGCCAGCTTCTCACTCTCATGGATGGACTTAAGGGAAGGGGAAGAGTTGTCGTCATAGGTGCTACAAACAGGCCGAATGCAATAGATCCAGCATTAAGAAGACCGGGAAGATTTGACAGGGAGATAGAGTTCCCAGTTCCTGATAGAGATGCCAGAAGAGAGATACTGGAGATACACACAAGGGGAGTTCCTCTGGACGATGATGTCGATCTTGACAAGCTTGCTGATATCACTCATGGATTTGTAGGCGCAGATCTGGCTGCTCTTGTGAGAGAAGCTGCTATGAGGGCTGTCAGGAGGATAATGCCGAAGATAAAATGGGAGGAGGAGACAATACCTGCGGAGATCCTCAACGAGCTAAAGGTAACCATGAACGACTTCAATGAGGCATTAAAGGAGATACAGCCATCCGCTCTAAGAGAAGTAATAGTTCAGGTTCCGAATGTGAAGTGGAGCGATATAGGAGGGCTTAAGGACGTGAAGGAGGAGCTCATAATGGCGATAGAGTGGCCTCTTAAGTATCCAGAAATATTCCAAGCAAGTGGAACAAAGCAGCCCAAGGGCATCCTCCTTTACGGACCTCCTGGAACTGGGAAGACATTGCTGGCAAAAGCAGTTGCAAATGAGAGCGGTGCAAACTTCATAAGCGTTAAAGGACCTGAGATAATGAGCAAGTGGGTTGGAGAGAGCGAGAAAGCGATAAGGGAGATATTCAGAAAGGCCAGACAGACAGCACCTTGCGTGATATTCTTCGATGAGATAGACTCAATAGCCCCGCAGAGGGGATCTGGAATAGGGGATTCCAGAGTGACAGAGAGGATAATAAGCCAGCTTCTCACCGAGCTAGATGGACTTGAGGAGCTCAGAAAAGTTGTCGTCATAGGTGCTACAAACAGGCCTGATTTACTGGATCCAGCCCTTCTCAGGCCAGGAAGGTTTGATAGACTCATATATGTTCCTCCACCTGATGAAGAGGCCAGACTTGAGATATTCAAGATACATACAAAGAACAGACCACTTGCACAGGATGTAGACCTGAGAAAGCTAGCAAAGATGACGGAAAATTTCACTGGAGCTGATATAGAAGCTCTTGTGAATGCAGCCAGCATGATGGCACTTAAGGAGTTCGTGGAGAAGTATAAAGATCCGAATGAGGCAAAGGCCCATGTAAAGGAGCTTAAGATAGAGATGAGACACTTCCTAGATGCAATGCAAAAGGTTAAGCCCCTTCCGAAGGAGGTACTTGACCACTACAAGGAGCTTGCTGAAATGTTTGCAAAGGGAGTTGAGGTTAAAAGACCGACATTGCCTCCAATGTACTCATACTAGTTCCCTCCCGATATCCTCCGGTACCTTATACCCTTTTATCTTTTTTATCGCATTGGAGAACTTCTCAGATCTAAGTATATCGATAAAAGATAAAACAGCCGGCTTCTTCATGGAGTCCTTCTTTACTACAAAATCATAGTTTTCTTCTGCTATTTTTATGAATTTGAGTCCATAGAGATCCGCAAAATATCTGACAGCGAGGCCAAAGTCCGCTTTTCCCGATGAGATTGCCTTCACAACCTCAAGATGGCTTCTCACCTCCATCTCATATCCCTTAAGCTTGCTGGGATCCCCGACTATCTTCCTTAGGAAGTCGTCTAGAAGAAGCCTAGTCCCAGATCCCAAGTTTCTGTTTATCATTCTAGCATTTCCCTTTATTATCCCCTCTTTGAGCGAGTCTATATTGGAGAAATCCCTAGAGACAAACCCCACCTCCCTTATGTATCCCCTGTAAACTTTCACCCTGTTTTCAAGCCAGTATCTGCTGAGATGATCCTCTATCCTTCCTCTGAGGTGTATGCCGGCTATATCAGCTTCATCCAGCATGAGGAGAGCAAGGCCACCTGAGGAGCCAACAAACCTCACATCCACGTTGTATTTTCTTCTCAGCATAGATGCTATTATCTCAACTCCCATGCAATGGCTAGAAGCTATTCTTGCATCGTATCCACTTCTTCTCTCAAAGCTCCACCCCCTTGCCTTCTTCAACTCCTCCTTGTACATGCTCAGGAGCATCCTCCCGAAATCAGTAAGCACGAGGGATTTCCCCTTTCTTTCCACAATTCTCCTTCCTGCTGCCTCCTCCAGCTCAGATATCCTTTTCAATAGCCTGAAATAGGATGATCCCATTGTTTTTGCTGCTTTGTGAAGGGATCCCTTTAGATCCATGAGATCCAGGGCTTTTGCGAGCTCCTCATCCAGCTTCTTCCCATTTATCACAAGACTTACCTCTATCTCAGGTCTTATCTCCACATTGGAAGTAGAAACTTCCAATTAATATTTTTTGTTGAGATTCTGAGAGCTTCTGACAAATCAATGTCCCTATAAATATTATGGAAAACTTTTTATAAAATATCCTGTATATCAAGCGGTGACCTTCATGGAGAAGAAGCTGTTGATCGGTCTTGCCCTGCTTTTAGCTTGTATTGCCTTTTTCTACATCATAAGCACACAGAAAAGATCCCTTATAGTCACCACAACAACATCCCTATATGCAACAGGTCTTCTAGATGAGCTTAAGGAGAGATTCGAGTCGGAGAATCCCAGTGTGATGGTGAAGTTCATAGCAACAGGTACAGGAGAGGCTTTGAAGAGGGCTTCTCAAGGAGGAGTTGACCTAGTGCTGGTTCATGCTCCATCGCTTGAGAAGCAATACATGGAAAAAGGAGTTATAGAGAGAAATGGCAGCATATTTGCCTACAACTACTTCATATTAGTCGGCCCTCCGGATGATCCTGCAGAAGCATCTGGAAAGAGCGTGATAGATGCATTTAAGAGCATATATTCAGCAGGAGAGAGGGGGAGAGCTTTGTTTATATCGAGAGGGGATAACTCAGGGACGAATGTGAGGGAGATGCAGATATGGAATATGGCAGGCCTGAGCCCGAAGAACAGGAGCTGGTACATTGAATCAGGAAGCGATATGGTCACAACTCTGTCTATAGCTAATGAAAAACAGGCCTATACATTAGTGGATGTGGGAACATGGCTTTTCATGAAGGATAAACTCAAGCTTAAGGCCATTGTTGACAGAGGAGATGAACTTATAAATATATATAGTGTTTACATAGTTCCATCGGGAAACACAAGGGATGCCTCTGCTTTCAAGCAGTTTTTACTATCGAGAGAGGGACAGGAGATAATAAACAACTTCAGGGGAGGAGGCCTATTCTTCTCAGCCATATGGCCCAATGACAGAACAAGCTGGCTCAGAAGCGTGTGGGAGAAGTGGAGTAAGATAAAAGGATAAAGAGGTGCCTCGATTGGTGACACCTCTGGAGATAGCCGAGATCTCCCTGAGGTCGATAGCAATATCTGGAACAGCATCCGCAATAGCTGCAATGATAAGCCTTCCTCTTTCCTTCTTTCTATGTTTGAAGGATTTTAGAGGGAAAAACTTGGTTCTGGAAATTTTAAACTCGATGATAAGCCTTCCGACTGTAGTGATAGGGCTTATTCTGTATTACCTGCTGACAAGAACAGGTCCTCTAGGCTTTCTTGGCCTAATGTACACACCAATGGCTATGGTGATAGGACAGGCAATTCTTATAACTCCGCTAATGACTATATTCATGGAGAGAGCTCTGGATTCAAGAAAGGAGGTTGTAGAGGTGGCAATTTCACTTGGAGCATCCGATTCCCAAGCTGCTCAGAGGCTCTTCCTTGACTCACTACCCGGCATAGTTTCCTCAGTTCTAGTAGGGTTCAACAGGGCAGTAGGCGAGCTTGGAGTGGCCTTGATGCTCGGAGGAAATATAAAGGGGTTCACTAGGGTTATGACAACAGTGATAGCGCTTGAGGTGAGCAAGGGGGAGTTCGAGCTTGCGATATCCCTTGGGATCATACTTGTCTGCATAAGCCTCCTTCTCACATCGATTGTCAGCAGGATGGCGAGAGCATGATAGAGGTGATAAACGTCACGTACAGGTATAGAGAGGGAGGAGGTATAAGCGAGATAAACCTGAGGATAGGGGAGGAGATAGTGTCGATAGAGGGCCCGAATGGGGCCGGAAAGACCACCCTTTTGAAGGTTATAGCTGGTCTTCTCAGGCCTCAGCACGGGGAGGTTCTAGTAGATGGTTCGAGGGATCCCAGAAAAAGTGTTGTGTATGTGCATCAGAGGTCCGTTATGTTCAGGACAACTGTCATGGAGAACATAATGTGGGCCCTGAAAGCAAGGAAAATCGAGTATGCAGAAGAAAGGGCTGTTGAGGCGATGGAGCTCATGGGAATATATGAGCTGAGAGACAGGCCTGCCTGGAGGCTTTCAGCTGGTGAGATGCAGAAGGTATCAATAGCTAGGGCCTTAGCCCTGAGGCCAAAATATCTTCTCTTGGACGAGCCAACAGGAAACCTTGACTCGAGCTCTGTGGAATCCCTGATAAACATTATAAGAGGGAGAAGATATGTCGTTGTGGCAACGCATGACAGGGATTTCTCCGAGCAGGTTGCAAACAGGATAGTAAAAATGAGGTATGGCAGGATAGTGGGACAGTGAGATTTCACGGAGTTTTAAAAAGTAGTTAAATCCCGATGGATCTTCTTGACTTAAGGAGAATTCCTCGAAAATCTGCTGTAACAATTGCATATTGCTCCAAAAAAAGCAGCATAAATATTTCTCAGAATTAATCTTTCTGATGGGGAATTTAATGTTTATATTTAAGTTGTATATTACCATATGAAGGTGATCTGAATGGAGGGTGAGACTTACATCAGAAGTCTTATTAAAGAACTTGTCCGCACAAGAACAACCCGAGTTACTAGATCACCGTTAGTTATAATAAATTGTCCAAGACGCCAGTGCAATTCCTCTGCTTGGGCTTTGGTGAAGTGATAAGAATAGCATAAACTATTATTTCTTTTTTTTGGTGATAAAAATGAAAAGTCAAGCAGAACAGATGGTTGAGGAAGTCAGGGATATGTTATTAAGAAGAGATCTTCTTTACAGAGAAGAGGAAAATGGTGCAATAGTTATTACAAGAGGAAAAAGAAAGAGCTCTGGAGTGGATTACTATATAAATAAGGGGGCTCTGAGCCTAATAAAATTAATTGAGCTCGGGTTAAGCTATAATGATATTATTAAATATATTTCACTTGAGGGTATTTCGATTGAGGAAGGCGAGGAAATTATTAAAAGTCATCTTGAGCCTCTCGTAGTAGATCTCAAGGAAATAGCACATAAGATGGAGTATAGACACCCAGAAGAAATTAAATTTCCTGTAATGGTTGCATGGGAAATTACACAGCTTTGCAACCTGAGTTGTATCTATTGCTTTAGTGAAAGTGGCCCAGTATCGCCCCAAGGATACCGCGAGCTTAGCACAGAAGAAATATTTAGCGTTGTAGATAAAATTAAGGGCAAAGTCCTAATTTTATGGATAGGAGGCGGTGAACCAACCTTGCGCCGTGATCTGATAGATATACTAGAATATATGAGAAAGAATGATTTCTATTTAATGCTATCTACTAATGGTGTTATATTAAAAGATAATAGTGATCTTATCAAAAAGATAGCCGATACCGTAGACGAAATTCATATACCGTTAGATGGAAGCACGCCTGAGATTCATAACAAATTAAGAGGCGAATTTGATAAAGTTGTAGACGTGATAAGGAAATTTGTGAAAGAAGGAGCAAATGTCTCAACAGGAGCAGTAATAACTAAGCTCAACCTGCACGACGTCGACAGCATGATAGAGTTAGCCTTGAGACTTGGTGTTAGTGCTTGGGTATGGGGTCCTCTTTTTCCGGCAGGTAGAGGAGCATTTATAAAAGATTTGATGATAAGCCCAAAGGAGTTAGTTGAGTTGCATTCCAAGCTTATTAAAAAGTCAAGCGAACTCAAGGATCAATTACTTATACTTTCTTATACTCCAGGAGTTACACCGCTTAGAATGTCGAAACCAACGACTAAATGTTCTGCGGTCAATTACTTTATTGCTCTCATGCCCAATGGCGATGTATATCCTTGCTCCTACCTTAGATGGAAGGAATACAGGTTAGGAAATTTATTAAAGGAAGATTTAGAGGATATCTTAGAGAGACCTTTGGCAAGGATCTTTAAGGAGGAACATGAACCAGAAGGAGAGTGTAAAAACTGTCCTTTATTCCTGAATGGATATTGTAATACAGGTTGCAAAGGAATTAAAGTCTCATCAGGTCTCAGCTTATTTGATAGATCCCCTCTCTGTAGCAGAGATATACCCGGATCACCTCTCAACAACCTTTATATGGAACTGAGAGGCTGAGGCTTGATGCTAGAGCTTGTCAAGCTGAGGAAGGAGTTTAATGAAGTTAAAGCACTGAACGGAATAGACTTTAGATACGATAGAAGGGGAATCCTGACGATGATAGGACAGAATGGCGCCGGAAAGACGACCCTTCTGAGGATACTATCGTGCCAGCTCCTTCCAACCGATGGGAGAGCATACCTCCTTGGGATGGATGTGGTCAAAGATTACGAGAAGCT
>NZ_RCOS01000168.1 GCF_003947435.1 Candidatus Methanodesulfokora washburnensis
CATGAATTAAAAGGTAGGTGTAGATGGCCGCACCAGTCACGGATATTGCGGTAATCACGAAGGTCCACGGGCGTGTGACAATGAACAGGTCCCTGAGCTTCATCTGAAGGCACTGATCTACGGTTCTATATAAATTTTGCTCTTTTCAAAACTATCCATTTAAGTGCATTTTAATATCAGAGAAAGCCCAATAAATTTATTTGGCTCGGTTTGCCGAAAATTTATCTCATAAGCTTAGTGAAAAGCGTAAAAGCAGAATCCAATCAGGTGGAGAATGAGATATGTCTTCGGTCCAGTTCCATCGAGGAGGCTAGGCAGATCCCTGGGGATAAACAACATCCCTCCAAAGAATTGCTCCTACTCCTGCGTCTACTGTCAGGTTGGAAGGACCTCTAACATAACACTGGAGAGAAGGTCATTCTATCCATGGAAGGAGATTGTTGAGGAGGTGGTGAACGCAGTAAAAACACTAGGTGAGGAAAAAATAGACTACATAACCTTTGTGCCGGATGGAGAACCAACTTTGGATGCTTTCCTAGGAAAGGAGATAGGGGAAATTAAAAGGAGAACAAACAAACCGGTTGCTGTGCTTACAAATTCCTCATTGCTTTTCGAGGAGGAGGTAAGAAACGACTTATTCGAAGCTGATCTGGTCTCAGTTAAGGTCGATGCAGCAACTGAGAAGGTTTACAGGAGGATAAACAGGCCGCATTCCAAGCTTTCACTGGACAGGGTTCTAGATGGAATAAGGGAGTTCTCAAAAAGCTATAAAGGGGGGATGATCACGGAGACTATGCTTGTGAAGGACATCAACGACAAAGAGGATGAGATAAAGCAGATCTCCAGCTTCATAGCCGGGCTAAAAACCTACAAAGCATATATAGCTGTTCCCACAAGGCCTCCTGCAGAGGGATTTGTGAGGAAAGCCGGGGAGGAATCGGTTTTAAGGGCATATGAGATGTTCTCCGAGTTGATGGGAAGGGAGAAAGTGGAGCTTCTCATTGGTTATGAGGGGGCAGACTTCAGCATAATTGGAAATCCTGTGGAGAGCTTGTTGAGCATAACATCAGTTCATCCAATGAGGATAGATTATGCATGCGAATTGCTTCAGAAAGTGGGATTAAACCCGGAGAAGGTTCTAGAGGGGCTTGTGAATGAAGGCAAGATAGCCATATTGGAATATGGAGAGCACAAATTTATTATAAAGAAAATAAGTTACCATTACTAAAATTATTCTTCAAAATCTCTCATTTTGCAGGGAATCCCGATAACAGCAGGATGAGGGAGATGATGCATGAAAAAGCCTCTATTCCATAGATCGAGATTACAAGCTGAGGCTCTCTCATCTTCTTAATCCTGAGCAAAACCCCTGCCAAAGACAGATTTCCGGGAGGGCTTATATATCCATTTTCATCAACAGATGCGGGTATCTTTCTGAATGTAGACCTGAAGCTAGCCATCTTAAGGAGAAAATCTGCTAAATATGGGATCATCATTATCCCAAGGGGTATCTCCTGCCCGTTTGAGAGGGCTATTGCCGCAACAACTCCTCCCATCTGAAATGTAGCAGCATTTCCTGGAAATGCCCTAGCTGGATATATGTTGAAGAAGAGGAAGGGCAGATAGCAGGATAGAACAATTAGATATGAGGTTAATGCGGCTTCATTTCCCTGAAATACAGAAACAATTGCCATAAACCCTGATACAATTGATATCAGGCCTGTCTCAAGCCCGTTGTACCCTGCAAGCGTGTTTGTTGCATTTGATGAGAATGAGCCGAAAAGAAATGAGATAACGGGAAAGAGAAAAGCAGGTAAAAAAAGAACTGGATGCCCCTCTATTATGAGAAATGGAATTCCAGCAAGCAAAACCTTTTCCATGTTTTTAAGCCCAGCAACATCGTCAAAAAGGCCTATGAACAATAGATATAGGGATATTAATGCTTCTTTCCCCATTCCGGCCGAAATAAGAGCTAAAGAGAGGATTAAGGAGTTGGGTAGAGCTCCTATTCTTGGGCAGAAGACCTCATATGGCTTGTGGATATCCCTGGCAACAACTTTCTTTCTTTTGGATTCCTCTATCCAGATATAATCGATGGCCAGCAGCAGTACTGAGATGCACAGTAGCTTCAGCACACCACTTTTTCTGATACCTTTTTAAAAGGTCATCGAAACCCCTCCCGATGGAGTACATAGCGGGCTCAATTGCATCATTTCTGCTCACAGATCTACTCATAAGGAGCCTTGCCCCGAGGTTCAGGTCGAAGGGAATAGTTGGAAGGGATGTTCACAAGCCAGAAATGCCTGAGATACCTGAGAGGCTTGGCATCGCAATGCTTCTTTCCTTCTCCCTTGTATGCATCTCAATATACTTTATAAACAGGTCTGAGATCTGCCTCTTTGTCCTTCTCTCCTCCCTTCTTGGCGGAATTATAGGCCTTGTTGACGATGAGTTCGACCTTGGAGGAAAGCTGAAGCCGGTTATATCGTCATCAGCAGCAATTCCAATAATTCTATCTGGATTGGCTGTTCCAAGGCCTCTCTTGCCATTAATAGGCCATGCAAGGCTCTACTACATATACTGGCCTCTTCTTTTTGTTTTCTTTGCTGTGATAATGAATGCAGTGAACATGATGGATGCGCTCAATGGAATGATGCCCTCAAGCCTCTCAGTAGTATTAATTGGAATAATAATTCAATCAATATTAATTGGAAGGCATGATATAGCTGGAATCTCCTTAGTTCTCCTCCTCACTTTAACAGCCTACCTGAGGTATAACCGCTATCCAGCCAAGGTCTTCGGGGGGAATGTCGGCTCTTTATTCCTCGGCTCAGCAGTTGCCTCCTTATCAGCTCTATCAAATTTGGAGATGTTCACAGTTATATCAATGCTCCCCTTCTTCATAACGGGCTTTGTCATAATATCCAGCATAAAGGGGTTTAAGGAGAAGAGGGAGATGGGAGCAAGGCCTACAATAGTTGAAAACGGGTATATAAGGGCAAATCCGGATAAGAAAGCGCCAATGACCCTCATATCTATTTTGACATCCGATTTGCCTAAGAGAGAGGACAGAATAGTGAAAGAAGTATTTGTTCTCGCTGTTATATCTGTGATTTTGAGCATGATCACTTTTCTTTTAACCCCGAGGTGATAACATGGACAGGGGATTTCTCCTAGGCATCACAATGGTGTTCATAGGATGGTTTGTGATCCTCCTATCAATGATCCTCACAAAATTCCTTCTCCTTGTTCTCTCAACTAGGGATTTTCTCCTTGCCCTTCTTGATGTAGCAATATCCCTTCTCATTTTTGCATTTTCCCTTCTGCTGTGGTACATTGCAACCAGAAGGATTTACAGAAGGATACTGTCTGAGAAAAAATTCAGGCTTTAGTGTTCTGTTTCAGGGGATTTGCACGAGGATACTGCTTTCCAGATGACATCGCATGGATCCCCGCATTCCTCAACGAATTTCCTTGCTTTTTTCCTCAGATTTCCCCTTTCCTCATGTCTCAAAAGGAAGTTGATGAAGTCATCAGGATTTTCAGCTCTGTATATCAATCCTTTTTCCTCAAGAAGCCTGTTAACAGCTATTTCTCCGGGATAAGCTGATATAGTTGGAACTCCAAGGAGAGCAGCCTCCCTTGTCATTGTACCTCCACCTCCAACAAAAATGGAAGCTCTTTTCAAAACAGATAGATCCCTTGCCCTCTCCACAACCTCAACTCTGTCTCCATAAAGCCTTCTAAGCCTCTCAATCCACTTATCTCCCTCTCTTGGGAAGTAGACTAGCTTCATATCAGTCTTCTCCATAAGCCTTCTTAACCCAAGGAAGAATAGGGAATCCCATTTCTCAGGCATGTAGGATGCTCCAAATGGCTCAGATCTTGCGGCTATATAGTCCTCTTCCTCCTCCCCATTTTCATCCATTACATGGGCTATCTCAAGCACTCCCTTGAACCTGAACTCAGCGCAATCCCCTTTACATTCAACAGGCGGAAAAACCTCAGGTATCACTATACATGAGGAAAGGGGGAATGTCAGCCTCATTGCTGGGCTTTTCTCATTGTCATTTACTGTTACAACAGGTACTCCTAGGCCAAAAGCTGTTCTTGCAAGCTCTGGAGATGCCTTTGAAAGAGCTACATCGATCTTTTTTCTGCTAACTATCCCAGCAAGCTCCTTCACCCTAATTGCAAACTCATAAAGCTTTTCCTCCTCAGAAAAGCCCCTTCTTCCCACTTTCACCAGCTCATCTGCATCTATGTACATGTTGACGAGATCCTCAAGGTAGCCATAGCTCCTGTATGTGACAAGAATGCTTTCCATTTCCCTCCTTTTCTTCTTGATGAGCCTGCTGAAGAGCCTAACATGAGGAGCGTTTACCAGATCTATCCAGAGGTTCAAAGAACCACCTCAAGAAGTGGGCCCGCGGGGACTCGAACCCCGGGCCTCCCGCTTATCCTCTGGCATGTAACGGGAGGTGCCATATAAGGCGGGCGCTCTTTCTGGGAGCTTTCTTTCCAGGCTGAGCCACGGGCCCCTTTACTATTCAGTGGCAATATAAAAAGATTTTGCGGGAGCAAGCAAAGATATTAGAAAAGTTTTTATTTTTCCTATGTTTTAATCTTTGACCTAAATGAAAAGTGTTGTGTTCCTGCTGTTGATCCTCCAGCTCTCCCTCCTCGGCCTTTATGCGGATCAGCTCTTCTCCATAAATCAGCAGCTCGACAGATCAACCTACTACTCAGGGCAGAGCGGCTATGTCACGGTCAGTGCGTCAAACGGGCTCGGCTGGGATGTGTATGTAAAAAGGGTTGTTGTGAGCTTCAGCTGGAACCAGAACTTCAGCCTCACTTTCTCAACGCCAAAAGTTTTGAAGAGCCACCAGACTGCCTCCCTTGGAGATGTGAAGTTCTCCATACCGCTTGATGATCCGCAGGGGAACAGGTTCTCCGGAGACTACTCCTACATGATATACGTGGAGACATCAGACAACGTCTATGGCACTAGAATTTGGAGCTCCGGTCCCTACCCAATAAGGATACTGAAGGCCATGCCATCTTTATCCCTCACATTGATAAGCTACACTAAAGTAGCGGAGCAGGACAGCTACTTCTGGATAAACATAACACTGGCAAACTCGGGGATGGGCCCCAGCACAAACACAGAGCTCAGGGTTTATGTTGATGGAAATCCGATGTTCTACAAGAGGCTTGATGTAGTTGAGCCGGGAATTCACGGGTATAGCCTGAGCTGGATTGTCCCTGTACCGGATATTGTGGCTGGGGATCACAACTTCGTCGTTAAAATATCATGCAGGGAGCTGAGCGAACCTGTGGTCTCAGATACCCTTAAGATAAAGGTTGAGCCCCCATACAAGGACTATTTCATGAGCCATCTTGGCAATCTGGCGAACAAAGTGGTCAATTACCGGAGGGTAATTGGAGGAAAGGAGGTCACTGTCTCAGTGGACTACAGGGTGATAATAGGGGCAAAGAAGACGAAGTACTGCGGATTGAGCAACATACCGCCTCCATTTGACACTGATAACCAGATATCCCAGTGGAGGGCAGGCTTTTCAGCGAACAGGATGTACAACAGCATAAACGACTGCTGGTACTTGGTTTACTTCCCTGTATCCTACAAGGGCTGAGGGTGCTGGAGCAGGAGTTCTGAGCTATATAGTTGCATAGCTCTGAGAATTCATAGGTCCGGAGCTCATTTGATTTTTTAGTCCCCGCTTGAACAAAGGTTATTGGAATCAAGGGTTCTCCTAAGAGCATAATTAATTCAAATTGACGGCTGTCATTTTGATAAAGCTCACAAAAACTTTCCTTAATGATCAGATAGATTTAACGAAGTCTCCTTATCCTGAATCTCCCTACTTCTACCACAGTAATAGCATTTAGAAGCTCCTCATCTCTTGCTTTCTCCAAAAATGCATCCATTATCCTTTTTATTTTCTCTGCTGTGAAATGATAAGGTAACCTAACCAGAATAAATCCACATCCGTGTCTAACTGAGTGCATCTCTCCGAAACCTAGATCCCTCGTCACTAAAATAAGTTTATATAAATGGGCGCCCAGAAAACTCAGAGCTTTAGCTCTGGGATTAATGGGCAAAGTTTAAATACAAGCCTCCCTGGAATCCATGGCTCGGATGTTCCGGGTCCGTGAGGGAGGTGGGGGAGGCAGGATGCCTTTAGCCCATGCCTTAACGAGAGGCATGGGATGGGGGAGCTGTGGGCCCCCCGAACCAGCAGATGAGGGGACAGGCGTAAAGCCTGCCCTAAACGCTGGAAGCTCCCGACTTTAGTCGTGGAGTAGCTCACAGCTGCGAGTATATCCTCTCTTCTCACACCATACTCCTTCTCCACCTCTTCATAGCTCATTCCACTGGCCAAGCTTCCTAAAATCACCTCAACAGGAACTCTAGTCCCCCTTATGACAGGTTTTCCATGCATAACTTTTTCATCTATTGTTATCCTGTCTTCCATCCCAGAAAAACATGGATCACGCTTAAAAATCCATCCTCCATGAATCTTTTTGAAATATTATCTGAGAACAATTATAAGTTCCAAATACTCTCACTTACTATATAATAAAAATTAGCAGTTAAATATTGGGAGGAAGAGTAAGAGGGGTTGTCGCTCACAGAACATGCGGAGATAGTCCTCATAGAGGACATATTGAGAGGGGATTTTGAGCAACTGGAGCTGGAGAAAGGGAGGCTCTTCAGGCTTCCCTGGGGGATGAGTGTCTCAAAGCTCAGGGTGATGGGGGTTGTCATATCCTCCTTCATATCAGAGGACAGGAACTTCGCAAGGCTCACTATATTCGATGGAAGCGGTGCAATAGATCTAAGGTCGTTTGAGGATGGGGTCAGGCTTCTTATAGATGAGAACGGGGAAGTCTATGGAGCTGGCTCGATACTTGATGTAGTTGCTAGGCCGAGGAGCTGGAAGGAGGAGCTATATCTGCAGCCAATAATAGTGAGAAAGATAAGAGATCCAAATTACATAATTCTCAGAATTCTGGAGCTTCTTGAGAGGAGGTTGAGCAGGGCTAGGATAATGTCGAAGATGGAGAGAGAGGCAGTAGCCGAGGGAAACCTCCTGTACATAGAGAGGACGATAATATCGGCTTTAAGGGGAGGGCCGATGAGCAGAGATGCCATAATATCCATGTTTCCCAAGGAGAAGGCTGAGACAATAATGCATGTTCTCGATAAACTTATTAATGATGGAGTGGTTGAGGAGAGCGGGGATATCTACACGCTGAGGAGATAGGCATGAGGGAGGAATACCTAAAGATGCTTGATGATGCTTATGAATCCCTGAAGGGGATAATAAAGTTCTCAGGGGAGAGGTTCAACCCTCCTGAGCCGATAATAAAGGTTGAGGGGAGGCAGACCCATGTTGTCAACTTCAAGGAGCTCTCATCAGCCCTGAACAGGGATCCGAAGATGTTCGCAAGGTTTCTTTCAAAGGAAGTTGGAAGCCCCTACACTCTCACGATGGATGGGTCAAAGCTGATATTCACCACGCCTGTTAAGCCATCCCTTGTGAAATCGAGGATAGATAAGTTCATAGAGATCTATGTGATCTGCCCTATATGCCACAGGCCCGACACGAAGATAGTGAAGAGCGGGAAGATAATGGTGCTAAAGTGCCTTGCATGCGGGGCTGAATCCCCCGTGAAGAGGATATGAGGTGATGAAATGCCCAAAAAAGAGAAGGATCAGGAGACATCCCTTGATGCTGAGATGGAGGATCTTCTTCCAATGGACAAGGATCTAGAGGTCTTCGGAAGGGTCATGGAGCCCCTTGGGAAGGGACACTTCAGGGTTGAATGCACCGATGGAGCAATAAGGATGTGCAGAGTTAGGGGGAAGCTCAAGGGAAGGAGATCTTGGCTCAAGCCAGGGGATATAGTTCTCGTTTCCATATGGCCCTTCAAGAGGGACAGAGGGGACATAGTTGTTAAGTATGACAGAGCTCAGGTCGAGTGGCTTATTGAGAAGGGATATCTTGACAGGAGCTGGGCGATGATGGAGGATGTCCTTTGACCGCTTTGAGAGGGTAATAGACTCCTTTCTGGAGAGGGAGGACAGGAGAAAGGACAGAGAGGCATTCAAGATAAGGCAATATGTTTTCGATGAGAGGACTGTTAGAAACATGTTATCCCTCTTCAACAAGGGGATAATCTCGGATTTCAACTGGATAATATCGATGGGAAAGGAGGCAGCCGTCCTCTCGGGCAGGGGAAAGCAGGGGGAAATAGCTATAAAAGTATATAAGTATGTGTCAAGCTTCAGAAGGCATCTCGACTACATGGTCGGGGACAGAAGGTTTCCCAGCTCCCCTAGGAAGATAATAGAGATGTGGGCAAAGAAGGAGTACAGGAATCTCGTCAGGATGAAAAAGGCAGATGTAAGGGTTCCTGAGCCATATGGAGTTTCAGGAAATGTGCTGGTGATGCAGTTGATAGGATCGGATGGAATTCCAGCTCCTCATCTCAGGGAGGTTGAGCTGGAGGATCCAGAATCAGTTCTTAAAATGATATTAGATGATGTTAAAAAAGCATATCATAAAGCAAGGCTTGTCCATGCCGACCTGAGTGAGTACAACATTTTATATTGGAGATCCCTCCCTTGGATGATAGATCTCTCACATGCAGTTGTGGTAGATCATCCTATGGCAGGTGAGCTCCTGAGGAGGGATATTCAGAACATAGTTAGGTTCTTTCAGAGGAGATATGGCATAGCCCCGGGTGATTATGTTGCAGGAGATCTCGATAAAGATACCGAGGGAGAGGATAGGTCCTCTAGTGGGGAAATCGGGCTCGATTAAGAGGAAGCTTGAGGAGCTATCTGGAGCAAAAATAGAGGTAAACAGCTCAACTGGAGAGGTTATAATAAGGTTTGATGAGGTAAAGGATCCTTTAATGCCCCAAAAAATCCTTCAGGTTGTCAGGGCAATAGGGAGAGGATTCAACCCGGAGATAGCCATGAAGCTCTTGGATGACGAGTACACGATGGAGGTGATAGATCTGAGGAGATATGTGGGTGACAGCAAGAACCAGATGATGACGAAGAAGGGGAGGGTGATAGGGGAGAAGGGGAAGGCGAAGAAGTACATAGAGGAGAGGACGAACACTCACATATCTGTCTACGGTCACACTATTTCCATAATAGGAAAATATTATGATATAATACCTGCAAAGGAGGCAGTGGAGGCACTGCTTCAGGGAGCTAGGCACTCAACTGCCTACAAGAGGATGGAAAAAGCAATGGCCATGATGAAGGATCTATCCCTCATGGAGCTCTCCCTTAAGAGGAGGGAGAAATTTGAGGAGAGAGAGGATTGAGGAGATAAGCGCTGCTGATTTCTTCTACAGGAACAGGGCAATTGCAGGCTTCGACAACCCTGTCAGGGCCACTTACACCATAGTGAGGGAGCTCGTGGAGAACTCCTTGGATGCAGCTGAGGAAGCAGGAGTCCCGCCCAAGATAATGATAACGATGGACAGAGTGGAGAGAAGGGAGAATGGATCTGATCTGATGAGGATATCAATCAGGGACAATGGAATAGGACTATCTGCTGATGAGATACCGAGGGCCTTCGGAAAGGTATTTACAAGCTCCAAGTACAGGCTAATACAGAGCAGGGGAACATTCGGCCTTGGAGGGACAATGGCCCTTCTTTACGGGCAGATAACAACAAACAGGCCATTCACAATATCATCTGCAAAGAAAGGGGATTATATAAACAGGATGACCATGATGATAGATGTTCAGAAGAATGAGCCGATAGTTATAAAGAGGGAGGTTCTTGGGATAGCTGAGAGATCATTTACAGCTGTTGAGAGCTATTTTGAGGGGAGCTATGCGAGGGCAAAGAGGAAGATAATTGATTATCTATACCAGACTGCTATAGTGGTGCCTTATGCGGACATAATGTTTGTTGATCCAGATGGAGTTGTCTTCCTCTTCCCGAGATCGACTGATGAGATGCCACCGAGGCCAAAGGAATCTCTTTTCCATCCAAAGGGGGTTGATCTAGAGCTCCTTCAGAGGTTGATAAGGGCATCAAGGGCAAACACAGTGAAGGGATTCCTGAAGACATCCTTCCAGAGGATAGGGGATAAGACAGCAGATGAAGTCCTGGCTATAGCAGGGATACCTGCGGATAAAAAGCTCAGAGATCTGAGAAAGGAGGAGATAGAGGCCCTTTACAATGCCCTAAGGTCATATGACAAGTTCATGGCCCCTGATCACACAGTTCTATCCCCTCTTGGGAAGAAGCTCCTTGAGGAGGGGATAAAAAAGGAGCTCAGGCCGGATTTTGTTTACGCAGTCCAGAGACCTCCTTCTGTTTACGAGGGCCATCCATTCATAGTGGAGACAGCGATAGCATATGGAGGCGATATAAAGCCTGCAGGGGAGATACAGCTTTACAGATTTGCGAACAGGATACCCCTTCTCTATGACACAACTGCGGATGTCTCCTACCAAGTTGCAAAGGGGATAAACTGGTCGAATTATGGGATAAGATCGCTTGAGGAGGAGCCAATAGCCCTATTCTTCCACATAGTGTCGACAAAGATACCATTCAAGACTGTTGGAAAGGAGTACATAGCAGCAGTTCCCGAGGTGGAGAGGGAGGTTGAGCTCGGCTTCAGGACCTGTGCGAGGGAGCTTAAGCTCTATCTTTACAGAATAAGGAGGAAGGAATCCCTTGCTAAGAGGGCCTTTCTCTTCAGGAGGTTTTATGAGATAGTTGCCGAGTGCGTTGAGGATATAACTGGGGAGAGGCCTTCCGTTGAAACCCTCCTAAAGATGAGGTTTGGTGATCTTTATGAAGGAGCTGGTGAGGGAGAAGATAATTCAGGTGGCGAGGAAGGTTAAGGAGGATATAGATAAGGGGATGTTCCCAGAGCTTGTATATCCCCCTAACTCAAAGGCAAACATAAAGTTCCTTGAGGAGAAGGGATATTTATTCGAGCCAAAGAGCTTCAGCACGATAAGCGGGGACAGGGTGAAGAGCCTCAGAACTCTATCAGGAGTTCTCTATGGGCTCAGCAGGGCACTAGATCACCTTGAGAATGGATTGACAATGACGAAGAGGGATTTCTACTATCTTCATAAGGTTCAGAAGTTCAAGGGAACCCTGTTCCCTAAGGAACAGAGGGAGACTGATGCGAGGATAATCCTGATGGAGCTCCTCTTGGGCATGCCCAGGGAGGCTTTCTCGATAACAAGCGATCCGAGAGGATGGATATACGGGGATATAGAGCTAATAGACAGGAGCGGGAGGCTGATAAAGGCGAATGAAGTTGGGGAGATGGGATACTCAGTCCCACCGAGGCCTGAGAACATAACGTTCAAGAGGATAGGTGTCAAGGCAGTTGTAGCAATAGAGAAAGTTGGACCAGCAAAGAACATGATAGAGCTGGGAATACCTGAGGAGAAGAAGATAGGGATAGCGATATTGCAGGGACAGGCATCTAGAAACATGAGGAGATTTTTGAGGATGCTCTCAGACGAAGGAGTTCCAATAGCAGTTCTGACAGACCTTTCCCCCTGGTCCCTTAGAATAGCGGCCACAGTAGTCTATAACAGCATAAACTCAGCTCATGTAGATGGCCTCGCTGTTCCAGAGGCCAGGTTCATAGGGATAAAGACGGATGATGTGGAGGAAGGCTTCTTCTCAGATTACAAGTTTGCCCTCGAGCCTTTAACTCAGATGGACTACAAGGCAGCTGAAGATAACAGGCATCTCCCGAATCTTCAGGCCCCCATATGGCAGAAGGAGAACAACTGGTTTTTGGAGAAGAAGATGAAGGCAGAGCTTGAGATATTCAAGGCTATGAGCCCATCTGCTAAGGATCTGAAGAAGCTGTATGTAGAATATCTCTCCATGAAGCTGGAGGAAGCCCTAGGAATAAGCATATGATAGCTCTTCTCAGAGGACAGAGTGAGAAAAATTTAAAAACCTAGCTGGATAAAAAAGTGTCCCCACAGCATCAGGGGATAGCATGAGCTCCGGTGGTGTAGCCCGGCCAAGCATGGAGGCCTTTCGAGCCTCAGACCCGGGTTCAAATCCCGGCCGGAGCACTGCGGGGGTAGCCAAGCCAGGTCCAAGGCGCCCGGTTCAGGGCCGGGTGAGCGTAGGCTCGCGTGGGTTCAAATCCCACCCCCCGCATTAGATTTTTATCAAAACTATTTATTGGTTATTATGTAGTCCTATCATATAGACTTTTTTTTTTTCAGTAGAGTAAAGATTTTTTAATCCTCATATCCTATTTAATTTACGGTGTGCAAGCATGAAGGAAGAACAAGCTTCCCTCCGGTTGGGGGGGGGTGCTCACAATAGAGTCCTTGCTTAAGCCCTTTATCAAGACAATAGTGATAAAGGGCAAGCCAGGTGCAGGAAAGACCACCCTCTCCTTCGAGCTCATGAGGATGGTTGGATCCGGCCTCTATGTCTCCACAAGAACTGCCCTGAAGGAACTTGCCGATCAATATCCCTACATAAAGCCCCTTGTCGAGGAGGGAGCTGTGAGAGGCATATCATTTGAGGATCTGAGGCTTGGATCGGCCGCTGATGTGATGGAATCTGTTTTGAAGGCAACAGAGGAGCTTAAAAATCCAGTTATAATCCTTGATTCATGGGATTCCATAGCAAGAGAGCTTGATCCAATAGAGAGGCTCAGAGCGGAGAAATCCCTTGCTGCGATGGTTGAGCCAACTGATTCAAAGCTTGTATTTGTCAGTGAAACAGCTGAGACAAGATCTCTCGATTATCTGGCTGATGCAATAGTAGTTTTGGAGGACAGAGAGGTTGATGGAGCTAGGATGAGGTATATAGTATGGGAGAAGATAAGGGGAACTCTTATACCTCAGAAGAGATACATATTCACCCTGCATGAGGGAAGGTTCAGGATGTTTCAACCCTTAATTATGAAAAGGCCTGAACCAACGAGGGAGTTCAAGCCATTAGAGCTTGAGGGTGCCTACTCCACTGGAAGCATGCAGCTTGACAGGCTGCTCGGAAGGGGCATGCCGAAGGGATCGGGAACCCTCTTCCTGCTGGGAAGGGAGGTGTTCTCACACGCGATCCTTCCATTCATAGCAATAATGATCTCAAACTTTGTAATGACAGGGGGATCCGCAGTTGTCATGCCGATAGCCGGCATAAGCATGAGAGCAATGACAGAGGCCACAGTAGGACAGCTTCCGGAGGAGCTGAGGAGCAGGGTAAAGGTAGTGGATGTGAAAAAGGAGGAGATAGATCTGACATCGCCCGAAGCAGCTCTTAGGGATCTGAGGAGGATAATAAAAGATGCAAAGGGAGAGGAGGAGAGAAACTGCATGATAATAGCTGGGATGGACTTCCTTGAGTATTACTTCCCCGGAAGGGATCTGAGAGCGATGAGCCTCGATATAATGGGACAGGTGAAGGACACTGAGGACACAGCTGTTTTCATAGCAAGACCATCAACGAAGATAAGGGAGGAGCTTGAGGATCTTGTCGACAGCTCGCTTGAGCTAAAAATGATAGAGGGAGCTCTTGTGCTCAGAAGCAGAAAGCCTCCCTCCATCTACTATCACTTGGATTTCACCGGAGAGAGGGGGATTGAGCTGACCCCGATTGTGTGAGGTGATGAAATGGATCTGAAGAAAGCTGTTTTAGAGTGTGTTGACAGGGGTCTCAGCTCCCTCGGTGAGAACGCAAAGTATGTGATATACTGGCACATGAGGAGCAGCTACAAGATGACGAGGGAGGAGATATTTAACAAACCTGAGAAGTTCATAGAGGTTTTGGGAAAGATGTTCGGAGTGGCAGGAGCATCCCTTCTTGAAAGGGCAATAATGAGGGAGATAAAGAGGACTTTCAATGATGTGACAGCTGATAGCTTCCCCGAGGCTGTGAATGAGCTGAAGGCGAAATATAAAAGCTAAAACTTCATTATTTTTGAATTAAATGCTTAAATTCCATCCTCTCTGAGTTTAGAGAAGCCCCGTGGTGTAGTGGTCAAGCATACCGGGCTTTGGACCCGGTGACGCCGGTTCGAATCCGGCCGGGGCTATCAACTTTTTTATCAATGCGGCCGCCGGGATTTGAACCCGGGTCGGAGGCTCTCCCCGGTCTCATGGGGGGCCTCCATCCTATCCAGGCTGGACTACGGCCGCCGCTTATTGAGGGGATGAACGGATTTAAATCTATTTTCCCATTAACAAAATATATTCTAAAATTGTAGATCTTATGAACAGAACTGGGTTATGTCGCTGATTCTATAGAACAATCTGCTGGGAAAGAAGCAGGTTAAAATTAAAAATTGCACAGAAACGGGCCCGGCGGGACTTGAACCCGCGACCTACGGCTCCGCAAGCCGCCGCTCTAATCCTTGCTGAGCTACGGGCCCGCTCACTTCTTCACAAGTTTTGCATGTTTAGGCCTCAAGTTGTAGCTCTTGCACCTTCTGCACTTCTCAGCTGACATCGGATTCCTAGCACCACAGTTTCTGCATATTTTATACTCCAGCAAGGCCTTCATGGCAATCCTTCTCTTCAGGGGATCATCGAGCGGCATCCACGAACACCACTTGCAAAATCATCAGCAAGATTTAAGGATAACTGATGTCACTATATATTATGGTCACCAAGGAGGCTGTGATAAACCTGCTCAGGGAGAACAGGGACAGAGCTATAAGCCTTAGGGAGATAATTTCCAAGCTAAAGGCCCCTTATAATGAGGTAAAACCAATTTTGGATGAGCTTGAAAGATCGGGATATGTGAGGACAATGTCTCATGGGGGCTACAAGTTCTACATCCTAGTTGAGGAGGCTATCTCCTCAAAACAGCCTTGAGTAGATCGGCAACCTCATCTGGTTTTCTTGCAACAGGCACGTTTGCTGATCTCAAAGCCCTCTCCTTGGACTCAGCAGTTCCCTGCCCTCCTGTTATTATCGCTCCAGCATGCCCCATTCTCTTCCCCGGAGGGGCCATTCTCCCAGCTATATATGCGACAACGGGCTTCTTATACCCCTTCTTTATGTATTCAGCTGCCTCCTCCTCAGCATTCCCCCCTATCTCCCCCACTAGGACAACAGCCTCTGTTTCATCATCCTTCTCAAATTCCGCCAGGACATCGACGAAGTTAAGCCCTGTTATCGGATCCCCTCCTATTCCGAGCGTTGTAGATGTTCCGAATCCCTCCTTGGATATGGCTTCAGATATCTCATACGTTAGAGTTCCGCTTCTCGACACTATCCCAATGCTTCCCGGGGAGAAGGAGTCGGATGGCATTATCCCTATCTTTATCCTCCTGCTGGGAGCTATTATTCCCGGTGTGTTCGGCCCTATTATCACTGAGCCCTTCATCCTGGCATAGTTCACGAATTTTGCTGTATCATGAACTGGGATGTGCTCTGTTATCACAACTATAAGGGGTATCCCGGCATCTATCTCCTCATAAACTGCGTCAGCTGCATAAGCAGCTGGGACAAAGATTATAGAGGCATCTATCTCGCCTACATTTGAAACAGCTTCTCTAACAGAGTCGAAGACAGGGACTCCTAAGACATCAGATCCTCCCTTTCCCGGCGTGACTCCAGCCACTATCTTCGTTCCGTATTCGAGCATCAGCTTTGTATGCAAGCTGCCCTGTCTTCCAGTTATCCCCTGAACAAGCACTCTGGTGTTCTCCCTCAGGTATATCATAACGAGCTCAGATCCTCATCTCTTAAAAATTTTTATTGATGATTGACTGCAGGCCATATGAGGTTGCTAGAGCACGAGGCAAAAAAATTAATGGAGAAATATGGAATACCTGTTCCAAGGGGCTTTTTGGCCAGAAACCCTGAAGAAGCCAGGGATGCCGTCGAAAAACTGGGTGGAAAAGCTGTTTTAAAGGCCCAGATACCGGCAGGAAGGAGGGGAAAGGCTGGAGGTGTCAGACCAGTGAGCTCCCCTGATGAGGCATTCTCAACAGCAAAGGAGATACTCTCATCCGAGTTCTATGGACTTAAGCCAAAAAGCCTGCTTGTAGAGCAGTTTGTCGATGTGAGGAGGGAGTACTACATAGGGGGAATAGTGGACAGGACTGCAAGGGGCTTCACATTCATCTCATCAGCTCATGGAGGAATGGATGTTGAGGAAATGGCCTCAAAATATCCTGAATCTGTGATAAAAGTTCCGATAAACCCTCTAATAGGGATGATGCCCTATCAAGCCAGGGCACTTGCGAAAAACATCGATAAAGAGAGGGAGAAGGAGATAGCTGAGATAGCCCTGAAGCTCTGGAAAATAGCATCTGAATACGACGCCTTCATGCTCGAGATAAACCCGCTTGCTCTCTCATCGGATGGAAAGCTCATTGCACTGGATGCTAGAATAGAGGTGGATGACAACGCTCTCTTCAGGCATCCAGAGCTTTCAGTGGAGGAGGAGGGAAGAGAGGGGGAGGCAGCTAGGAAGGGACTCTCCTATGTGGAGCTGGATGGGGATATAGGCACTATGGCAAATGGAGCTGGGTTAGCTATGGCCACAATGGACTTGGTGCATTTAATGGGCGGAAGGCCTGCTAACTTCTGCGACATAGGGGGAGGAGCATCATCTGAGATGGTCTATGCTGGATTGGAGATGATATCATCAAATCCAAGGGTTAGGGCAATTGTTGTGAACACCTTATGTGGAATAACAGATGCTGTTGAGGTTGCAAATGGGATAAAGAGGTTTGTTGAGAAAGGGGCAAAGATTCCGCTCTTTGTAAGGCTTTCAGGAAACAGAGCAAGAGAGGGATCTGAGATACTTGAGAAAATAGGGGTTAAGACCTACAAATCAGCGGAGGATGCGATAAAAGCAGCAATCCTCAGCTCTAGCTGAGCTTTCCAAAAGCTTTATCATAATTTGAAAGAAAAACCTTTTATACTCTATCCTACTATTCTCGGGGCCCGTAGCTCAGTATGGTTAGAGTTATGTTTTTAACGTAGCTCTATCTAGTTTCTTTCATCGAATTCGTATAAAGTTTGAATACCGTAATGCCAACAGCGAGATTTTGATAGTGTATTTAAGCTTTTCTTGAGCACTGCACGCATAGGACTATGCTGTGCCATGGTGTCAAACGATAGGTTTAAATAATTCAGGCTCCCATTATTACCTGACAACTCTGGATATTCCCGCCCTCATCATATGCCTCTTTGGCCCTTTTTTATTATGGAACTGTATTATAAAATCAAAGGTCTCTATTTCAGCCATGAGGATGTTAAGCAGCTGAAAAAGAAAAAAGGAGAAAGGAAAATCAGCCTGAAGGATAGTAAAGGTACTGTGCCTGTGTGTTCCCTGGACCATAGACAACTATGCTGTGTTGCTTGGTTGCATCGAATGTGCCACTACTAGGTGGTGAGCATCCTACTGTTACTACCTCGTCCTTGCCCCAAGTGTCAGTAGAGGTGACAGCTGTATCTCCTTTCTTAACGCCATTCACGGTGTACGAAGTTCCATCCACATACACTTTAAAATCATTCTCAGGGGTGCTACTGAAGGTGATCGTCCCAGGCCCTAGGTTCTTGATATCTATCTTCAAAGTTTTTTGGGTATCGTCTACCCACTGTGCATTTAATACCTGTATCTGGGCAGCTCCTCCTACTGTAGAAGTCCTCCCCAGTGAACCGAATATGTACCCTGAAATAGGGGAGAATATCAGAAGTGCCAGTGCTACTGCTATCACAAGTATTATTATCTCAACAACCACTCTTGATATCCCTGGTCTCATGGCATCACCAGCTAGTAATACAGCAGTTAATATATAAAGCTAATAGTGCGCGTTTCAACAGTGTAAGGATGGAACGATAGTATAGGCTCAATTTTTAGATTTGAATATATTAAAAACAGAATATAAGACCAAAAAGTTAAATTAAACTAAGGGGCATGAAAGGAGATGATACAAAATGAGGCTGACTAAACATGTTTTAATTCTGATTCTACTTGTGGCTGTTATATCTGTGGCTGGAGCCGCTGTTGCATCTTGGTCTATCAAGTTTTCATGGACCGTTGTCCCGCCTAAGACCAGCAGTTTAGTATGCTATGAACTCAATGGAAAAACGCTGCTGGGGACTATAAACTGGGGGGAGCTGGAGCAGGGGAAAACGTACACCTACAGCTTTATCGTGAAGAACAATGGAACAACTGCTTTAACTCTGCACTTGAACATACCGAACGATGCTTGGGTATCGGGGAGCTATGGGCATCTATCCTGGGATCGTGAAGGCTATTCCTTAAGCCCAGGAGCCACAGTTACAGCTACTCTCACATGGGAAATCTCCTCCATCGCACCCACTGGAACCCACACAGAAGAGCTCACCATTGGTATTGAGGGGAGCTAATCACGTGCGCGCGCAAATTTGTGGTGCATCTGTTGGGGCATTCTACAATGTTATAGCGAACGCAGCAGGAAGCAGCATGATATAACACCTGACACTAACTATCATAATTTTATAGTGCTACCGAACGGATCATTAGCGCTACATCAGGACAAGCGGTAGGTTTAAATAATAGGTTCCGCTGTTATTTTAGGCAACAGCTCTGGATATTCCCGCTCTCATCATATGCCTCTTTGGCCCTTTCCAGGGTTGTTGCCTTTTCTCATTATAACAACAATGAACTGCAGACCCTTCTGACATTAAAAATCCTTATCTCATGTTTCTAAACGGGATACAGACAGTGTTCCCTTAAAAACGTAGTTACACCGTGGTGACCGTAAAATGCTTTAGGAAGCCGTTGGGATTTATTGTTAGCTTTCTGAATCTACTGTAAACTTCAGGAAAATTCTTGGCTAAAAAGAAAGAGAAAGAGGAGAGAAGGAAGGTCAGCTCGGAGGTGGGTAGTAAAGGTACTGTGCCTGTGTGTTCCCTGGGCCATAGACAACTATGTTGTGTTGTTTAGTCGTATCGGCCGCAGTAGAAGAACTTCCTGTTATCGTAATTGTCTCATCCTTTTGCAATGGACTTGTATGAGAAGTGTCAGTACCCCAAGACACTCCGTCAACATATATCTGCCAATCCCCGCCTGGTATCGTCCCAGGCCCAAGGTTCTTCACATCTATACTTACTGTTTTATAACTATCAGTAAATTTAACGTTCAGTATCTGTATCTGAGAAGCTCCTCCAACAGTTGAAGTCCTCCCCAGTGAACCGAATATGTATCCTGATATCGGAGAGAATATCAGAAGTGCCAGTGCTACTGCTATCACAAGTATTATTATCTCCACAACCACTCTTGATATCCCTGGTCTCATGGCATCACCTAGTCAGTAATACAGCAGTTAATATATAAAGCTGATGTAATATTCTCACACGATCCCGAGGCATGCGCACGTTTTTGAAAGTTGATCAGGATGGCATGCTCTTATCATCTCTTCAGATATCTCTCTGCGAAGGAGAGGAATTTTTGCTGAACCTATAATAATGGTTGGGGAATATGCTGTTGAGAAAAAGAAAAACACCCGAAATGTAAAAATACTTGACTCCGAAGACCTCCAGTTTATTATAGATGAATTAAGAAGGGGGATTATCGAAGAAGCTAAAAGAAGAATAATGAGTAAATAATTCATTTTCATTAAATTATTATATTGCACTTGTGCATGCATTTCCTCATATCTTTCTCCGCTTGCTTGTTGTCTTCTTCTCCCTTCCATGATCCTCCTCAATCTCAGGCTCAAGTTCCTCAAGATCCTCCAACAAATCCATCTCCTCAGAAACCCTTGCCATCCTCTCCTTCATGGCCTTTCTTGCCTCCAAATAGGCTTTTATAGCCTCATTTATGATTCTGTTTACAGCCTTATTTTCCTCCTTAGCTGCTCTCTCTAGCTCCTTCTCAATTTCAGGAGATATGGATATAGTCCTTATCACTCTAGGCATGTAGGTCACTAAGTAAGTATTACTCACCTACCTAAATAAAAGTTTTTTCTTAAGCTGCACGTCCATAATAGCTCATGCGCGCGCTATTTTAGACATTGGATTTCGCGTGCATTCTCTTATGCATTAAGAAGAAAGGATATGAGATTAAATATTAATATCGGGCTATCTACTGTGCAGGACATCTCTGATATTCTAAAAATGTTCTGGAATCTAAAAGAGCCTATACAGCTCATTATCTCCTTAATAACCCTCTACCTTATCATCTGGTTTAACAAGATCCCCAAAGTCAAGGATAGGGAGGAGCTCCTGAGGAACAGGTTGATGGAAGGAGGAGTTTTCCGGCCGGGGCTAAAAACCAACCTGGGAACTTTTTTGATATATATGGTTCAGATGAGAGAGTCAAGGGGATACAAATATTGGATGAAGAAGCTGTTTCTCTGGAAAGTGGAGGGTCATACGACGATTTATATGCACTCGGATACTCTGTACTCATCTGTCGAGAATCAGCTTCCTGAAGTCAAGAAAGCTGTGGAAAAGGAATGTAATATAAGAACACGCTTCTTTAAGTCAAAAGATAGGTATCTAGGGATGTTCTTGGAAATTCCATCCACAGATCCAGACAAATGCATGGACATCTTGCTGGAAGTAGGGGATATTTTGAAATCAGAGAGCAGATAAATCTAATATAAGCACGTGCATGAGAAAAGATCCGTGCAAGAACCTTGTGTATCAGTGAGAATAACTACTACATCCATGAAGTTCATGCATGCGCGGAATCTCAAAAAAGTGGCGGCGTATTCTCCTCAAATTCAAAAAAAGATCTTCTGAAAATGATGTGATCCTCCTGAACAGGACAGGTGATCCAAGCATTTTCAACAGGACACGCGTGCATCATATCTGAACGTTATTCGTGATCTGTATTTTGCTCCTCTTTTTCTAACTCTTCTATTTTTGTGGCAACTTTCTGTTCTCCAACACTATCGGATAACCTCCAGATTTTCCTAATCAGCTCTTTTCTTTGCCTTGCCTTCTCCTTGAATTCTTTTATGTACTCCTCTCCCATCACCCCTAGCTCCACTTTTCCTTCTTTTAGACCCATATAGTAACTCTCACCGATAAACGGTCCAACAGCAGGGTCTATCTCGCTTACGACGTCTATTATGAAAGTTGATAAAGCTCCGAGATCCAGCCCGTAGCTTTCCTCTGGACTGTAACCTAGAAGCATGAGGAGAAGGTTTCCGCC
>NZ_RCOS01000109.1 GCF_003947435.1 Candidatus Methanodesulfokora washburnensis
GGACGATAAGCGCGATAATAGAGAATCATCAGAGGGAGGACGGATCGGTCGAGATACCAAAGGCTTTAAGAACATATCTTGAGATGTTCGAAAAAGCACCAAAGGATTTGATTCTTCCAAGGAAAGTGGGAGCCTGATGTGATGGTTGAAAAATTTCTGCAATTTTTCTCAGTTGACCTATCCTAATAGTGATGCCATTTGCTTCTGTGTCAATAGATATAAGGAGAAAGCTGGAGCTAGCAATGGCTGGAGTTAGGTACATAGAGATAAAGTCTCTTTTCAGGAGAAGGAGGATAAAGCTCCCTGAAAATTCCGAGAAAACGGATCTAGTAAACCCAATAAGGGTGATGGGAGGCTATCTCGATGTGCTCGATGGAAGGGCTGTGCTAATCCCCTACAGCTCATCGGAGGGAATTGATGGAATTGCCCAACTTCTCCTCGATCATGTCAGGGGAATATACCCGGATAAGCCGGATCTGGAGCAGGCATTTGAGATCAGAAGAAGGAGGATAATCGAGGTAACAGA
The DNA here is from genome assembly GCF_003947435.1 of Candidatus Methanodesulfokora washburnensis. Lineage (GTDB taxonomy): Archaea > Korarchaeota > Korarchaeia > Korarchaeales > Korarchaeaceae > Methanodesulfokora > Methanodesulfokora washburnensis. Next base: position 527 of record NZ_RCOS01000109.1, read on the forward strand.
TGGCCTTCTACCAGAGGAAAAAAGAGATCTCCTAGCGGAAGAGGTGGCTCTGAGATCCACAAAGCTCTGGCCCATACTATCTCTCTCGATGTCAGAGGGAGTTACGGAGCTCTATGGGGTGCTCGGGAACAGCGTATACTTGGATCACATACTATTAGGAAGAGTAACTGTGGAGAACGTTGTGCTTGATGAGAGGGAGCTAGATAAGATAGTTACTGTTGTTGAATGCTCAGATCAGGTTGGAATCGCAGAACCCTTCTCAAAGGCCGAGATGAGCTTCATGGGGAGGAAGCTGAGGATAACTGTTGACACTCCCCCCTCCTCTTCCGGCTCGATAGCCATAAGAAATCTCTCTGCAATGGAGCAACTTGGCATAGATACCCTTATAAAACTTGGAACCATATCTAGGGAGGAGTTTATAGCAATAATGCACTTCTTCCTCTCTGGAAGCCCTGTGATAGTGGCTGGAAGGACCGGAGTTGGAAAGACAACACTGTGTAATGCCCTTCTAAAGTCTCTTCCAGCTGGAACTAGAATAGTCTCAGTTGAGGAGGTAAGGGAGATAGAGGATCTGAGCAAATACGGGATGAAACACACTGCTTACGAAGTGAGAGGGGACAGGGGAAAGGCTGTTATAGATCTTCTTCACAGGAACCCGGACGTGGTTTTCTTGGGGGAGCTTCTAAACAAAGAGGATGTAATGGCCTTTGCTCTTTCGCATGAGAGTGGATTCAGGGTGATGGCGACAACTCATGCAAAGGACAGGGATATGCTCAGGGAGAAATGGGAGAAATGGGGGGTTGATTATGCCTTAAATGGTTCTGTTCTGGTCTTAATGGAGGAAAAAAGGGTGAAAGAGGTGTCCATATTTGAAGATGGGTGCTGGCAGCTCGTTGAAATTGGACCAAGTGCTAAATGACATGAGAAAGCTGTATTCATTTGCATCAGGTTGGACTATAAGTCCATATAATGCTCTGTTATCAGCTTCAGCTCTCTCAAGAGATCTTAGAAATGCTGCATTCTCAGTAGTAGTAGATGGGATAAGGATAAAGGAAGCCTTGAAAGACGAGCTTCTTAAGCCTTTTTTGGCCGGAGCAGACTTCTCATCAATGCTAAATCTCTACAGGAGGATGATATCCTCCAAGATGGAGGAGCTCATGAAAACAATCGAGAGAAAAATAGAGCTGTTTGTCACGGTTGGATTTCTCCTCTCAATGCTTATTTCCGCCAATATAATGATGAGAAAGGTTGATCCAGTTCTCCTAGTTCTACTTTTTCTGGTGCCAATTGTAATTCTTTTAAGGACAGGAAGAATAGATCTAGCACTGCCCAAGGATCATGAATCAGTTGATCTCCTTGCAAGCTGTTTGGAGAGGGGAAATGGAAGGACAAGAGCACTTGTGGAATCAGGTCTTGGGGAAAAAGAGCTGATCTGCGGGAATTTAACCCTCAAAGATTATTTGAAGAGATCGGATTCTGCTTGGAGCAAAGTTCTCCTATCAGCAGGTAACAGAACTCGTGCTGTGATGATCTTAAGAGATATATCCGATATAGGAAGGGTGAGCTGGGAGATTAGCAGGAGATTTGAGCAGTTCAGAGGGCAAAAGCTCCTTGAGATGTCAATAATATCAGCTGCTGTTGCTGCATCCATTCCAGTCGTATCAGCTGTTATGGGAAGAGGCTCTACAGCAATCCTAGCTGGAATCCTGAGCCTTCTGTTCATGCTCATACCAGCTAGAATGCTGGGCCTCTGGGCACATGTACTACTCTCCTATACAACATCTTTTACAATAATGTATATGATATCTTACAATCTTATATAATATATATCATCTTTATTATAGATATGGTATTTAAAGCCTGCGCGCGCAGTGTATCTCAAGATCGCATTGGGTTCTGGACTATGTAGTCTTCAGCAGACATACATAGCCCTTGAGGTTCATCAGCCTTAAGCCCCTCTCGGGTTCGTTGGGGCTTTCAGCTTCTCCCCCTGTCAGGGTGAACCCTCTCCATCCCCTCATAAGCTCTTTAAAGAGCTTTGGAGATGGAGTAAGACCCTCCATCTGAAGGTACAGATTAACGGCAGCATTCAGCTGCCTGTCTATCCTCAACCCACACCTCTTGCACTCATATAGTGCTCCTTTCGGGGCATTAACCATCCCACATCTGGAGCACCTTCTAGAAGAGTTTTTCGGATTGAGGAAAACGACCCTAGACTTATAACTCATGAGTATGGCAATCATTCTCCAGTCGGTCTTCGAGATATTTCTGTTATGTTTCTTTAAGCCCTTATATGTACTCTTTTTTCTACGTATGAGCATGTTTTCCTTTTTTAGGTCTTCAAAGCCGTGAACATAGTTGCTAAACCTCCTAGAAAGTTCTGTAGTCAGCTTGTGGACAAAGTCTCTAGCTCTGTTCCTTTCCCGTTTAGAATACTTTTCTAGGATTTTCTTTAGGGATTGCTTCCTTGATGCTAGGCTTTGAAGTCTCTGTCTTTTCAATTCGTAGACCCTGTGTATGTGGAAAAGATAAGACAGGTCTATTTTTATCCAGCCAAGCTCTGGGTTGAAACCATCAAGGCTTTTCTCATTGCTGTCCCATGCAATCCTACCCTTTGCATCCTCATACTTCTTCCTAAATCTATATGTGATGGTCAGGTAGTTTTCTCTAAGGATCAATTCGCCCATCCTTCCTCTGGCTCTGCTAATGAACCAAGCCTTGGAAATGTCAAATTCTAAATGCTCTTCATAGGGCCTTATGCTTACCCTTATTTTCCCATCCTTGTAGCTGTAGAGTGTCCCCTTGATTCTGGCAAATTTTCTCTTGACTATAGGTCTCTCCCTGCTTCTCCTATCCTTCAGGTAGTTTCTCTTCCAAGACTTGATTGTAGAATATGCCTGCTTTATCGCAGAATCGACATAGTGCTTCGAGTAGCACCAATCTCTAAGCAGAGCATTCCTAAGATTGCGCTTAAACTCGTTGCTCTTTGGAACGATTGGAATAGGCCTTCTACCCTTATTTTTTCTTTCCACCCATTGAATGTTCTTCCAAATTTCGTCTATGGTCCTCTGGAGCAATAATCTATAGTCCTCGAGGAAATCAGAGACATCATAGCTATGTCTCAAATTGTAGGCTCTAACCTGATATACAGCCTTTGACACATCCGACTACCTCTTTATACTTATGTATGGCTTTCTTTTGTCTATCCAAATCATATTTCTGGGTCGAGGAGGAAACTCTAGCATAGTCGACTATGAGTCTATCTTTCAATCCAAGTTTAATCTCGCTCTCAGGTACCCTTCTGCTCCCTGTCCTAACAACCCTTATCTTATCAGCCTTATCCCACCGTTTAGTCCTAGTAGAAACACCAAGAGCTCTTTTTGCTTCCTTGATCGTACAAAGCCTCTTCACTTCGACAATTACTTAGCGTATCTATTTAAATCTATCTACCAAAGAACAGTTAGAAATGGTGTTCATTGAGCAGCTGGAACTTGAGAACTTCAAGTCATTTAAGAGAGCGAGGATAGTGTTTCCAGAGAGGATAGTGGCCATAACAGGTCCGAATGGATCAGGAAAGTCGAATATACTGGATGCTATAACTTTTGTGCTGGGAGAAAGGGCAAAAGCTCTCAGAGCTGACAGGATTGCTGGACTTGTGAGAAAAGGAGCTGATACAGCTAGAGTTACCATGATCCTGAGAAAGGGAAACGAGAGGATAAAAATCTCTAGGGAGATAAAGAAAAATGGCACAAGCGTCTACAGAGTTAATGGATCTGTGAAAAAAGCATATGAGGTGGATATACTTCTCTCTGAGCTTGGGATTAGGGCTGGGAGCTACTCCATAGTATCTCAGGGGGATATAACGGAGATAGTGGAGATGTCTCCTCATCAAAGAGTCAGGCTGCTTGAGGAAATAAGCGGAGTGGAGGAGTATGAGAGAAGGAAGCTTGATGCACTAAGGGAGCTGGAGGAAGTTGACAGAATGGTGTCCGAGAGAGAAGCAGTGCTCAGAGAGAGAAAGATGGAGCTTGACAGGGCGGAGAGAGAGCTTAAGAAGCTGAAGGAGCTTGAGGAGTTGAACGAGAGAAAAAATAGATTGATAAAAACTGTTCTCCTGAAGAGGAGGGATGAGCTTCTCAAGAAAAAGGAAGGGCTCAGATTTTCCATTGAAAACAACTTGGATGAGAGAATAGAAAAGGTGAAAAAACTCCTCGAGATGGAAGAAAAAGAGCTGGAGGATCTGGAGAAGTGCATAGAGGAGGATAAAAGCAGAGAACTGAGGATAAGGCTTGAGTCGATGAAAGCAGAGCTAAGGAGAATAGAATTGGAGATCTCCCTTAAGGAGGAGAAAGCAAGCAGAATTAAAAAGGATATTCCAGAGGAGATAGAAAGCGATCCCTCTTTTCTGGGCACTGTCTCAGACCTGATAAAGCCAATGGAGGGGTATGAGCTCGCATTTCATGCAGCGATAGGAGGGAGAGTTAATGATGTAGTAATTGACACATATGAAAGTGCTATCAGGATAGTGGATAAACTGAAGGGAAGAAAGGTGAGGATTAGGATAATTCCCCTGGACTCGATAAGGGTTAGACAGAGGGAGGAGGATCCTGAGATAGGCTTGGGATGGCTTAGCTCCTATCTAATATATGATAAAAAACTAGAAAAGCTTGTACATCTTTTGCTGGGGGATTACGTTCTTGTTGAAGATATAAAAGAGGTTCAAAAGGATAAAATAGGAAGATTTAGATATGTCTCATTAGATGGGGAGATAATATTTCAAGATGGAACCTTTATGATAGATAGAAGGGATTATCAAAGCGAATATAAGGCTGAAAAGGAGTTAAAAGAACTAATTGAGAGGAAGGAGAACTTAAGAAAGGATATATCCGAGCTGGAGGAGAAAGTAGAAAAAGAGGAGAAAAAAGACATTCTTTCAGCCCTTAAAAAGAAAAGAGAAGAGGTGAGAAGACTAAGAGATGAATACTCCTCTCTTTTGGCTGAGAGACAGAGAATAGCGAGGGAGATGGAGAGGATATCAGAGGAAAGAGGAATTTTGGAGGCTGAGCTTAAAGAAGTGGAGAAGAAGCTCCAGGAGTTGTATGGATATGAACCTGCTGAGTCGGATGATCCAGAGAGGGAACTGAATGCGATTGAGATGAGAATAAGGGAGATAGGTCAGGTTAACCCAAATGCAGAGATAGAGTACAGGGAGCGGCTCTCCAGATATGAAAGTCTCCTCAGGGATCTCGAGGATGTTAAGAAGAAGAGAGATGAAGTCAGGGCAGCGATAAAAAAGATAGACGAGGAGAGGGAGAAGGTGCTATCCTCAAGCTTTAATACGCTTAGAAAAGCCTTTGATGAGAAAATAAGAGAGATAATGGGTGGAAGTGGGAACATAAGGCTTGTAGAAGCTGATGGCAGGATGAGCTTGATAATAGAGGTTGAGCTTCCCGGGAAAAAACAGGTTCCAATAGACTCCCTTTCGGGAGGGGAAAAGAGCTTAGTCGCCCTCTCCTTCATACTAGCAGCTCAGGAGGTTAGACCTTCATCTATATACTTGTTTGATGAAGCTGATTTCATGCTCGATGGAAATAACTGCATTAAGTTCGCTGAGGCCATGAAAAAGCTATCCGAGAAAGCTCAAGTCATAATAATAACTTTGAAGAAAGAAACATTAAATGAGATGAGCTCAATAGTGGGAGTGACGAGGAAGGGAGATGAAAGCAAAGTGGTGGCTGTTAGCCTTCAGGAGGTATCCTAATGGATTTCTTTCAGACCCTGAGGTTCATGTTGGAGAAGTTCATGAGAGACATGGACATAGCTTATGCCGGAAGGATCATATTCTCCCTCTCAAGGGAGCTCAGGACATATGCAAATAATCTTTTCTATGGTATGAAGATGAGAAAAAGGAAAGTATATAACAACAAGGTTGAGAAAATAGTAGCTGATGTAATACCCAGAAGGGTTGTGAGGAGGCCTGTTACAGCTGAGGAGCTCAAGGATGCAATGTATTGGGCATTGGAGAGGCTTAAGGAAAAATCAGGAGAGGAGATGACGATAAAAGTCGAGGACTTCTACAATATCCTTGATTCTATCTACAGAAGGATAGTGAGCGTCCTATCTAACAGGAGAATGGTGTCAATAAGGGAGATATCCACGGGAAAGGAGGATATAGTGAATGTGTTTGTATCAATTCTCTTTCTGGAGATGGAGGGAAGGGTGGTGACGTATCAAGATGACCCGTTCGGAGAGCTCTACATATCACTCCCAGGGATGGGAGAGAGCAAAGAGGCTTCTTGAAGCTCTTATATTCTCTTCCTCAAAACCTGTGAGTGAGGAGGAGATAAAAAGAGTATCCGGCCTCGTGGGGGTGGCTATAGAAAAAGCAGTGGATGAGATAAACTTGGAGCTCTCAGATCATCCCTTTGAGATAGTTAAAACCGATGAAGGATGGGAGATGAGGCTGAAAAAGGATTATATGAAGCTTTTTTACAGATTTATTGAGCCCGAGCTGAACAAAGCTGAGCTAAAAACTCTTGCAGTAATTGCTGCCAAAGGAGAAACAAGCGTCTCTGAGGTCTTGAGGATAAGAGGAGGTTCTGCGAGCAATCACATAAGAAAGCTCATCAGAATGGGATTTATAAAAAAGGAGAGAAGAGGGAGAAGAACAGTTCTTTCGATCACGGAGAAGTTCAATAAATACTTCTCACTGGAGAAAAACCCTGATAAACTATGAGATCGAGAGTATTGTCCAAAGCTCATCAATAATGGGCACATTTAGGTCTACTTTGCTCCCATCTTTTTTCAAAACAACTCTCTCCTTTCCCTCCCTGAACTGCCCTATTATGGATGCATCAATTCCTTCTTTCCGGAGCTCGCTCACGATATCCCTAGCTTTTAGTGGATCAACTGATATTAGAAGAGTTCCTGAGCTTATGAGCTTCAGATAATCCACTCCTAGAGTTCTGCATATTATCTCAGTTTCCCTCCTAACAGGTATTTTCTCCTCCTCCACATAGATGCCCAAGTTTGAGGCCATGGCCATCTCCTGAAGTCCTCCAAGAACTCCTCCTTCAGTTGGATCATGCATTGCATGAACCCCTCCGACTTTAACGGCTATCATTGCATCCTTTACGACACTTATCTCTCTTATGAAAAGCTTTGCCCTTTCCAGAACATCCTCCTCAACTTTCCCAACCAGTTTGTCGTATAATTCGGATGCAAGTATTGCAGTTCCCTCTATTCCGGCCCCTTTCGTCAGTATTATCTTATCACCTGGTCTAGCACCAGATGTCGTTAGCACATCCTCTTTTTTCCCCTCTCCTATTGCTGTTGTTATTATTATCGGTCTGTCAAGCCCCGGAGTGATCTCCGTATGTCCTCCGATGATGGTTGCATCTATTTCATCTGCAGCTCTTTTCATCTGATCTATTATCTCATTCAGAAGCTTATCATCTGACCTCTCCGGCAGAAGTATGACAGATAACAACCATCTAGGTCTTATCCCTCTTGTTGCTATGTCATTTGCGGCTACATGTATGGACAGCCATCCGATATCCTTTTCCGCCCCGGTTATCGGATCTGCATGAACCACTAAAATGCTCTCGCCAAGATCCACTAGAGCTGCATCCTCCCCTATGGCAGGTCCTAAAATCACGCTTTTGTCCTCTCTGCTCAGTTTAGAGAGGATCTCTTTCAGCTGGTTGTATGGAAGTTTTCCATACCTGTACATCAATATCCTACACCTACACCAGTGGTCTTCTTAATAATCTTGCCCACTATATTGGAGAAAATTATCCCAGATGCTGCCTGAAAGCTGTTTCCCGGAACCTCTGCTAAAGCTCCTCCAAGGCCATATATGAAACATTCAACTATAAAATATCCAAGCACCATCTCAGCTCCTGCTATGATCGTGCCAATTATCGTCAAGATGGGCCTTCTTCTCATCGAGAATAGCCCTGCTATCATCCCCTCAATCCCCTTTATCACTAGAGTGAAGGGAGCCCAGTGAGCATAGCCAGATGCCAGATCAGCCAGAGCAGATCCAATACCTCCAGCTGCAGCTCCAACAGCAGGTCCAAATAGAACAGCAGAGAGCATGACCATTGTATCGCCTAGATTTATGTATCCCCTCGTCTGGGGAGTTGGTATCTGTATTATCATCGTGGCCACGGTTGTAAGAGCAGCTAGAATACCAACAGTAGCCACAAACCTAGGGCTTCCTGCTTTCATACTTGTCCCTGAAAATTTATCCTCCACATATTAAAAAACTTTACCTTCGTGCTCATAAGGTAAGGGTATCAAGATACCTTATGTAAATATTTTTTACCGAATTAACAAACGCCTCAGGGTAAAGCGCAACAGAGTATCTTCAGCAACCTCTACACCTATTCCCCTTCCTCTCGGCACCTGTATAAATCCATCCTTCACAGTCCACTCCGGAATGACTATATCCTCCTTATAGTATCTTGAACTGGCTGATATGTCATTCGGATATCTCACTCCGGGCAGTGATGCAGCTGCAACTAAATGAGCTCTTCCTATGCCTGTCTCAAGAAGGCCTCCTATCCATATGGGAATTCCCACTGAAATACAGAAATCATGAAGCTCTAGCGTCTTTGTTAAGCCACCAATTCTGGCAGGTTTTACATTTATTATGCTGCAGCTTCCTATCCTATATGCTTCTACAGCTCTTTCCTTTGATGTTATGCTTTCATCCAAGCAGATAGGAGTTCTTATTAGCTTCGCCAGCTCTGAATGTTGTACCAAGTCCTCGAAGGAGAACGGTTGCTCTATCATCATCAGATTGTATTTATCCAGCTCCCTGAAAAGCCTCAGATAGCTCATATCATACGCACCATTTGCATCAATATGCATGGGAAAATCCGGTAGCTCCTTCCTCACCTCTCTTACTATTTCCAAATCCCATCCAGGCTTTATTTTCAGCTTTATTCTCTTATACCCCTTCTCTACATTTGATCTAACGGTTTCAAGAAGAGATTTCAAGCTATCCTTTATTCCTATGCTCACCCCGCTCTCTATCTTATCCTTTTCCCCTCCTATGGCTTTGGAAAGGCTTTTTCCCTCAAGTCTTGAGTAGAGATCCCATATTGCCATGTCAACTCCAGCTTTTGCCATGTTATGGCCTCTTATTCTGGAGATAACTCCTTTCCAGATGTCATCAGGTTTCTCTATCTCCTTCCCAAGAACATCCTTCGAGATGAAATCCTCTATTATGTGCCACTCGCATTTAGCTGTCTCATGGCTGTACCATGGGCCAGAACTTGCTGGGACCTCACCCCACCCTTCCTCTCCGCCTCTTTCCTCTATTCTAACTATTATGCATTCTCTCTCTTTCTCAACGCCGAAGCTGGTCTCAAAGGGAGACACCAAATCCATTTTCAGGTGAAACATCTCCAGCAATCGAAGCTGCATACCAAACTATTTTGAGCAAAAAGATAATTCTTTCTCATTCACTCTATAATCCCTCGGTCCATCAAATATAAGCAGATAGATTTTTATTTCTCATAAGAATCTCCGTCAAATGAACCCCTTAATAGCAGCTCTTGTACTTGGAATTGTTCAGGGAATATCGGAGTGGCTTCCAATAAGCAGCAAAACCCAGATAATGATAGTAAGCTCTCTTCTTCTCAAGCTGGATATAAGCGAAGCATATTCCTTGGGCCTATTTCTCGAGTCTGGATCCCTTCTTGCTGCTATAATCTATTTCTACAGGGAAATAAGAGAGATCATACTTGGGATAATGGGAAGAAGCAAGAAGGGACTAAGAATGCTTCTATACTTGGTTATAGTCACGCTGACAACAGGCTTGGTCGGCGTTCCTCTCTATTTATTTGTTGAGGAGAACATAAAAGGTTTTATAATTGGAATTCCGATGATACTGCTCGGAATAGCCTTGCTTTTCGATTCATTAATTATAAAAATATCAAATAAAGGAGGGGACAAGCTGTTCGAGTCGACGGGAATAAAACACTGGCTAATTGTGGGGATATCTCAGGGGATAGCCGCACTTCCAGGAATTAGCAGATCAGGAATGACTACCTCTGCTATGTTGTTCATGGGATTGTGTGCAGAGGAGGCCTTTAGGCTTTCCTTTCTTGCCCTAATCCCAGCTTCTGCTGGAGCATCGGCTCTAACTCTTCTAATGGGAAGGAGCACTTATTCAGCCATCGGGAGAATTGGATATCTTGGGGCATTGGTTGCCATGCTAATATCTACTCTTGTCAGCCTAGCAGTCATAAAATCCATACTGAGGTTTGCCAGAAGGAGTAAAGTGTACAGGATAACATTTGTCCTCGGGATAATTGCAATTATATCAGGTGCTCTATCCCTGCTGACTGGATCATAATCTATCTATTTCCTCTGAGAGAATCCTGACCAGATCCAATAAATCCTCTTCAGGCAGCTTTCCATAGCTTATTCTGAACCATTTTTCGCTTGAGCCAAATGCTCTGCCTGGAACTATCCCAACAGCAGTATCATTTCTGGAGAGGAGCCTTTCAGCAAGTTCTTCCGAGCTTTTCATCTTTTCATGAGATGCAAATATGTAGAAAGCTCCTCTGGGCTCTGGAAATACAAAACCCTCTTTTTTCAGCATGCTGGAAATTAGATCCCTCTTTCTCTTGTAGTAATCCCTTACTTTCTCAAAATAGTCCTCGCTAGCACTATCTATAAGCTCATTTAATACAATCTGGGAGATTTCTGACACACCTGCTGAGCTAAGGTATACTATCTTTGAGACTTTCTCAACCTCCTCGGCCTCCCAGTACAGATAACCAAGCCTCAGTCCTGGAACTCCAAAAGTCTTGCTGAAGGTGTCCACTATGATATCTCCCGGTACAACAGGCTTAGAATTGAAGTATAGCTGGGAGTAAGCAGAATCATTCACCAACAGTATCTTCCTTTTCTTCAGCTCATCCCATAGATCTGTTAACGCTGAATTATCTGGTGCATAGCCTGTAGGATTATTTGGATAGTTTATAAGGACGGCTCCGACGTCCGAGCTAAGCTTGCTGATTATCTCGTTCACGAGATCCTCGCTCATAGAGTTATATGTATCATACTTTATATAATGTAAACTCATTTGATCAAAATATTGTGGAAACGCAGGTGAGGGTATAAGGAGCTTCTTATTTCTCAACGCTAAAAAGGATATGGATAGGGCTTGTACACCCCCATTTGTTATGAAAACTCTCCTCCAATCCATATCTCTTCCAAGAAACTTTTTGGAAAACTCAGTCACTTTCATTCTGGTTGTATCCATCCCCTCAAATGGAAGATATTCCGATCCTGCTTTCTCAATTGACCTTAGAATAGATGAGATCTTCTTTGGTGGTTCGTGAGATGGAGACCCTATATGAGCATCTATCACTCTTAATCCCTTCAACTTCTTCTCCTCGCATATCCTGAACACATCACGGATACCAAATCCTCTCTTCGTGCCATGTCACCTCTCAAAACATCACTTTGTCAAGTTTATATGCTTTCCCTTGTAGTTTAGTGAATCTTATTTTCAAGCCAATTCATTCAGAATTTCGCTGATTTCTGGATATAAGCATAAGTTCCGAACATTTAGCTCTAAATAGATCTAAAACTTTTGATTCGCTTAAATAAGCTTCATCTTGACATCAAAGCTCGCAAGAGAGGCCTAAGTTTTAATCATGGGGTGAATTGTCGATAATTAACAACAACATTTTTTAAGATGATGGTCCCGAGCCTCTCTTCTCTTAGAATAGGGATGGTAATATAGTGACGCTTTTTTGCTTCTAATGGGATAAGATGATAGCCTAAAAAGGAGATTAAAAAGCAAACTAATGAACATATTAGGACATAAATTTCCCGACTTCAGCTATGAAGAGTGTCAATGAAAAGAGAATAGTTAACATTTTTGGCAAAAAGAGGAATCCTTATATTTTTAACCCTTCTGATAACAAAATTAGGATGCGCTTGAAGAGGCCAACTGACATGATGCCGGAGGAGGCTAGGGAGTATTACAGATACCAACTAAAGGCTCTTGGTGTTGAAAATGCAGATAGAATAGCCAACACCATGATGGGAATTGTTATGATAATGCAAAGTTCTTTTAGAGGAGGAGAAACCAAGGAAAAAAGGATTAAGAAAAGCGGTCTCACGAGAAAAGCAGCTAAAAATTGATCATTCCACTTCTATTGGGTTTTTGTCCTCGTTTGGCTTTTCCCTAGATGCGATCTCTTCCATAGAGCTTCCCATTGCAAATGCCGCTTTGTGAATTAGAGCATTGTAGAACCTAGTCTTTATCCCCCTTCTTTCGATCTCCCTCTCGACATCAGCCTCAAGAGGATCATATACCTTGCTCCCTATCGAGAAAGTCCACTCATCTCTGAAAGATGGAACATATGTTCTTGCAAGCCTTGCTATCCTGAAGTTAGCCTTTACAGCGGAGAATATCCTTAAAACAGCATCCGGAGTATAGTATATGCCTTCGCTATGCGTCACCATTATCCCATCATCCCTAAGTATCCTGCTCACCTCAGCATAGAACTCCTTTGTGTAAAGTCTTTTAGCCTGTCCTCTGGGATCATTCACATCTACTATCACGATATCATACTTCTCCTTTGTCTCCTGAACATATTTTCTTCCGTCCATAAATATTATCCTCAATTTATCGCTCTCGAATGAACCCTGAGACACATCCTTTATTCTGTATCTGAACAAATCAACTACATCAGGATCGAGCTCAACTAGATCAACTCTTTCAACAGATGGATGCTTTAGAACCTCTCTAAGAGCCCCTCCATCCCCTCCTCCTATTATCAGGACATCCTTCGGGCTTGGATGGGTTAGCATAACCGGATGCACTAAGGTCTCATGATATATGTGCTCCTCTCTGAAGACTATCATTAGAAGCTTCTCCATGAAAAGTGATCTTCCAAGAAATTCAAGGTCAACAACTTCAACAAGCTGTCCGGCTCTTGTCCTGAATGACTCAATCACATCCTTGATCTCAACTAAGGACAGTACACCTGGCCTCAACATCTCAAGATAGTATCTTCTTCCCAAGAACTCGACAAACCCCTCGTTAACTATTGACATGTGGCATCAGAGCTTTCAAAAGATATAACCGTAAGCACTTTTGAAAATGCTATTACCAATTTTATCTTAATTATCCATGCTCCTTAATTTAAAGGAATCGAATATGATTTTTAATTCTTTTCACCACAATATATACAAAAGCAATAACCAAAATAGCCACGAATACCTGATCCAAGTAAGAAGAAACAAGGCCCCAGTTGTCCTCCAAGATCATGCCCGAGTAAACAAGAAGCGCATTCCATGGAATTGAGCCAGTAATTGTGAACAGGACAAATCTTGACAGATCAACTCGGGACATTCCAGCCGGAAGAGATATGACAGTTCTCACTCCGGGCATCATTCTTCCTATAAGCACAGCCTCGCTTCCTCTTCTTCTTAACAAATTCTCTGCTTTTCTGATCTCGCTTTCACTTATCACCTTTGAGATAACCTTAATCCTCAGCAGCCATTCCCAACCTGCTCTTACACCTATATAATATGCGATAAGAGAGCCTGTTAGATTTCCCAGCACACCTGAGAGGACTGCAATCCAGAAATCCATGGAACCCCTGCTCACAAGGAAACCGGAAAATGGCATCACTACTTCGCTGGGCACCGGTATCAGCGCACTCTCCATTGTCATGAGGATAAAAACGAGTGGGTAAGATCCTTGCTCTACTAGACCTATCAGCGCTTCTATAACAAATTTCATCATAAAACCACCTCAGAGGAAGTCAATTAAGCCCTCCTCTTTTTTAAGCTTTGAGAAGTCCTCAACGAGGAATTTCCTTATAGCAGGATTGTATAAGCTTGCTGCTGGATGCAATGTGGGCATTATGCGCACATCCAAGCCTAAAATTTTGGCTTTTATGAACTCCCCTCTAACAGCCATTATTGACCTGAAATCCCTTCCTGCTAGCCTGAATATATATGAGGTGCTGTGTCTTCCCAGAGTAATTATAGTTTTGGGCCTTATCACAGCTATCTGTCTGTTTAAATAAGGGGAACATGAATCAATCTCCTCTTGCGTCGGATCCCTATTTCCGGGAGGCCTGCACTTAACTACATTTGTTATGAAAACCCTTTCTCTCGACAAACCAGCTATCGATAGAAGCTCATTTAGAAATGCCCCTGCTGCCCCGACAAATGGTCTTCCTTGTTCATCTTCGTTTCTTCCTGGAGCTTCTCCTATCAGCATTATCTCTGCTTTTTTATCTCCCTCCCCTGGAACAGCATTTTTCCTGTTTTTATGCAGTGGACATTTTTTACAATTTCTTATCTCCTCCGCTATTTTATCCAAATCTTCTATCAAGAGATCACCTCAACATTGTCCTAACAGAAGGCTTGGGGGGCATTGCTCTCTTATGGGCAGACCTTTTGCTCATCTCTATCACCTTTCTCACAGCGGCTTCATCAACTCTTAATCTCTCCGGTATCTCAGCCTCCGGTATCCCTAGGTCAAAATAAGCTTCCAATATCCTGTCTATTATATCGTAGCTCAGACCTATCTCCCCTTCTGCTGTCTGCCCAGCCCAGAGACCGGGGCTGCTTGGCTTATTCACTATCTCATCCGGAACTCCTATCTCCCTAGCCAAGGCTCTCACCTGAGTCTTATAAAGGTCACCTATTGGTATCATATCGGATGCCCCATCTCCATACTTGGTAAAATACCCAAGCAGTATCTCGCTTCTGTCAGATGCTCCTGCCACAAGCAAGTTTCTCGAGTTGGCAGCATAATAAAGAAGAGTCATCCTTATCCTGGCCTGCAAATTCCCATTTGCTATGCGATTTGTCCTATCGTGAAGAGGATTCCTTTTTTCATATGAGAAATATATATCTCCTATATCTATTTCATATGAATTTATTCCAAGATCTTTTGATAGATCTCTTGCATGCTTTAGATCCTCCTCGCTAGTTATACCAGGCATCGGCATTATGAGACCGGTGACCCTCTCCCTTCCTAGAGCTCTAACTGAAAGCACTGCTACTGTTGAGGAATCAAGGCCCCCGCTTATCCCTATAACTACTCCATTAGCCCCAGCTCCCTCAACCATTCCCCTTATAAACCCTTCTATGGCCTTAGCGGCCTCTTTGTAGCCCATAGGAGATATATGAACGATAGCATTAAAATTTTATGCCGGATTTCAGGCAAGCTTCTTGCAATTAGCTGTCTATGGTCGCACGGTCAGTTAAAAACACAATATTTAAAATGGCAATCAACAATTAACTTGATCTGCCATGAACAAGCTTGCTCTGATATCCCTTCTGCTTTTGCTTCTCTCCTCCATAGTGTCATGGTTTACCCTCGAGGGGCAGACCTCGGAGAGCGAGGGATACGTGAAAATGGAGGTAAATCCCTCATCCCTCCTCTGGTGGACAACACACGATCAGAAATCATCCCTTTCCAGAGGCTACAGCATTATAGACTGGATGAGCAGAAATGGCATGTTACCGGCCTCTTCTAGGCAGAAGATAGGCATTTCAAAATCCTTTTTCCTTCTATCCTCAATAGCGCACTTTGGGGGTCTACTGATGATGCTCTGGGGAGGAATAGTATCCAGCAAGAGCAGGCTTCAGATATCCACAGTCTTGATATTCTTGGGGATGCTTTTCTTTGTGCTGGGAATTGCTGTCATGGATATACCGATGACCAATGAGATAGTGGTAAATGAATCGACATGGGTGAGATGGAGCCCCAGCGTAGGTATATACATAGAATTCACAGCAGGTTTGCTCTCAGCTATTGCCCTCCTTATCCTCATAATTACCGGTCCTAGAAGGCACCCTCTCTATAGAATAATGAGGAGAAGATAGCGGAACAAATTTGAATCCGTAAAAGATCTGTCCCGATTCTCCAAACACCCTCACAATTCTCAAAGTAGCCTCCACCTCATCCCCTATTTTTAAGTTGTCAGCATCTGATATCTGACCGAAAACCCTTGTGCCATCCTCAAGCTCAATCACAGCTAGAACATAGGGTGTGTAATACTCAAAGCCCCTTGGTGGATTTTCGACCACGGTAAAGCTGATCACTTTCCCCCTTCTGGGAAGCTTCTTCGCTCTTATCTTAGTGGAACCGCATTTTGGACATATCGATTTATATGGAACAAATGTGAAGCCACATTCCTCACACTCGCCTTTCTCCATCCTTAAGAGGAAACCCCTTCTCCTCCAGTAGAGAGGTATGGGCGACACAAATGACCACATGATATCACCTCTTCAGCACTATTGCTGTGACATTTGATCCTGTGCCTCCTATGTTCACAGAGAGTCCTATTCTAGCCCCTTCTACTTGAGATGGTCCAGCTCTCTCCATCAGCTGTAGGGCTATCTCAGCCACCTGATAAACTCCAGTTGCCCCAACTGGATGGCCTCTTGCCTTTAATCCACCCTCGGGATTTATTGGAAGATACCCATTTCTCTCAGCATCTCCCGATTCGAAGAATTTGTGTGCTTTTCCTCTCTCAACCACTCCAATGGCCTCTACACACATATATCCTATCACACTGAATGCATCATGTATCTGAACTATGTCTAAATCGCCGAGCTCTATGGAGGCCATCTCCATCGCCTTCTTCGCAGCGCTTTTGACAGCTCTCAGCTCTGTCAAGTCCCTTGAGAAGGTCTCAACTAGGTCCGTTGATGAGCCAAATCCAGCTATTTCCACATCCCCTTCTTCCCCTATTATTATTGCAGCTGCGCCATCTCCTGTAGGAGAGGCATCCAAAAGTCTCAGGGGCTCGCACACATATGGGGATTCGAGGTAGTCCTTCAGGGATATCCTGTACCTGAGCTGTGCATGTTCCACGTCAGCTGCATTCTTGTGCATTAAAATTGGGAGGTGCGAAAAATCCTCCTCGCTTAACCCATGTTCATGCATATACCTTCTCATTATTATCGCATTGAGAGCTGCAAAAGTTGCCCCCATGCTGAGCTCTGTTTCAGCATCAGATGCAGTTGCCAGAGCAGATGACTGATCCTCAGTGTTTGTTGCATCTGTCATCTTCTCCACACCAACGACAAGAACATTTCTGAAAATACCCGATATCACTCCTATTGCCCCCCACATGACTGCAGCTCCTCCGGAGCCACATGCTGCCTCTATCTTTATTGCTGGAATGCCTGACATGCCTATTGATTCTGCTATATGTGCTCCTAAGTTCTCCTGTCCATTTAGAAGGCCCGACATCATGTTTCCCACTACTATAGCATCTATTTTCGGATTCCCTGCATCTCTTAGTGCCTTAAAGCATGCCTCAGCAGCAAGTTCCCCTATCGATTTTGACCAGTGCTGATCTATTTTTGTGAGCCCAACTCCCTTTATCATTGCTTTCATGGTCTCACAGCCTCCATTCCCAGCTTAAATGCAGATATGTTTACATCCCTGTATTTTTCTGGAACGGATTCTGATATAGCATCAGTTATCTCCTTCAAGCTGAACGGGAGAACTCCTGTGGAGTAAACAGCACCTAGTATCACTGAGTTCACAACTCTTATGTTTCCCAGCGATTCAGCTATCTTTCTAGCATTTATTAAATAAGCTCTATGCTTTCCGATCATTTTGATGAGATCCTCTCTTTCAGGAAATTTTGATATCCCCAGATAATGGGGTATGTGATACCTTATGTAGTCATTTGACACGACAATTCCCCCCTCTCTCAGGTATCTAAGGTTCCTCGCTGCTTCAACAAGCTCCATCGATACTACAGCATCCGCCTTTCCCTCAGCTATAGTAAGCGAGCCATGATCACCTATTCTTATGTGGCTGGACACAGATCCCTCCCTTTGAGCTAGGCCTCTGACCTCGCTGACTGTCACATGAAGACCTGAAAGCAGAGCAGCTCTTGCTAGCACTCTGGATATGAGAACTATTCCCTGGCCTCCAACACCGCAGACAACCAAATCCACCATTATATCACCTCTATTGCTCCATTTTGACATATCTGAGAGCATACAGAGCAACCAATACAATCCATAGGATCTATCTCAGCTTTTCCGGATTCTTGGGAGATTTGTATAGCAGGACATCCCGTTGTCAAGCATAGCTTGCATGCGCTGCACTTTTCTTGATCTACTCTGGTAACTTTCCTCCTCCATCTTCCAAATCTCACCGCTTGAAGGGCACATTCCCTCCTGAATATGACAGCAGATGGAATCAAGCTTTCCTTAGCCTTTCTTATTGCTTCCCTTATTGCATTTTCTCCTTCTCTTATATTATAAGGATCAACAATTTTTATATTACATACTCCAATAGCTTCCAATAGATTTTCTATTTTCAGCTGAGGTCTCGGCCTTCCAAGCGAGTCAAGACCTGTGGAGGGGCTAGGTTGATGTCCTGTCATTGCTGTCCAAGAGTTATCAAGAATAGCTATAACTATTGGAGATCTTGAGATGACAGCTTCTATTGTTGGAGGGATTCCTGCATGGAAGAATGTGGAATCCCCTATGACAGCAACTACCGGCTCTTTAATGCCTGATCTAGCAAGACCTACTGCCATTGCTATGCTGGACCCCATTGCTATAGCTGTGTCTATCGCCCTAAGGGGCAGGTTTCCTCCCTGATTATAGCAACCCCTGTCCCCGAGCACTATTCCTCTTCCAGATAGAGCTCTCTTTATTGCTATGAAAGATCCTCTGTGAGGGCATCCTGGACAGAGTTGCGGAACTCTCCTCGGTATTTCCTCCTCTACAGCTTTTCTCCGGTAAAAGATCCCTCTTATCTCATCGGGTCCTATTTCTCCATAAGGCTTCAGGTGGCCGGATCTCTTTCCCACTATCTCAAGCTTTAATCCATTATTATATGCTAATATAATTACTTGATCCTCTATTATTGGGTCGAGATCCTCCAGCACTATCACCTTCTTCAACCCAGATATGAACTCTAGGACAGGTTTCTCCGGAAGAGGATGGGAGACAGAGACCTTCATGAGAGGAAGATCCATCTCCCTCGCTATCTCCATTGCAGCTAAGTAGGGAACTCCTGATGCTATTATCCCGATGTCCCCGGATCCCTCCTTAAAGCTTATCCAGGGTTCTCCCTCAAACAATTTTCTGGCTTTCTCCAGCTTCTCAAATATCAATGGTATGTTCTTTCTCGCATTTGGTGCTGTTGAAATTAGCCTAGAAGGGTCTTTCTTGAACTCAGCATTTCTCTCCAGCTCCACTCTATTCCCTATGCGGACAGGAGCTGACCCATGAGCTAATCTCGCTGTATATCTCATCATTATAGGTAATTTTATCAGCTCTGATACCTCAAATGCCAATTTTATCATTTCCTTTGCCTCGGAAGGATCAGATGGTTCAAATACTGGTATATGAACTGTTCTAGCGTGATTTCTGGTATCAGTTGAGCTCTGTGAGCTATATGGGTATGGATCATCTGCTGAGACGACAAGAAGTCCTCCCTCAACCCCCGTTACTGCGGATACTGCTAAAGGATCAACTATCCAGTGAGTGCCGAGGTGTTTCATGACTGCGGCAGCTCTCAATCCTGATAATGCTGCTGCATATGCTATCTCAAACGCTACTTTCTCATTGACAGACCATTCTGCATTCATCCCCAGCTTTATCATCTCTTGAATAACCTCAGAGCTGGGAGTTCCCGGGTATCCTGTAGCCACGGAGACTCCAGCCTCATACATTCCTCTAGCTATAGCTTCATTTCCTGAGAGGAGCATAACTTTCTCATACTCCATTTCTGCTTTCATTCATTTTCACCTCCCTTTTGTTCGAATAGATGAAAAAGTTGCGATCGCTGATTTGGGCTGTTGGAAACAGGGCAGAATATATAAAGTTTGTTTTTTAGTGAAAATACATTCGTCTTTTGACGGATAGAGAGGGTTAAAAAGAGAGCCTTGATTAAGAGTGTATGCTGAGACCTGGGCTCAAGGATAGAAGGTTGTTCAGGGTAACAGATCAACACTCAGCCAAGTTTCTCGGTAGTGGGGATGTATCAGTTTTATCAACTCCATCTATGATAACATTCATGGAGGAGACATGCAGGAAGATGGTTGAGAGCTTCTTGGAGGAAGGTGATACCACAGTAGGGACTAGGGTTGATGTAAGTCACTTAAAGCCAGCTCCTGTTGGGGAAGAGGTGGAGGTGACAGCAGAGCTAATTGAGGTAGATGGAAGAAGACTTAAGTTCAGAGTTGAGGCCTTCTGGAGAGGAGAGAAGATAGGAGAGGGCTATCACGAGAGGTTTGTAGTCAACAGGGAGAGATTTCTGAGCAAGCTAAGGGAGCTGAAAAATTAGGCTATCGCTCAGTCCTATATAGCAGTTTGCATGAGATAATTTATATATCAAGTGGGGGATCTTATCATTAATGCCCAAACGGCTGATAATCTTATTCCTGCTCCTGTTTCAGACAGCGAGCATATCAGCATATCCTCCTATATCCGAGTTCCCCTCCCCATTTTTGGGGAATTGGAGCTCCTATAATGGATATCTAATCCCAAAAACTGCGATAATAATAGGGTCAAGGGCTGACCCGCTGGATCTTCATACTGCAAACATAATAGCAGATGCCCTGAAGCAGGAGGTTAATGTGAGCTTTGAGATTCCAACTCCAAGCTATGTCCTAGTTAAAACTGTGTACTCCATCATAAACTCAACAGATGGAGTTCCCTTTGTATCCACGAAGAACATAGCCGGGAAGATATATGAGCTCAACGAGAGCTGCGTGAACGAGAGCTATATCTTGGTTCCTCTGACAAATATAACGATGTATCCTGCAAAGTTCTCCTATCTCCTTGGAAGGGCAAATGAGTCAAGGTATATCTCAGGGGACAGGATAGTCTTCTACACAGGGATGCTCGAGCTCAGGAACGGGAGCAACTACTTTATTCCATGGCTTGGATACAACATATCAGTGGTCAGTGTTGTTGTAAAAAGTAATACTGATTATGAAATAAGGATGAAGATAAGAGGGAATGGACTGTATGCTCTGGTGACGATAAACCCAAGCACGATGGCAGGAGGCTTTCAGTTCCCGGGATCAGGAAATGTCATCATGGTAGAGAAGCCAAGCATAGAAGGACAGGGGCTAAAGGGAACGCCCTTCTTTAAAATAGAGAATGATCCATCCCACTTTCTCCCAATTCCAGGATTTAATGTGGTGTATGTCAATATAACATCCTTAAGAATTCCGGGATTTGCCCTTATGAGGAACATAACTAATCCATGGCCCTCAATCGAGAATGCCACGATCTTTCTGGCTGATAAGCCATACAGGGGATATGCTGTATTCTTCTCAAGTGCGGATAATTACTCATACTACATACCTTTTAAAGCACTTGGCTATCTGGTGAGATACCAGAGGCTGTACATCTTCAACAACTCCGGCACGTGGAGCTTTAATGAAGCCAGACAGATAGGCTGTCATGTATACCTGATGACATGTATTGGAAGAACCTATTATACACCTCAATGTCCTCTTGTTGGCAGCAGAACGCTGGAGGAATGTTACCAAGGATGTGAAGGTATGGCAGGATTGTACAAAGTTGAGAGAACTGAATATTTGTTCACTGGTGCTTGTGGAGGGCCTGTCAAGCTGTACAGCACTGTGACAAGATCAATATCGATATCAGTGCCCATCTACAGGGATTCCCAGGTCTTCAAAAATGGTGTTCTCGATCCATCTTTGAGGAATACAAATCTCATATTGATAGGTGGTCCTGATGTAAATTCTGTCGTGGCTTACCTTCAGGCAAGAGGATATCTGAATGCGACTTTCATCAGAAATAAAAGCATATATGTGAAGTTCGGCAATGAGACCTTCAATACCAGCTACCTGATATCCAAGGCATATGAAATGGGAGTTCCAAATGGCTCAATAGATTTCAATAGGATAGTGAGGCTTGACCAAGGAATAGGCGTGATAGAGTACTCAAACAGAAACCCTTGGGGGAATGGAAGCATTCTTGTAGTCGCTGGAACAGACAGATACGGTACTCTCTCCGCAGGTCTTGCTCTCGTTAGATCGAGTCTGTTCAAGCAGTCCGAGTTCATGTACTATATAGCGGGTAGGTCGAACTATCCCAACATATTACTAACTCTTGGAATAAGGTCTCCTCTCACAAAGGAGATGTATCCTTACAGGATCATAACAGTTGTGCCGAGAAAGCCTTGAATTCTTATATAGAGTTATTGCTCTTTTCAACGCAGGGACTTTATGAGAAGGGTTTTTGTTGGTTTGATCAGAGCTAAAAGGAGGGTTAGAGTTGGAAGAATATCTGTGAGACGGGTAAAAGAGGATAAAGTAGGTGATTAAATGGCTGTGAGAGTTAAACTGAGGATTTGCTTGGATAATAAGGTTGTCTCTACGAATGCCCTAGTGAATAGTGGATATGAGGCTGATACGCCTCAGCTCATGATTCCCATGGTTCTGGCCAAATATCTCGGTCTATGGCCTCCGGAAAGTGCAGAGAAAGATGTCTTCGACACTACTGGTGGTCCTCTTAGTGTTTGGATATACAGAAATGCGGCGGATGTTGTTGTAGCGTCCTCTGAGGAAGAGAAGTTAAAGAAGGTGAGAGCAGACATAGTGATATCAGCTCTATATTGATGAAGTAATAATAAGTGATATTCTGGCTGGGGAGCTTGGAATAGCCATCGAAGATCCTGCATCCGGGTTGTGGAGATTCAGATGGGAGCCAAAAGATAGTCTAAGGGAACTGAGAGGCCTCAAAAGTGGAAATAGCATGTGAATTCAGCCAAGTAGTTCATGTTAGCTAAGAAAGATTGTTATAGGCTATTTTCTTTTCTCCTATCACCTCCTTAGCTTCTCTAATAGTTTTCCTTCCATAGATCCTCTTTACTAGAGCTGGCTTTCTAATTCTCCCATTCCCATGGCTTTTCTGAGAAGATCCACAGCTTCCATAGCCTCCTTAATTGAGGTCTCATCCTCTAATGTTGTCATATCCCCAAGAGGCATGTTGCTAACCACGGCTCTCAAGAGTCTCCTCATTATCTTCCCACTTCTCGTCTTTGGAAGCTTGGAAACAAAATAGAGCTCACTCGGAGAAGCTATGGGTCCAACAGTTTTTCCAACCCATCTTATTAGCTCGGTTCTCAGACTATCGGAGGGATTAAAGCCAGGTTTTAGCGTCACAAATGCCACTATTGTCTCTCCTCTTACTGGATCAGGCTTACCGGTAACAGCAGCTTCTGCAACAGCCTCGTGCATTACAAGAGCACTTTCTACCTCTGTCGTGCCTATTCTATGGCCTGCAACTTTGAGAACCTCATCTGCCCTTCCCAAAAGCCATATGTACCCATCATCGTCCTTCATCGCATAATCTCCGGTGTAATACACAGCAGGAGGATCAAAGTAGAAGTTAAGATTATTTTGCCCAAATTTAGACCAGTAGATGCTCTTATAGCTCTCAGGATCTCCCCATAGGGTTGTGAGCATGCCTGGCCATGGACCAAGTATCACGAGATATCCCTTCTCATAGGGTTTTGCCGGTTTTCCGCTCTCATCCACTACCTCTGCATGCACTCCTGGAAGAGGAAGCGTTGCAGATCCCGGTTTCAGAGGGACAAGCTCTATTCCAGGGGCTGGACTTATCATTATCCCCCCTGTCTCAGTCTGCCACCATGTGTCAACTATGGGGCATCTTCCCCCTCCAATGACCTTCTGATACCATCTCCAAGCCTCGGGATTTATGGGCTCTCCCACGGTGCCGAGAAGCCTAAGGGATGAGAGGTCATGCCTTCTTGCCCAATCCTCTCCAAATCTCATGTGCATTCTTATTGCTGTTGGTGTTGTATAGAATATTGAAACAGAGTATCTTTCAATTATCTCCCACCACCTGTCAGGAGCTGGATAGTCCGGTGCACCTTCATACATCACAGAAGTAGCTCCATGAAGCAGGGGGCCGTAGACAACATAAGAGTGTCCCGTAACCCATCCTATATCGGCTGTGCACCAGTAGATATCCTCGGGCTTTATGTCAAAAACCCACTTCATTGTCACATAAAGCCATACTAGATAGCCTCCTGTGTCATGTACAACGCCCTTAGGCCTTCCTGTTGTTCCAGATGTATAAAGTATATAGAGAGGATGTTCGCTCTCCAACGGCACTGCTTGGGAATTGAGGGAGTTTTCCCTCATCAGATCATCCCACCAGAAGTCCCTTCCCTCCTTCATCTCAACATCGGATCCAGTTCTTCTCAGAACTACTACATTTTGAATGCTTGGAATTTTCGCAAGAGCCTCATCAGCAGTCTTCTTCAGCTGGACTATTCTTCCTCTCCTATATGCTCCATCTGCTGTGATCAGAATCTTGGCTCCAGAATCCCTTATCCTCACAGCTAAGGCCTCTGAGCTGAAGCCAGAGAATACCACGCTGTGAATAGCTCCTATTCTAGCACAGGCCAGCATTGCTACTGGAAGCTCTGGAACCATTGGCATGTATATGGCAACTCTATCTCCTTTTTTCACTCCTAAATCCTTAAGGACATTGGAGAACTTGCAGACTTCCCTCCAGAGATCTAAATATGTTAAAACCCTCCTGTCCCCCGGTTCTCCCTCCCAGAAAATTGCTACCTTGTTCCTGTTTCCTGTCTTTACATGGACATCAAGACAGTTGAAGGAGGCATTTATGAGTCCTCCTGCAAACCATCTTGCAAAAGGAGGATTCCACTCAAGAACTCTCTCCCATGTCTTGAACCAGTAAAGATTTCTGGCTATATCGCTCCAGAAGTTTTCAGGGTCTCTTAAGGCCAGCTCCTGCATTTGTCTTAACTTGTGGCCATAGGAGGCTCTTTTAGCCTCCTCCATATACAGCTTAGTCGCCTCGGACATAGCCTACCCTTCTCTCGGAAACTATATAATTATTTTGTGTAATAAACAGCTATAGATGTTATTTATAGCTACATATAGCTACAAATTTCAACGCAAAAAGTTTAATAACGTATCCTTGCAATCCTCTGACCAATGGCACTAACATCAGCACAGTTAGAGATACTTCATGCTTTAATAAAATTATATAATACTAGAGGAAAGGGTATCAAGAGCAGCGAGCTTGCTCATCATCTTGGCAGGCATGAGGTCAGTGTTAGAAGACTTCTATCTGTGATGAAGGGACTTGGTCTCGTTCAATCCAGAGTTGGACCTGGAGGAGGATACTTGCCCACTCTTAAGGCTCTTGAGCTTGTAAAGTCTCCTCCGATCCCTGTGGACACAGGATCTCTAAGGCTTGTTAGGGAGGGAGTAAGGACTGATATTACTGCTATAGAGATAGATCTCCTAGATGTGAGTGGAACAACAGGATATAGGGCAATAATAAGAGCTGCTGGGGACTTCTCTGAGGTAAAAGTTGGGGATTACATAAGAGTAGGCCCTACAGCTTTCGGAAGGCTAGTGGTAGAGGGAAAAATCCTGAAGATAGACAGAGAAAACGGAGAGATATTGATAGATGTTGCCACGATGTTCAGCATACCCAAGCTCAGGGTTGGAGATGTCATGTCAAGAAATCTGATAACGATAGATCCAGACAAGACTGTTAAGGAGGCAGCAGAGATCCTCTACAAGCACGACATAAGAGCTCTTCCTGTAGTAAAAGATGGAGAAATAGCGGGGCTTATGCTATCAAAGGATGTTCTTCATTTGCTAGCTAAAGGAAAAGGGGAAGAGAAAGTGGGAGATGTTGTCAGAAAGGAGTACTTCACTGTGCTCGAGGAAGATGATATTGTAGAAGCTATCTCTAAGATGACAAAACACAAAACAGGAAGACTTATAGTCACCGACAGAAGAGGAAAGCCTATCGGCATAGTCACAAGGACTGACCTTCTCTCAAGATTTGGTGAGGCATTTCAGCAGTCAGATTGATAGCCTCCTGCTATTCTGAGCAATTTTAGAGATCCTTTCAAGCATTATCTTCCTTTCCACGGATGCTATAAGCCTTCTTGTTCCAATTACAGCATCAGGATTCACGCTCACACTATCTATGCCGCATCTTACTAAGAACTCTGTGAACTCGGGATAGACGCTTGGTGCTTGTCCGCATATGCTGACTGTCCTCCCATGCTTATGTGCAACTTTTATCAGGTGTGCTATTGCCCTTCTGACAGCCGGATCCCTCTCATCAAAGTATCTCTTGTCCAGCTTCGGGAGTATTTGGCTGTCCCTATCCGTGCCCAGTATGAGCTGAGTTAGATCATTGCTCCCTATGCTGAACCCATCGAAATACTTGGAGAACTCCTCTGCTAGAAATATAACACTGGGAACTTCTGCCATTGCCCATATCTTGAAATCTCTTCCGCTTTTCAAGCCTTCTTCAGCCATTATCTCAAGAACTCTCTCCACTTCCCACGTGGTTCTGACAAAGGGAAGCATTACATGAACATTCGTAAGACCCTGTTCCTCCCTCACCCTTCTGATAGCTCTGCACTCAAGCCTAAAGGCCTCCTCATACTGCGGGCTTATATACCTGCTGACGCCTCTCCAGCCGAGCATCGGATTGTCCTCATGGGGCTCATACTTATTTCCTCCTCCAAGCTCCCTATACTCATTTGTCTTGAAGTCACTAAATCTCACAACAACAGGCCTTGGAAATATCTCCCTAGCTACAAGGGAGATGCCATCCGCCATCCCGCTTATGAACTTCTCCTGCTTTCCCATCTCTATTAAGTAGAGGGGATGTTCTCCTATATAGCTGGCTAATATAAACTCCACTCTCATGAGACCTATTCCATCAAATGGGAGCTTACTGTACTCCTTTATCTTCTCCGGAACTCCTAGATTCATGTAAACTTTTGTCCCAGTGGGTATCCACTCTACAACAATTTCCTCTTCCTTCTTCGGCTTTAGGAGTCCCTCTACTTCACCTAAGTAAACAACTCCTCTAGTGGCATCAACTGTGTAGATCTCCCCTGTTTTCAGCAGCTCTGTCGCCCTTCCTGTTCCGACAATACATGGTATTCCGAGCTCCCTGCTCACTATTGCAGCATGGCATGTCATTCCTCCTTCATCCGTCACTATGGCACCAGCCAATCTCATATAAGGAACCCAGTCCGG
>NZ_RCOS01000163.1 GCF_003947435.1 Candidatus Methanodesulfokora washburnensis
TTTACCTCACAGTCGATCCCTTTAATCAAGGGATGATTCGTCCCGGAAAGGTTTTTCTGAGCATACTTCAGGAAGAATTCACTGAAGAATTGTTAAAGGGGCTTGCTCATGAATTTCATCACGCTGGAGCATTCTATTGGCTGGATAGAAACCAGAAGCTGAAAGCCTTGAAAAGCTCTGATGAACATGCCCGCATGCTGGCTGAAATCTTCACCTACTTTGTGACAGAGGGTCTGGCAAACTGGTATTTTTCGCTTTCTCGTCTTAAATTATTGCCCGGTGTGGAAAATAGAATGGAGAGAATAAAGAGACTTGAAGAAGAAATGCCGCAGTTAATAAAGACTACAGAACAATTATTAGAATGGATTTGTGAACATCATGAACCTATTGAGGATATCAAGGCTCTTTTTAACTCCCTCTCTATGGATACATCAGGGTATGGTATTCCAGCCGGGCACTTCCTGTCTGGAAGGATGGTTGGCATAATGGACAACAGCAATGTCAGCAGAGAAGAAATAATAGGGCTCGTAAAACATCCATTCAACTTCTTTGATCTGTACAATAAAGTTGCTCCCGAGAACATCAAGCTAAATGCTGCACTTCTTGAAAAAATAAGAGGCAAAATCGAGGAATGGACAAAATAATTGGACATCTCTAGGATGTGTGATTCTAGAAAATTACAGAGGAAATAGGAAGAGAGCACCTCAGAGGATTAAGGATCGCTTAAGAAGCTCCCACAAAGGTTTTAACAATTTTAGGATGCTGATATAGTAATCTATAAGAAAGAAAAGGGGCTGACTGGCAGCTTTTCTCCGATCGAAGCCTCCTTAAGGTATTTTTCTGCAAGCTCAACACGGGCTTCAACAACAGTCTTGGGATCTATCTCAAGCATAGAGGTTATGAGATCCACTAAACCTAACCCTCTCCTATTGATCTCCTCAACAAGCCTCTCAGGAATATAGACCGATGTAGACATATCTTGACATAACCTGTTTCCCTTATATAAATTTTGCAATAAATCGACAGTCTGTTAATGGGCTTTCTGTTGATTGTGACAGGCTCTCCTCATTTTACAGGAGATTTCATATCTCTGGAGAGGATGTAGCTTATTAAGAGCTCACAATAAGGATGAGGGGATTCCGGAAGGTTTTTCTAAGGCTTTCAGCCTTCGGATATTCTGTACACAACTTCAGTTCCGTAGAGCTTAATCTTGATTTCAGAGGGCTTTTCCTTTACATAAAAGGTACCTCCTACCGTCACAGTTTTCTCCTCCCCTGGATTCACGAATCCGCGTACGAATGGTAAAAAGAACTTATCATTGGCATACATCTCGAGATGATGGAGCCCTATTGGGTATGCCTCTGTGTTTCTGATCGTTATCGTGATGTTCTCCATGAACCAGCTTCTGGAGAAGTTCTCATACCCCAATTTCACCTCGTCTATCCTCACCTCCGGTCTCAGGGGCTCAGTTATGTAAGGAGCATTCTCAATGCCTGAGACGGAAATCGTAAATACATGCCTCTCATCTGGATCTACCCCACCAAATATGGATAGCTCGACTCTCTCCCTACTTCCGGGCATTATGGCCTCCTTTGATGGCGTAAAGAAGAGGGGATTACCATCCACACTAAGTACCACAGGATTGAATAGGGGACAGGCGAGATACAATGGGACATCGCCTGTGTTCTCCACCTCGATCAAGATCTTATCTATCTTCGGCTCTTTCTCCTTTATATTTCCCAGCATATGCGTTATTACCGATATGCTTGTATTCAATATCCTTATGCTTCCGCTCACCCCTTTTACATTGATCTCCCTCCTGAGCACCTCCTCATCATCGATGAACGCCTTCACCACATACTTTTTCGGGCCCACTATGTTCTCGCAGATCTCATTAATGGCTAGATATGCAACTTCCTCCGGAAGCTCCGCCTTATATGAGTCTATCACTTTTCCCTCTGACGTCAGAAGATAGAATTTAACTGGATATTTATCAGTCTTAAAGAAGATTTTTATGCCAGGACAATGGCTCACCCAGAATGGCCCCTCAATTTTAGACGTCACGATATCCGTCACTTCGATGGATTTAACAATGAGAGAAGGCTTGGTTGTTATGTATATAACCAGTATGGCGAGTAAAATAATGACAGCCATGCCTGCTCCGGTGGCAATCTTCATCAAGCTCATAAGAAAATATGTAGTGTCCTAATATATATTTTTCTGGGGTTCTCAGCTCTCAGCTAATCTGAAATAGAGTGCATTAGCTCTAACCCTTGCAATCAATGATCGATATCTGCAATTAGTATTCCTGCGATCTTTATCACTATAACTTTTTATTTATCTGTTGGAAATATGCTATATGAGCAAGAAGCTTGTCATGCTCGGGATGATCCTGCTAATTTTGGGGTTTCTTACTCCGATGATGCCCGTATTAAAAGCTTACTTCAGATATAGCGAGGCGAACAGTTTCTGCAGATCTGCTCTCGGGGTTCTTGGCTATCTTTTTTTTCGGTAGTCCGGCGAGAGAATGTGGTGCAATGCTTAGCATACTTGGGTTCTGGGATTGGTACCTGCTATCTCTTGTGATGTTCTTTTCCCTGATCTTAATGGCAGTAGGTATTGTGGCAGTTGTTGCAGGCTTGACAGGAGAAATAAAGATCTCTCCTAAAAGGAGATATTCAATAATCATAATCCTGATCTCAATTGTCTACCTTCTTGCGATCCTAGGATGCGTGGGAGGCTACTTAGATGCTATGAGCACAGCTGAGAAATACAAGGGGCTGGTCGGAGATCTTGCCAGAGCTACTTTTACATATATAAAAGATACAGAAACACATTTAGCGAATGCTGATAGATATCTGGCTAATATCTCCAGATACCTTTCTGACACCGCCAGATACACAAAAGAGGGAAATCTAGAGGGTATTCAAGCTTCCATTCTCAACGCTTCAGATTCCCTAAACAATGTCTCAGCTGCTCACATTGATATCCTACTACGATTCCTCCCATTTGCCTCATATTACCTCAATGAGACTATTGATTGCCTAGATAGATTTGAAAATGCCTATAGGCTTGCCTCATCTTGTGCGGAAGGTGGTCTCATGGCCACAATAATCTTCCTGATCATCCTCTATTCCCTGATCAGGAAATATAAGAGTGCATACATTGCATAATTTCTACACTGACTAACATTTCATCTTTATAAGGGTGTTCCGGGAGCTCTTATTATGCCGGCCGTCATCGAGCTTCCAGAGGAGATCTACAGAGCTCTGGAGAGCAGGGCTAGGGCACTGGGCAAGGATATTGTTGACGTTGCTATCGATAGCATGGTCAATCTTCTGGACCCCAAGACCAGAGTGGAGGTGTATCTAAAGCTTTATGAGAAATATCTCAGCGAAGCAGAGGAACTGTACAAAAGAAAGGATCTGTCCCAGTCTGGAGAGAAGTACTGGGGTGCTGTCGCAGCTCTGCTTAATGCGATCGCTGAGAAAAAAGGATGGCCACATTACAGCCACAGGGACTATGCAGATATCGTTGAGAGGATTTCTGAAGAGCTTAAAGAGCCTCTTGGAAGGCTTTTTGCAAGTGCTGAAAGATTGCATGCAAATTACTATCATAACTTTCTCACAGAACTCAACTTTGAGGCCCACAGAGAGGATGTTCTTGAGCTTTTGAGGAAGCTGAAGGCACTGTAGATTCATCAGCAGATTTTGGAGATGTAAAGTAGCATCTAGTTGTGGAAGAACTGTATCTAACATGACAATAACGTTTCTCCTTCGCAATCACATCATTCTTAAGGCTTTGTTAAAGAATAGTTTAAATCAATGATTAATGTTCCACTCCGAGGGAGCTTAGGGGGGATAAAGAGGAGGAAAAAAATCGAATTTTATAACAAAAGTTTAAACTAAAAACTTTTTATTGAAATCTTGGTATGAAGAGGATTGAAAAGCATGGAAGCTGATCTCGTTCGAAGAGGGCTGGAGGAGCTCATCAGAAGCATTGACCTAGAGCTGGCAAAAACAGAGGTCAGATTAACAGCAATTGCCGAGAAATTCGGCTTGAGCTCATGGAAGGAGCTTGAAAACTTCTTTAAAAGAGGAATAGATAACCCAGAAATAGATCTCGCTTGGGCTGAGTACTGCTATCTAAAGGACAGACGTGAGTCCCTCTTAAAGGATAGGGAGAGGGCTTTTCAGCTTCTCTCTAGGGGCTAAAATTTGTCCAGACTTGCTGAAGTACTTAAATTAGTGAGGGAAATTCTTGGTGAGCATAAACCCGTAGTAGAAGTTATAGAGCATTTCCTGGAGGACGAGAAAGAATATCTAAATATTAGAATAGTTATTGAGTATAAAAATGCTATAGCTATAATAAGAGAATACATATATAGGGAAACTGTGATAGCGTATGGGTACTATTTCAGAATGACTGGTTATGAGGAATGGTGGGATAACAGACCGCATCATCAAGAGTTGCCTACATATCCAGATCACAAGCATATCGATGGAAAAATCGAGCCGCTAGAAAAGCGATCTATCGAGGAGTTCCTCCGTCATTTAGGGGAATTACTTGCAATGCATGTGCATAGTTAACAACTTTCTTGAGATCTCTTCTTAATCATAGAGGCTTCCATAAATTATACAAAATACTGGAATTATCAACTGAAATGTGAATTTTTAATTAGTTCCGGTGCGGAACTTAGTTCCACTGTGGAACTGAATTTCATGCATAAGCTCAAACTGAAAAATGTTACCATAACATTTTTATCGGGTATACTGGTAAAAAGCGGGGGAGTGAATGTCCGACATCGAGGAGATGTTGAGGAGGATAGATGACCGCACAACTCTCCTCTGGTATGACAGATTGATGGAGAGGACTGGGATGTACGAAGCCTCGGCACTGGATAAAGCAGCTGTGATAATCGGAGCAAACATATTTGCTAGGTTTATGCTAAAGTTCGGTGCGGACAAGCATCCATTGAGAGCCTTTTTCCTCAGCCTGCTTGCGATGTTTGGGCTTTTTATAGTAGTTGGACTGGTGTTTGCCGTGACATGCTTTGCACTAGCAGCTCTGATTTTTCATCCAATACCATAGCGCGCACCTCTCCAGATATTTCAAGCAGAGCTTCATCCTGTAATTCACTTCAGATGGATCTATCATTTTTATAACTCTATTGCCTTGAACTCCTTTGTCCTCGGCTTCCACCCATATTTTCCATCTCTTGTCCTGTATCTCTCCAGTTTATCCTTTACAGCATTTTTAACCCTTTCAAATAGCTCCCTTAGCCTTCCGGATGGGTCATAAAGTATTATTGAATCCCATATTATGTTGAGCAGTAGTGAGTTTATCTCCAGATCATTTCTGAACAGTTTATCCTCATCCGCATCTATAACTGTCAAATCCCTTTTCACAACGCTGTGCAGACAGTGATATATCTTGAACCTTCTGTCTTTATCCCTGAAGTTCCTTACGACAACAAAGAAGTCTAAATCACTCCTATCTGAGGCTTCACCTCTGGCCATACTCCCAAAAAGCGAGACAGCCACTATCTTATCACCTAACTGCTTGACCAGATTCTCGCAGGCCTCATGCACCAGCTCAAGTTCCATCATAAAGTAAGAAGCTTCATCATTTAAAAGGATAATGCGTGTCAGAAAATGAAACAGATTGATGAACACTAGAAGGAAATCCTCTGCGAGTGTCCGCAGTATCACAATATTTTTCCCACTATGAGCTCCACATCCTCACGTTCAGCTATTCTCTTCAGCTCCTTTGCCACATCCTTCTCAGCTGTCTGAACTACCAAAATCTTTCTGGGTTCCTTGCCATATGCTTTTCTGACTTTCTCAGCCTTTCTAAGGAGCTTCTCTATCTCCTCAGGGGATTTTGCATGGGCTGTTATCTCAGCAACTATGAGGGGATCCTCAAGGAATGCATCTATCTCCTCACCCTCTATAACAGCAGGCTTCAGCTCTCTGTCGGCCGGGATCTCCTTGTTCCTTCTCATCCTATCCGTGAGGAACTTCCTGACAAATTCCTCAAAAGTCATGCCTGCATATCTGCTTAGCTCTCCAAAGGCATACATTATCGAGGCGCTTAGTCCCTCATAGATGCGATCCATTCTCTTCTCCAAGCGGCTCTGCTGAGCCTGGAGGTTCCTTATGACCTCAAGCATCGCCTTTATCTCCTGCCAGATCTTCGTCTGCTCCTCCTTTATCGCCTTTATCTCCTGCCAGATCTTCGTCTGCTCCTCCTTTATCGCCTTTATCTCCTGCCAGATCTTCGTCTGCTCCTCCGCCATCAGGCTCATCTGCTCCACCAGCTTTCTGACCTGAGAGGAAAATGAGAACTCAGGGTAAAGCTCCGCCATCTTCTCCATAAGCTTTTTTGCTTCCTCAGGCTTACTTTCAAGCTCCTTCATCAGCTTCTCCACCAGGGACATTGTGATGTTGTACTTTTTCCAAATAAAAAGATATATTATATATGAAAGTATATTGAATTGCTGGGAAATAACAGAACTCATCCAAGGCTCTCAAGATTTCATGAACTATAATTCTTTTAAATTACTAAAGCGAAAATACGACTCTTCCCGGTCTTCTCAGCTTGAAAACCCCATCCTTCTCATCGTACACTATTCCTCTTTCTTCAGCCTTTCTCAGGATCTCCCTGAAAACTTCCTTTATCCCTCCTCTATCGTATGCAAATATTGCATCTCTTATGAGGTTCAGGGTCTGCCAGCTCGGAACCTTCTTCAGGCCCTCTATATCATATACTAGGACCGTTACATCCCTTTTGAACCTCTCAATCAGTCCACTGAACTCATGATAGAGCTTATCCTGCTCCTCCAAGCTTAGCTCCCTCTCCGTAATTACAAAGACATCTATATCGCTTCTCTCGTTGTAATTCCCTCTTGCGAGAGATCCAAATAGACCAGCTGCAAGTATCTCTTTCCTTTTCATGGCAATTTTCCTTATCTCATCCAGTATTTCCATCATGCCAGAACCTCCTCAGGAACTCCTCAGCCTTTCTCACGGAATCCTCCGATTTAAGAAGGAGATTTGAGGCCACATCCTCTGTGCAAAGCTCGGATGGACTCCTCCACACCCCTCCCCTTAGTCCCCCATAGGTGGAGCGTCCATGCCAAGGAGCTGCCTCTCTAGCATGTCCAGCAATTTTCATGAACTCATTTTCGAGAAGGCCTTTTTTGACAAGCCTCTCAATCTGCCCTGATGGATCATGCGTCCACTCATATGCCTCAAAACATGATATAATGGCTTTTGCAGCCTTTTCTATCGCAAGTTGCGCGTAGTGAACCACGGTAACCCAATCCTTCAGCTCATAATATCTTCTTGCCCTCTCAAAGTCCTCCTTTGCCTCCCTGAGTAGCCTGAGAGATTCCTCTTTGTTGTCCACAAGCAATAAAGGATGCCCAATTTAAAAATATTTGGAACAATGGTGAAATTTTCCTTCTTCCAAAAGTACTACTGTCTTTCTGCTTTTCTAGCATTTCTTTCAGCTTTTTAAGAGAAATGGTTAAAGTTCTCCCCTTAAAATCATTTGAAGACACTTATCTGCCGGTGGAAGAGGCTCAGAGAAGAGCCAGTCAACTTCGATGAAGAAACCAGGAATGGCACTGCTCTTCACCCTTCCCCTCTCAACTTTCTTTACCTCATACTTTTTCCCCTTAAGTCTGTGCAGAAAAAGAGCTTTTTGCTCCATATCAACAGCCCAGTACTCTGGAATACCGGAAAGAGCGTAGTCCTCTGCCTTCTCTCTGAGATCCAAGGTTCTTGTGGATGGGCTCACTACCTCCACCACTAGAACAGGAAGGACATCAAGGGGAACACCTTTAGCCCTTGGCACATCCTCCTTAGCTATTACGAAGATATCGGGCTCCCTGATGACATCAGGCAATATTCTCACCGCAGCAGGACCTGTTAAAACCTCACCACAGCCCTTTATCTCACAGTATCCATCCAGAAGCCGGACCAGAAACTTCACAAGCCTCTGATGCTCGGCAGTTGCAGGGGAATGCATGATGACCTCTCCTCTGACAAACTCCCAGATGAGGTCCTCAGGGGCCTCCCTTAAATACTGCTCAATCGTCCATCCTCCAAGACGAAGCAGATATGGCTGCCTAATTAGCTTCTCTTCCTCATCAATAACCCTGATTTTCATCCCTCATAATCACATTGCTGCCTAAAAAGCTTTCTGACAAATAGGTGCAATTTCGCTAAACTTATAATAAAAGTACCACTTAAAATTTGCAGAAGGTAGAGATGGGAGGGATAGTAAGAAATCTGGTAGTAATCCTGATTATTTTGCTAGGGGTCATCTTGTACCAGATCTCAACTCAAAAATCTTTTCAGAACATTTCTCAGAACGTTACTCCTTCTCAGAATTTCACAGCCCCTCGAAATGTTACTCAGAAACATCCTCAGAACATTAAATCCGAAGCAGAGAATGTCACTAAAGAAAAGAATGTTGCAGCCCAGAACATTTCTCGGTGGTGGGCAGGAGCCATCGCTTTCCAAAATTGGGACGCTAAAGACATCTACTTTCTCTTTCCCAATGGCACCATTATAAAATTGCCCTTACCAGCCTTTGGTGGATTCTCAGTGACACACAACGGCACAATAGCGTATACAGAACTTATAGATAGCGAGGGAAAGCCCACTCAGGACTTCTCAAAAGCAGTAGGGTCTAAAATAGTCGTGTTTTCCTTAATTGAGAACAAGGTATTATTCACAGTATCACCGGGGAGATGGAACTGTTGTCCATGGTGGACACCGTGGCAGGATCTAGTGTTTGTCTCCACTAATGCAACCTATTCTTGGCAGAATAAGTCCCTTTACATTCTGAAGAAAGATGGAAGCTTGGTTAAATGGACTAAAACCCCCACTCATCCCAATTGGTCTCCTGATGGAAAATATCTGGCGTTCGAAGAGCCTAGAGAGAAAATTGTTTATATAAATATAGTAGATTCCTCTGGTACAACATTGTTTGTAACAGTAGGAGTAGTGCCAGCTTGGAGTCCGGACGGAAAGTTTCTAGCATGCATAACAGCTCCCTTCCAGATTGGGATCAAACTAATTGATATTGAGAATAAAGAAGAGAAGATGATTTTCACAGGGGGTGTAGATATGTCTGTTCGTAGCCTTGCCTTTTCACCAGATGGAAAATATGTAGTATTTTCTGGAAATAATAAAATTTTCCGGATTAATATCGACGGTAGCAATCTTAAGGAGCTTGCTCATCTTCCTTTTGATGCATTCCTGCTTCAGTTTGTGCCTCCCTGAAACTTCAGCACTAATCTTCTTTCCATGTGCAAAGAATATGTAAGCAAACACATCATCCCTGCTGAGATTCTCTTCGAAGATCCACTAAGGTTGATGTCAAACATTCACCTCAATCCTGTAAACCACGGGCATGTAGCCGAGGTAGTAGTATCCCCTCATTTCCTTAAACTCCTCAATAACTCTCTTCTCCTCCTCGCTCAACCTTTTAGCTAAATCAAGAACCTCAGGAGGCTTTGAGTTGGGCATGATGCGTACCTCACAACTGATTAGTAGCCTATTGGTATCAAGGTTGTCCTGAAATGAAATGCTGTGTCGCGTCTGAATCGCAGTCAAAGCAACTCTGCCATTCTGGCATCCAAGTGCAATGCGCGTTGCAGTAGCCGTAGGGAGAATAACAGCATTGCAGTACATATGCATAATTATGAAACATATAATATCCAGCCTGAGGGTTTGTGGTCTTATAGGGGGTTTTGTAAGTGTACCATATGCTGTTTGCATTCTTGTTTCCTTCCCAGATAAGATCATGAAAACCGGTGTAACCACTTATTTGTGCTGAGTAAAACCATTTCACCTGTATTGAGTTTATCATATATCCAGGAATACTGCGACCCGTGCCCTCTTCCTTACAATACCCGGATTTGGCGAGATTCCAGTAGTAATTCAGGTCAGTAGTGTATACCGATGTACAGAACTCCTTTACAGGTCTTTCTGATGCGTCTGGTGTACTCGAGTAATAGCAGCCCACCCAAACCCTGCCAGCCTTAGCCCAGTTGTAGATATAATACCATGTTCCATCAGGAGGTGGATACTTTGGAGGATTACAATATTCTAATGAATAAGCTTCATTCTCTGATATTAGATCAAGCATGAGATAAGCCCCATAATATCGAGCTGAGGATACTAAC
Source organism: Candidatus Methanodesulfokora washburnensis (assembly GCF_003947435.1). GTDB lineage: Archaea > Korarchaeota > Korarchaeia > Korarchaeales > Korarchaeaceae > Methanodesulfokora > Methanodesulfokora washburnensis. Next base: position 10,202 of record NZ_RCOS01000163.1, read on the forward strand.
AAATCCATTGCTACCTTCATCTTCTCCAGCGTCAGGTTTATCATCTCCTCAGTGCTCATCCCTCTGTCAATCCAGGAGACAAGCTCCCTGAGATACTGATATTCAACTCCCCCTCTCGCTATCTCTATCTCCCTCTTTATCTCATCGCTGAAATCCCCCTTTATCTCCTTTCTGAGGAGCTCGGATAGATAGAGCTCATAAAGCCTCGGTGTCTTGTATATCTCCTCTCTATACCATCTCTCCTTGGCTTTAGAGAGGTAAAACAGATCCACTATGTTGTCAGGCGCATATATTGTCGCATTTTTAACTCTGTAAAAGGAATACCTCTCAAATCTGGAGAAGTTCTGGAAAATGGACTCCTCCTCCCTGGAAAATGGTATGCAGATTTTCCTACTCTCCTGAGGTGCTGGGGAGATGCTAGTCTCACTGCTATTAGCAATTGCCTTTCCGAAGCTAAGTACAGAAATAGATACAATTATCAGAAGTATTAATGGGACGAGCCTTCTCATAATTCTCTCCCTTAAATAAGAAAGACAGGAAGAATATAAACCTTAAGTTAAATACATAAGAGAAATGTAGCTTCAATTATCAATTAATAAAATTTAAAAATAGGTAAAGAAGGTGCGCGTAGCAAATGCGCTTGGGATCCGTTTACGTTTAGAAGCATCAAAGAGGTGACATTACATAAATTCAGAATAATAAGGAAGAGGAACTCCCCTACTTAACTGCTGTGTAAATCACCAAAGAATTAATCTATTTAAACATTACTAGGCAATTTATGGGCACAGCTTTATTTTCACTAAGAAACTTTGGCAAGATGCTGGCAGAAGCTGTGCACAGACTACTCACTCAACTGATTTGGTTGTCCTGATCATTATTGCCTTTGCCTTGACTTTGACCGCTGGATGGGATCTGGTCCAGCATAATCTATGGATATATTCGTTATTTTTAGCCGTATTCTTCGGATGGGGTATTGTTTATGCAGTTTATGTGCTAAGAAGGGACCAAAAAGGATTCCTAGAACCGGAATTGTCTTCCTGATTATCGTTATTTTAGTTACCACTGTCATGATGATTGCCATTATGTTAGCCTGTTAAATGCTCGATTATTGAAGAAAATACCTTTATATTCGGAAATAGGGGTTTCTCATTAACACTATGATCATAAAAATTTATTAATACCTTAGCTAAATTGAGACCGGATGAGATCTGCTCTAATCGAAATACCGGTTTATCTCGTTATTTTGATCATAATATACTGGATCGAAGCAATAGGAATTGAGCCTGCCGAGCCTGTTGCACTCGTAATAGTCTACGCTCACTGGTTCTTCCTCGGTTTCGGCCTCATGGCTGTCGGTCTTCCTCCAGCATATGTGATAAAAAAGCTCTACGACAAATTGACCTCAAAACTGCCTGAGAAAATTCTTTTTTGGATCAAGGAAAGCAGAAAACGTTATCCTGATTGGCATGAATACACTGATTGGGGTTTCTGGCTTGGATTCCTGCCTTTTGCGTTTGGTGGAATTGTTATATTTGTAATTCCTTATATTGCAGGGATTAATATCCCCTTTGAGCATATTTTTTATGGACTTCCAATAGCTGGGGCTTTCTATCTCCCCCTCTCTACTACTGACTTTATGGAGAGGAAGGTGGGGATAATAAAATAGAGCTCCTCTTCTTTGCGTTTGGCTTCAGATATGGGATTCCGCTTGCAGCTTCGACATTTAAAAAGATGCCTGAGAATTTTCATTAGAGAAAAAGTTGGATGAAACTCAGCTCCATTGATGCGATATCCCGATCTCCTCAACATTAAATAACTTTGGGGATAGCAGAATAGATGCCTCACATCGATGAAGTAAGAGTTCTGACTTTCAATCCTCTTTGCATTGAGAGGTATACTCTAACAATTTACCCATAGCAGCAGGCTTCTATTTAACCTTTTCCACAAACCATCCTCTCGATCACCGATGACAGGGAGAAAACCTTAAGAGCTCTCTCCAGAGTGCTCAAGGAAACTTATATATCTTTTATTAGATCTTCTTCTCAAAGTATTCAGAAATACAAGGACATGGGGAAATTTTTTAAAGAGAGAAAGAAAATCTTCAGGCTGATGGAAGACTCCTATATCTCATCAAGATATCTTTCGAGAGAATTTACAAAGGAGGAGGCAGAGGAACTTCTGAATGCAGCAGAGGAGGTGTTAAAATGGAGAAATACATAGATGTGATGATTGAGAGGGCAAGAATGGTAAGAGAATGGGAGATTTATGTGGAGAGAATAG
>NZ_RCOS01000127.1 GCF_003947435.1 Candidatus Methanodesulfokora washburnensis
TGAACCTTACAGTAGACTCTCCTAAGCTCATAAAGGCTAGATGGAGGCATGATCTTACAACACCACTGATAATATCGGCTGTGGTGCTAATTTTCATTCTGATTCTAATAAAAAGGGTTCGTCCGCGTTAATGATAATGGACAAGAAGGTCATTCTCTGTCCTCGCTTAGCTCCTTGATGAGATCACTTATCCCTATTATTTCAAGGGCTGTTATCTTCCCAGTCTTCTCCTCTGTGAAAAGGGTTACCAAAGTTCTCGTGCAGAGGGGCTCTCCAACCTCCTGCTCATCTGGCTCGCTGAACCTTATGAACAGAAGGCCATGATCTCTGTCAAGGTAGACCTCTGTGACCTCCCTTGGCAGCTTTATTCCGCATTTTCTCTCCAAGGAATCTATAAGCTTCCCCAGATCCAGCAATGTCTTCAAATCACCTCCTCATCCTGAGTGTTTTTGTCCTGTTATAATCCATGCTGTGATCGCATCGCCACCTTATAATATATTTGGTATTTCCACAACCTCTATTCCCTGCTCTAGCTGAGCTGCCTCCTTCAGTGCTGGAGGAGCTCTTTTGCATATTATCATCGGCTTTGCAACTTTCCCATGAATCCTGTGATAAAGATATCTGTACGTTATCACCTGCCCTATGGCATTGTAGTTAAGCTCCTCCTCCACCTCCACCACGTATTCATCGCATTTTCTCATGTGTATCACGGCATCTGCGGAGTATTTTTCCAGAGGATACTCAGTTATGATTTTATCAAGCTCTTCTCCGTGAATCTTAATGTATTCCTCCAGTATTTCCATCTCTCTTTTTGTCAATGGTTTTGCTTTCACCGTTTTTGGCAACTTTGATGATTTGCATAAGTTTGCTATCGGGCAAAAGCAACATAAAGATCTGGCTGGATCCTTCGTACAATAACCCATTATTGAGATTCTGGACAGCACATAGTCGTATTTTGTCGGATCCTCCGGGTTTAACTTCCTCAGAAATCTAGTTGTTTTCAGAACCCCATGCCAATTCAGGTTTACATCCAGCTGAAAGGCTCTTGAAATAACTCTTTGCATACTTTGGTCAAGCGAGACAAACAGATATTTCTTATCAATGAAATTCCACAAGCCCATATCTGGATATGGCCTGACAAGCCATCTGAAGAAGAGGTTAAACCTCTTTAAACAGGAGCTCATGTTTTTGGGTATTATAGGAGGCCCTCCACCGTATTCCAGCAAGACTTTCAGAAAATCCCTGAGAACTCCCTCCATGGGTTCAGGATCATGCTTGTGCTGGGCATATGATTCTTTAACTAGGTTTCCAAGGGATCCATGGGTATCACAGATCCTCCTGAAGATGGTTAACAGGTTGATTACATCATGAACCTTGACAAACCTGTGGGTGAATCCTCTTCTGGGGCCTTTTGGGGAAAGCCACTCAAACTCCCTGAGAACTCTATCCGCAAGATTTACATTGTAAATCAGGTCAAGGAATTTTATATTGTCCTTCTCGATGTGCTTAGCTAGGCCAGTGAGCATTGGATTCAGAATATCAATGACGGACATTTGAAAATCAATTAAAGCGGAAAATAGAGCCCAAAACTCTCTGTCAGCAGTATCTCTGGCGGAGTACAATCTGACAGGGCCAAGAACAGAGGTATTCAGATAGACATCTCTCAAGCGGTCATAAGCTTCATCTAGGACATAACTGGCATAGGACAGTGTTGTATCCATTTTACTTCATCCTGTTTTTCTTAACCAGTTATCAGTTTAAAGTCCTCCTCCGGAATTTCCCTCATTGCCTTTCCCATCAGATGGCCAGTCCACTTTTTCTTGTTCTCTATAAATTTCAATTTCGGTATCAGCTTCTTGAATTCAACAGGTTTCTCAAATATCTTGACAGGCTTCAGCTTTATCCTCAGAGGGAATGTCTCGCTTCCCATTCTTGGAGGAGGCCTGAATATCCTCGAGGAATCCCTGAAAACCTCCGAAGCCGCCTCATATAGTGCTACTATCTTAGGCCCCTCAACCTCCTTTCCCACACTTCTCTGCTTCACGTAGATGAGGAGAAGATCGCCCGGCTTAACCCTGGATATCGTGTTCTTATGCCTCTCAGGAACTCCCCATATATTCTTCTCCTTTATAACCCTCCAGTTCTCCTCCGTCGTTATGCAGAGCCAGTAGGTCATACATTAAGAAGGACCTAGTTTTATTTAAAGATTTGGATTGTTCGACTTTGCTCAGTTTTCGTGCTGCAATTTAACTCTTTGGATAAACTAGAAAAGCAGGGAAAAGGACAGAAAATTTAAAAACTTTGGATTCCAGGCTGAAGGGGGGACATGAATGTCCTTTCCTGAATTGAATGAGGTGATAGAGCACCCTGAGAAATATTTCCTATCTGGCCCGATAGTAAAGCGCATCTCCTACTCATATTACTTTCCACTGAGATTGGCTGTTAAAAGAACAGATTATATAAAAAGCCTGAAAATCTCGGAGAAAATCCTCCGAAGGCTTCCGAATGTTCCCATAGTGGAGGCTTTATCGAGGATGGGCATCAAGGTTGAATTTGAGAAAAGGGGTTTTCTTGTATCCCTGCTGGAAGATTACTTATCGGAAGGAGACTCATCATTCACGTGCAGGAACTGCTCTCTAACAGGTGGCATGGTCATGGATGGACACAGCGAGGCAGGTCCTGTTGGAGCTGTGGTCATGTATTTTCCGTATGGGAACTATGTCGAGGGGGCGATCGAGGCTAAAACCAGGGGGAGATTGAACAGGGTGCTTGCAGGTATAGAGGTGAAGCTTGATGACGATGTTCTTAGGAGGAGAATTGAGAGCGATGATGTGCTGATGGGATTGCTCAGGGAGTTCTTTGAAAGTTTTACTGTTTCATGGGATAGTGGAATAGGTCTCGGTGTTGGAAAGATTGATGGGAGAGAATACAATGTGATCGAGCTCGCATTGAAACGGTTCACCGACAGGCACATCAACGACCTAATTGAAAAAGGAATTGATTTTCGAAAGGCTCCGGAACTTGTGTTCGATATAGCCGAGAGAATAGCCCGAAAATTGCTTTAAAGGGGCTATAAAATTAATTTTGGGAGTTAATCTAAGGGGAAATTTCAAGCAGGACATCCTACAGGATATTCATTATCTGAGATCTCCTTCATCGCCTGCCTTTCTGCCACTTTTCTCAGACTTCTGTCAAAGGAAAGATCACCAAGCAACTTTTCCAACAGCTTAAATGGATCTTCTTCTTTTCTTATCATGATGCTCCCCTCAACCTTCCTCTTTTATGTTCACCTTCTCCCTTATATCCTTTGGAAGGATCGCCCTTCCTCTTCTATCCACCTTTGTGATCACTACATTGATGGGTCCCTCATTTTTAATTTTTCCTAAGACTAGTTACTGGTATTCAAACATTTGACTTCAGCAAACTTTCTTGAAAAGCACGATCTGCTGTAAATTGACCTCAACTCTGGCAGGTTCCTCACTTCCAATCCTTTTAATGTCTGCATCAGAAGAGTTGGAGACTCTCTTTTCTATTATGTAGTCGAAGAAAGTTGATATGTCTCTTTTTTGCTTATATTCCTTTGTGTTTTGGTGGTTTGAAAATAAGGTTTATTACTTCCGCAGCGGAAGTTACTTTCGGTGCGGAAGTTGCTTTTCGATCCAAGACCGAAGGTGTCAAGAAGGGATCTGTATGACTTCGAGGAGGAACTAAGGACGTTATCTAGGTATTTGGGAGAGCCATTAACGGTGGTTTCCGGGCTAAGGAGGACTGGAAAGACCTCCCTTGTGCTTACAGCTTTGAATGAAAGCGATAAGCCTTATGTATTTGTCGATCTCAGGGAGGGGTTTGCCTCCTGGAGGGAGCTCTACTCCTTGATTTCGAGGAGCTTCAGCGAGTTCGTTGAAAGAGCTTCAAGATGGGGTAAAGTGAGGGAGATATTTCTCAAGCTTATTTCTAGGTTAAGAGGTGTTTCGGTGCTAGGCTTTGAGGTTTCTGTTAACTGGCTGCCAGAGAAGAGGCCCCTTTTAGGAGAGATTTTTGATGTGCTTGATGAGGTTGGAGAAAGAACTGGGGAAAAGGTTATCGTGGTTTTTGATGAGTTTCAGAGGTCTCAGGGCCCCGTTGGGGCATCTCTTCACGGTGCAATAGCGCATTCCTATGACTTTCACAGAAACCTCTCGTTTGTGGTAACAGGCTCGGAGATGGGCGTGCTTTATGGTATTTTAGAGAATCCTGAGAACCCTCTTTACGGCAGGGCTTATTTGGAGGTTAAAACCCGAAAGCTCTCGAGGGAGGAGTCTCTGGACTTTCTAAACAGGGGATTTGAAGAAGCGGGAGTTAAAGTGGGAAATGAGGTGGAGAGGGCTGTTGAGGAGCTTGATGGGATCATTGGCTGGCTCACCTACTACGGCTATCTGAAGGTGAGCGGCAGAGATAACTTTGATAGCGTGATAAATGAGGCTGTAGAGCTGGCGAAAAGAGAGCTTGAGTCCTTTCTTGCAAGAAGGGTGAGCAGGAGGTATAAAGTGGTTTTAAAGCTGCTTGCCGAAGGTATAACAGAGTGGGGAAGGCTGAAAAGGGCAATTGAGAACTATGAGGGGGTGGAGCTGAGCGACAGAGTACTACATGAGGTGCTTCAGGGCTTGAGAAAACACTCGATCATAGATGATGAGAACAAGTTTACGGATCCCGTGGTTAGGAGAGCTGCACAGCATCTCTAACAGTTTTCCAAGTGTGTTAACAGCTTTTGTGCAAAACGGATCCTGTCAGCTAGATGCTAGCTACATGCATTTGTCTTGTCTTGAGGTATGTTTCAGCTATTTTTACTGTTCTGGCTTTTGCATCGCTTATTCCTTGGACCGGCAGGTGGTTTATTCTTGCCGCTGATAGGAGAGCTTGGACATGGCTGACGTGTGCTTTTATGGCTTTGTATATTTCTTCAAGCCTGTCAGTTATGGGTGTCAGGGTTTCTGGGTCTATTAGGGTGGCAGTCGCGTTGTCCACTGGTTGCTCTATCTCCCATCTCTGGAAAATGAGATACACAGCTGCAGGAATCATCATCGCTCTTTTTAACCTTGTAAGTGCGGCGAATTCCTCTATTTCATGTGCATAATCCGTGATTATTGTTATTGCTGTGTTTTTCCCTGTATAAGCCCTGAGGATGTCGATGATCTCATTTATTCTTGTGCTTCCTCGTGCTTCCCTTTCCCTGCAGATGATGTTTTCAAGAACTCTTATTGCCTCCCTTCCCCTGAGAGCTCGGTATACTCTCGGCCCATGCGTCAGAGTTACAAGGCTTATCCTATCCGAGAGCCTGTGTGAAAGTTCAAGAAGGAGGGATGAGATGTAGAATAGGGCTGCGAGCTTTTCCTCTATGAGCATTGAGTCCGTGAGATCTGCCACAAAGATGATGTTTTTCATTTTTTCTACGTGGAAGACCTTTGTGTAGAGCTTGTATTCTCCTGTGGCGGTGTCCAATGACCTTGCTGAGAGGGTCCAGTCAACGTACTTCACATCATCGCTTTCTTGGTACTCCCTGAAGTCCGCATATTCAAGCCCTATGCCGAGGAAACGTGACCTGTTTAATCCAAGCTCCATAGCTGTGGCTGCTGCCTGTCCCAAGCTTGCATAGGTTCTTGCTAAGCTACAACTGCTACTTTGTGATGACAACTTCACCGACCTTGAGTATGTCGCTGTAGGGCACATCCTCGAACTCAGTGCTAGCAGCTTCAGCTTCAATAAAGCTCCTCATGGTATCAAGTATCTTTGAGTCTCCAAGAATTTTCTCAACCTCCCCTGCTGTTGAGAGATCAAGCTTGCTGTACTTGTAGGGATCTCTAAACTCCACCAGCTTCTCGTAAGCATCTCTGAGCCCAAGCCTTTTAACATGGGCGGTGAAAGCTATCCAGTTGACCACCTTCCTCATGCTCTTAACCCTGTAGACTCTGAAGCCCAGCGCTCCTGGTCCAACAACTATCTCCTTGCAGATGCCCAGAATTCCCCTTGAAGTGCTGAGGACAAGCTTGTTTAAGACCTGTTCAGTCCTGTAGGTGGGGCTTGATGACTGCACCGACATGCCTCGGAAGAGAGCCTCACGGGGTTTGGAGAGAAGGATCACCCTTAAAGTTGTGTCCATATCATCGACCGAGATCCGCTTTGCATCGATAAGCCTCACCTCCTCCAGCGGTACAAAGCCCTTTATCCACCTCACCTCCTTCTCTGTTATTTTATAGGGCACATCGATGTTCTCCCTTCTTGCAATGGATACCAGCACCTCAAGAGGCTCGTTGCCCTTCAGGCTAACTCTTTTGGCAAGCTGGGATCTCAGCTTCTCCACGTCGATTGCCGGCTCATTCACCCTGAAGACAGTGTACGCAGCCAAGCTTACTTTTTCATCCTCAATGCGAAGGTCTTCCACATAGCCGTAGATAAGGCCCTCGGAGTCGAGGATCATCGCATCCCTGAGCTCATCCATGCTGTAAAACCTCTTCATCACTTTTAATCACAGGACTTATTTTCACGAAAGATATAAAAAGATTTGATAGCATACTCCATGTGGACACCAAATTGTCAATCGATTCCATCAGGAGCACAATCGGGGAGATTCTCAGCCAGTTAGACAGGGCTGTGATCGGCTATGAGGCTGAGAAGAGAATTATTCTTGCAGCTCTTCTTTCGAATGGGCATGTGCTTCTGGAGGGCGTGCCGGGAATAGCTAAGACGACTCTTGTTAAAGCTCTCTCGAGGATACTTGGGCTCTCTGAGAGGAGCCAGATTGTATTTGATGGGGTTCCATATGCTGGTTTCTCGAGGATACAGTTCACACCTGACCTCATGCCTGCTGATATAACGGGATCCCTTGTTTTCAACATGGCCACCAGAGGATTTGAAACCAGATTTGGTCCAATATTCTCATACATCGTCCTAGCAGATGAGATCAACAGAGCCATTCCTAGGACGCAATCAGCACTTCTTCAAGCCATGCAGGAACGGGAGGTGACAATAGGAGGTAAAACATACCCTCTTGAGGCAAGAAAAATGGGAAAGTTCTTCTTTGTCCTTGCAACACAGAATCCAGTGGAGCAGGAGGGCACCTACCCTCTTCCAGAGGCTCAGCTTGACAGGTTCATAGCAAGGGTGTTCATGGGATATCCTGCAAGCCTCGATGAAGAGAGAAGAATCTGCGAGCTCCACATCCACAGGCTTACAGAGCCAGTTGAGGATCTGGAGAAAATTGTGGAGCCAAAATGGATAGTTGAGGCACAGGAGTTCATAGCGAGGAACATCAGAGTTGACAGTTCCACGCTCAACTATGCTGTGTCCCTTGTTAGAGCCACGAGGGCAGAGGTATTCGAGTCAATTTCGAGATATTTTGAGCTTGGGGCAAGTCCCAGAGCATCTATCGCTTTGTTGAGGCTCTCAAAAGCAATGGCAGCGATGAGGGGTTCCGAATCAGTTGCCGTGGAGGATATAGATAAAGTGGCCTTCTATGTGTTAAATCACAGGACAATACCCAATCTGGAGACAGTTATGGAGAGAGGAGGGGGCTTTAAGGCCCGCATATCGGTCATCAACGAGGGACTGGATCTTGCTAGAAAGGTTGCTGGAGGTGGCAGGGCGTGAGCACAGTTGAGTTTAGAGAGGTAAGCAAGAGGTTTAAGAATGTTGAGGCCTTAAGAGGGGCCAGTTTCAAGATCTCGGATAAAACCGTGACGGCCTTCTTAGGCCCAAATGGGGCCGGGAAGACGACATCGATGAAGCTGATCATGGGATTTCTGAAGCCAAACAGGGGAGAGGTACTTGTTTGGGGCGAGGAACCCTGGAGAAACGAGGATATCAGAGGAAGGATCGGTTTTATGCCCGAAAAACCCGTTTATCCAGTGGATATAGCTGTGGAGGATCTTCTAAATCACTTGGCAATGCTGAGAAGGATCAGCAGGACGGATTTGAGGAGAATTGTCAGGCTTGTGGGCCTTGAGAAGATGGTTGAGATGAAAATTGGGGCCCTTTCCAGAGGCTATATACAGAGAGTTGGGATAGCCCAGAGCCTTTTGGGAGATCCGGAGCTTCTTGTCCTCGATGAACCCACAGCAAACCTCGATCCAGCGGCTAGGAGGGGTATAATAGACCTTCTGAAGGTTCTGAACAAGGAGCTGGGGGTTTCGATGGTAATTTCTTCGCACATAATTCCCGAATTACAGGAGGTCTCTAATTATGCAGTATTTATAGATAAAGGAGTAATTCTGGACTACGGCTATCTTGAGGATCTGTGGAGGAAGTACGAGACGGAGGCAGCTTTCCACATTGAGGCCACAGATGTCAACGCCCTTGGAAAGATCCTCATTGAAAAGCCGTATATACGCTCTGTAAAGAGATTAAATGGGGTTTTGGAGGTCTCCATTGACCCTGGACACTACAGGTCATTTGAAAGCCTCCTCATGGAGATGGGCCACCTAGTGAAAAGCTACAGTTTCAAGACGACAAGCCTGGGTGATCTGTATGAGAGGGTTGTCAGGGGTAGATCTTAGGAGAGTGCACGAGCATGTTGCATTTATGGCGAATAGAAAGCTCTTATCATACTCAATAGCAATCATAATTGCAAATATCATTTCAGCACTGTTTTTAATATTCTTCTTCTATGCCGGTCCTGCTTCCTCAATATGGTCATCGATACCGCTGGGATTCTCGATATTCATCTATAAAATTCTAATAAGCATTCAAGCTTCCAGAGTTGGGAGGGAGCTGAACACCGGCGAGGTCCAGATATATCTGGCACATACATTAACAAGGACAGAGTATCTGCTCAGCGCACTGCTGGTTGTGGGAATTACACCTGCTCTTGTCCTGGTAGCCACATATCTAACTTTTTTGGCTATAGCAGCCCCATTGAGCTATGATGTTGGTTCACAGCTTCCCTACCTCTTTGCAGAGCTCATGATGCATGCGACAATAGTGATGGCCTTGGCCATTGGAGGTCATGAAAATGCAGCGTCGATTGTTGGGGTCATGCTGGCGCTTTTCATCGGGGCAATTATGGGCATACCACTATTCCTCCTGATCCTCTTCGGTTCCAATAAGCCGGCATTCTACGTGGCATATGCAGCCACATTGCTGGTTGCAATGGCGACACCGCTGACCTATCGCTTCACTTATAGTACCATTATCTCCTCACCTCTTCACTCCCCTGCAACACTGCCAGACCCGCTGCTGGTGCTATTGCTCTCCACAGCCGCTTTTATCATTCTTTGGATGGTGTTTTTCATAAGATTTAAGCGCAGAGACCTTTAGGCTGGTGATAGCCATGATAAAGGTTGTGTTGGTGGCTCTTGCCATGTCATCAGCGATGCTTTTTGCAATACTTGCATTAGCGAGCATCCACCCATTGACCATCCTCAGCTCCAGTCCGTACATACCGCTGACGCCGCCCACATCACACAGCGCAATCGCTGTGACAGGCGATAGAGTCTGCTATCTTTATATATATGATATTCAGTATAGTGGTGGATTTGGCTATTATGGTCCCAGCGCCAAGCCTCCCTCCGACCTGTATCAGTATAACTTCTCCATATCAGAGCTCCATGTTGAGGTCTACGTGCCCCTCGGAGGCTTCAAAAATTTGAGTAGTGGTGATGTCTCCGCACGGGTCTTTGAAGTTGATAGGAGCAGCGCTTTCGAGGTTCAGAGGATGATCAGAGAGGATCTTAGGCATTCTAATTACTCGCAATACCTGAACATAATTAGTGGCAAGGGATATGGGAGCATTGTCAGCTATGTTGAACAAAAAGCAGTACAAAAAAATATATGTAAATACGTGCATGCACATTTTATATGCAATACTACTAGCACGCCATTGAGCGGGAATGCCCACATAGTTGAGATTTGTTTTCGCAGAGGTGTTGAGCTTAGTACAACAGGGATAAATGATACCAGGATTGACAGGCTCGTGGATCTGGTTGTTAATGCCAGTCTATATAAGCTTCCAGATTCAACGGTCAATAGACTTTTGCCCCTTGTGCATGTAGATGTGTCGGTCCTTGCCCCCATGAGGAACAGTGTTTTGTTGTATCCAAAGCCCGTGCACGTGATGCGTGCACTCGCATTCCTTGCAGTATTCGTTAGCTGCATTGTTCTCCACTACAGGTTTAGGCCTCATGAGTATGCGGGTTTTTCGAGGCCGCTTAGAAGGTTACGCCGGAGAATCTATAGACAGTGAACCTGTAAACCAGGTAGAGTATCGCTGCACATGCCAAAAATATGCTCGATAGGGGCGTGTAGACATCCACTGTCTTCGTTATCCTTGTCTTAACCTCCACCTTCTGAATTGATTGTGCCGCCTTCTCCAGGGCATTGTTGAGCAGCTCAGCTAGTCTGTCAACGGTCTTTGCAATATAAGCCTCCCCGCCTGTGGTA
>NZ_RCOS01000113.1 GCF_003947435.1 Candidatus Methanodesulfokora washburnensis
CTGCTTTCTTTGTAGAGATTGGAACTCATGTGCTAAGCCCGATAAAAGAGCCCACAAAGCTGTTTGGAATAGCACTTCTAATAGGAGCTTTTGAGATACTATTGGCATTTGTGATAAGAACTATTGATAAAATCCTATCCGGCGATAAATTCGCAGCTTTCTTGGAGTATGGAGGTATACTAACAATAGCAATGTACACAGGAGCGGTTTACGCAGCAATAAGAAATGGAGCCGATGTGATGAAGACTGTCTCGGATCCTCTCTTTCAGGCAATGGTCATACCGCTATTGATAACAGCAACCGCACCAATGCTCAAATCTATGAAGGAGGGACATGGACTACTTCATGGAATGCCGGAAATGGTGTCAACACTTATAGAAAGCACCTTAGCTCTCCTTAGCAATTCTCTCTCATTCATAAGGTTAGCTGCCTTTGCAGTAGCTCACGAGACCTTTGGCGTTCTTGCAGGGATGTTCACTGTGGGCTCCACCTCGATAACTCCAGAAAATCTGATACACCTGCTGACTAATCCCGTTTCCCTAATAGCCTTCACCTTCATCAACATAGCTGTTATAGGGCTTGAAGGGCTACTATCCTTTATACAAGCAATGAGGCTCACATTCTACGAGTTCTTCACGAAGTTCTATTCTGCTAACGGCAGACCATTCCTGCGAGTGAGGGAGCTTCTCTCAGCCTGATGTGTTAGAGTTAAACTTTTAAAGAGAAACATCGCAGGTTCCACTAAAGGAGGTGCTTTCCGATGGACAAGGTGAAGCTGCTCAGAATATCCCTTTTGGTCCTATTAATACTTCCTCTGGTCGTATTTTCTGCATCAGTTAAAATAGTGTTTGCACAGACAGATCAAGCTAAACCAACAGATATATACAGATCACTAGGAGCTGCTTTGGCTGTTGCTGGAAGCACAATAGGAGCGGGAATAGCTTTATACGGTATAAACATAGGAGGATCAGCTCTTCTTGCTGAAAGACCAGAGGCATTCACTCAAGTTCTTCTGCTTGCTGGTTTGTCAGAGGGAATTGCTATCTATGGGCTCCTCATAGCGTTCCTACTGATGGGATAACGAAACTGCTTTCATTCAGTGTAAAGTTTGTTAACTATAATAACTGTGAGGACCGCTAAGTTTAGATATAAAAATAGTTTTTGGGCTGTACCTGATATATAGGGAAAAGCCTAGAATGAGCACAGGCGAGAAGATAGATGTGAGAGCTTCGTCCGTTCACCTGAAGGTCCCATGAAATAAGGAAGATCTATCATTATGGAAGTTAACATTAGACCAGAACAATGATTAGTAAAGCGAAAGCATATCATATATTTTTTCTGGCTCGATTCTGCTCAGCTTTCCAAGTATAACTGTTCTTACAGCCCAGGATTCCCATTCTGCAGCTACTACATAGCTAAATGGGAATATTGGGGAGAAAGGCTTCATTCGAGCTAGATTCCTTATTTTAGAATATAACTCTTTAAATAAACTTAGATCTAGCGTCCACGGAACTCCATATTTCTTGTAGATCTCCATTAGTTCTGAGGCCATTGATTTATGAGCTTCTGTAGATAGAAGAGTCTTGAGAGATTCCTCAAATGTGCCTGACTCTGAAAGAACTTTCCTCACATTTTGGGATAGAAATTCGAACATAGAACTATATACTTCCCTCCCTGCTCCCATCAGTTGGGATCTTAGTATGATCCCTAGAGCGTAATTCTCCACGTACATTCTAAACACTTCCCACATTTCCGTCCTTTTTGCCCATGCCATTATCTCCATCAAATAGGCCCTATCTATCCCTATATCTAGTGAAGGTATATCCATCTGGCCAGATGAAAGCCATTTTGAGATGAAATCTTTCAGTCTGTTTCGGGGAAGAAGGTCGCATATCTGACTTACATCGCCAGCTCTTAGGATAGAATCTATGTTCAATATAAATCCGCTTATAGGTAGAAATCTTTCCTCTGATACGCCTTCCTTCCTTATCAAGAGGGAGAATACCTTTCTTTTAAGGTTTTCAACATCATATTTTGCTAGATAGCGAACAACGGCTTCCCCAACAATATCCCCCTTTGATATCTCTAGGAATGTCCTTATCCTCCTGCCGAGCATTCTAAGGGTTACATCCGTCACTTTATCAGCCGATTTCAGATCTTCTTGCTTTTCTATGAACATACCATACTCTGTTGAACTTATCTCCTTGAAAAGAGACTCCCAGTCTGGAATCATTGCCCAAGATCTTATTTTATCAGGATTTAAAAGATGAGTCATCAGACCATGCGTCCTTACTACCAAATAACTCTCCTTTGACATTCACTCACCTCTCTTTATCTGTCTGTACTTCTTTATAGTCAAGAATTCCTCTAGATCTTCCTCCTCGAGCAATTCCTCTACATATTTTATTGCTGCAACATAGTCAGGAATCACTATCTTTTCAAGTGCATTCACTTTTCTCATTGTCTGAGCTAAGGCCTCTGCTATTCTTTCAAACCTAGCCTCTGCATTTACTAGCGGCATCATCTCTTTTATGGCTTCAGAAAGCTTTACTGCAGCAGCCATAACTGCTGAATTAAGAGAAGGTGAGACTGCAAGCCTGAACTCAGATGCTGTTATCTCTGGAGTCTCAACTCCGACAACGCTTTTAGTCCTAACTTCTATCTTCAGAGGCGTCGCTAAAAGGGCTGCCTTTCTCATCTCCTGAGGCCCGGCTACTGCATATGCCATCTTCACCATGAAAAATGCTTCTTCTAGCTTCTTATCTATATCCTTCCTGGCATGAAGCTGTTTCAATAGCTCTTGACTTTCCCTTATAAGCTGGTCCCTTTTCATCTTGAGTGCCTCTATTCCCATTTGCAAAAGAGCCGCTCTTTCTCTCAGCCTGATAAGAAATCCTTTTGTGGGAAGTATTCTTCCAACAGACCTAAAGCTCATCAGATCCCCTCATATACTACTGCCTTCTCCTCTCTCAGCTTTGGATGAAACTTTCTTATGGTTCCATCGCTTATTCTAGTTAGTTCTCCTTCAGGAAGCATTGATAAGACATCCCAGGCTATGTCGAGAGTTTCCTCTATTGTTCTTCTTTCCTTAAAGCCCTGTGATAGGAGTCTCTCTTCAAATCTCTTGGCAAACTCCAGATAGAGCCTCTCCCTCTCGCTTAAGCCCGCCTCTCCTACTATTTTCACAAGCTCTCTAGCCTTAACTCCCTGGCTATATGAAGCATAAAGCTGATCCGACACCTCTTTATGATCCTCCCTTGTTTTTCCAGCACCTATTCCATCTTTCATAAGCCTGCTCAAGCTGGGAAGGACATTTATAGGTGGATATATCCCTCTGTTGAAGAGGTCTAGATCCAAGAAGATCTGCCCCTCAGTTATATATCCCGTGAGATCTGGTATAGGATGAGTAAGATCACCTCCGGGCATTGTCAATATTGGCATGAATGTTATAGAGCCGGGTTTTCCCTTTATCCTTCCAGCTCTCTCATATATAGAGGCTAGGTCACTATACATGTATCCCGGATAGCCTTTTCTGCTGGGAACTTCTTCTCTTGCTGAACTGAGCTCCCTTAACGCCTCGCAATTTGATGTTATTATCCCATTGGCCACAATTAGCCTGCTTGTGGCTGGAACAGTGATATCATAAACAAAATCATGCTCGCTGGAAACCTCTGCTATGCTAACTATCTTGTCAAGCACATAGTTGCCATTGCACATCCTTCTAAGTGCAACATAATCTGGATCCTCATTGTTTACAAACCTGCTGAGCCTGTTCAACCACCTCTCCAGCGTCTTTCTCGATATTCTCTTCCTCAGATTCTCGAAATCAGATATATTACCTGAAGCTTCTATTGACTTCTGTGAAATTCCATACCTCTCTCTAAGTCTTTTGAACACCAAAGCTGCCCCCTTAGGCGCTAATCTCGCCTTCTCTGCTTTATATGAATTAAGTTTGGAGAGCATCTCTACCAATTTCATGAGTTTAGCTCTCTTTTCTGAATGAGCTAGCTTAATTCCAGAAGCAAGCCTCAACACGTCAGTTTTACCTCTTACTACAATATCATATACTGTAGATGTCTTCCATCCCCTGCTAACTCTGCTTACAATAGAGCTCTGAACTCCCATCCTTTTCAGAAGAAGCTGGATTCTGTTAGCCCTGAGCCTGCTTGAAGTCGTAATTATCACTGCTTTATTCCTCAGATTTATGCTACCATCTCCATCTATATAACCTGACAGAAATTCTCCTATATATTTTCTCGGCAACCTGACTATAGGCAGAAGTTCCTCCTTCTCTCCAGGCCTAGCCAAGCTCTTGAGAATGGAATAAGCCAAGGCATTTGCAAACCTAATCATAAATACCCCATTTTGGTCCCTCTGAACTTTTGCTCTAGGACCAATGAATGAGGATGTGAAATAGCGAGTGAACTCATCTATAAGCTCCTTGGACTTTGCTGAGAATCCAACTATATATTGTGATTGATATTTTGCGATATATCCATCGGACATAACCCAACCTAATAATCTTAAAATCTCCGGAGTTATTTTATAGTTTGGTATCCTAGTGCTAATTTTCTTCCCAGCTGTAATTCTATCAACATGTCCAGCTATATCTTTCATGCTGATTCCCAGTTCATTTGATATCTTCAGAACATCGGAGAGACTTAATGCTCTCTTAAACTTAGCCTCCGTAAACTTCCTGTAGCTTATTCCTAGCCTATTAGATGAAGCTTTCAGGTTACCATATCTCTCTATAAGCTTCTTTTCAAGCCAATCATCCTTGAAGTGCAGGTAAAACATGTTAGGATTATCCTGTAGAAGAGTTAGTACGTCTGGAACTTCCTCTTCCACTTCTATTGTTTCGATCGAATAGACCTCATCCCCTATTCTCAGCTCCTTTGCTGGAATCATTCTTGGCCCAGAAATGGTATCCACTAAAATCTTATGATCTGGAGTAACTTTAAGGATTGCTCCGCTTCTAAAAGTGATCTCTAGGAGCTTTCCAGAGTAGGCTACTTTCTCAACTGCTCCTACTTTTGCCTTTGTGTGCTGAAATTCGTTCCATGATAGTACTGTATAAGGACATTGTTGTGATGAGATTACTCCCAATTGAAGCAAACCTGACCCATTTCTCATGTCAATAAGTTTTCCTGCTTTTCCAGCAGCTAATTCAACTATCTCACCTATTGGTCTGGTGGTTCCATCCGCTAGAATTACCTCAGTATCCCCAGCAAAGCAATAGTTGGTCATATCGGTTACTATCACTAAAACATCCATGTCCAGATCAAAGGCCAAGTACTCTGCTGCAGTTAGTGCAACCCTTGGTGTGGTTATCCTCTCTATCACTGGGTCATTCGCTAGATTAAGGAACAGAATTGACCTGCTTAATGCACCGAACTCCTCAAATTGTTTCCTGAAGAACAATATATCATCATACTTGAGCCCTACTGCAGCAAACACTATTGCAAATCTCTCCGATTTCCCGGGAACTACCGCCTGTCTTGCTATTTGAGCAGCAACCATGTTATGGGGTAGTCCTGCTTCAGAGAAAAGGGGTAACTTTTGGCCTCTGACTAAGCTCAACATCCCATCAATTACGGATATCCCCGTTTCAACAAATTCGTCTGGGTAATCTCTTTTCACTGGATTTATCGGTGCTCCATTTATGTCCCTATAATCATCGGCTCTGATGGGAGGCCCACCGTCTATAGGCATTCCTGATCCATTGAACACCCTTCCGAGCATCTCATCTGAGACAGGAAGCTTCAACGTGCTCCCTGTGAACTTCACCATGACTTTTGTTTCTAGTCCTTCTGTATCACCCAAAACCTGCAGTATTGTCTTCCCCTTTCCCACTTCTATCACTTGACCAAGCCACTCTCTCCCATCATCGGAGTAGAACCTGACTACCTCCTCATACGATGCATCGGGAACCCCCCTCATGATGACTAGGGGGCCCTTCACCTGTTCTATTCCTCTATACACTTTCCCATAAAGGGCCATCAGGACACCTCCGCAACAAGCCTATTAAGCTCATCCTTTAGTTCTTTTAAGGCCTCTTCCAGCTCCTTATCAAACTCCTTCTCAGGAACGAACTTCAATCTTCTCAATCTCCCCAAAGAGGAGAGTCTCTGCATTTTTGATATAGGCACACCATAATCAAGCAGAGGCCGAGCCTCTCTGTAAAACTGTATTAAGGCTTTTAGAAGCTTAGCCTGCTTCTTTGGGGAGCAGAATGTATCCACTTCATGGTATGCATTTTGAACTAAGTAGCCTTCTCTTATTAGTTCTGCCTCCAAGAGAAGAAGTCTGTTTTCCTCTGAGAGGGCTGCCTCACCAACTACTCTAGCCACTTCCTCTAGTCCAGATGCCCTCTGAAGTATATCCATAGCCTCGGTTCTCAAGCTCAGCATATCCTCCCCAGAATTTCTCATCCACCACTCTTCAAGTCCAGATACATATTTAGAGAAGCTTCTAAGCCAATTTATTGATGGAAAATGTCTTCTAAATGCAAGATCTTTGTCTAAGGCCCAGAAAGCTCCTACGTATCTCATGGTATGCTGGGTCACAGGCTCGTTAAGATCTCCTCCGGAGGGGCTTACGGCTCCTATTATTGCCACTGATCCGATCTCATTTCTATTGCCCAGAACCTTCACTCTTCCAGCCCTCTCATAGAATGATGCTATATAATCAGGAAGATACGCAGGATATCCTTTTTCCGATGGTATTTCCTCAAGCCTAGAGCTAAGCTCCCTCAGCGCCTCAGCCCATCTAGATGTGGAATCTGCTGTCAGTACCACATGAAGGCCCATATCCCTAAAGTACTCAGCATACGTAATCCCCATGAATATGCTGGCTTCTCTTGCAGGAACAGGCATGTTGCTTGTGTTTGCTATCAACACGCTTCTCTCGAGAAGGGGTCTTCCGGTCTTTGGATCTATCAGCTTTGGAAATGTATGAAGAAGATCTGTCATCTCATTACCTCTTTCACCACAGCCTACATAAACTACCACATCAGCATCAGCCCACTTCGAGATCTGATGAAGAGTTACTGTCTTTCCGGTACCAAATCCTCCTGGAACAGCAGAAGTGCCTCCCTTTACTATCGGAAAGAAAGTATCTATAACTCTTTGTCCTGTAAGAAGAAGCTCCACTGGCTCTAACTTTTCCTTAAATGGTCTAGGGTATCTCACAGGCCATTTATGATACATCTTCAGGTCAACTTTTCTCCCTGCCCTTTCAAGAGTAGCTATCACTTCCTCAACAGTATAATCTCCTTCGCTAGCTATTTCAGTTACTTTGCATCTTCCCGTCCTCGGAGGAACCATTATTTTGTGATCTATCGCTCCTTCCCTCACAGTTCCCAGTACGTCTCCATCCTCCACTGTATCTCCTTTTTTCACAACAGGCTTAAACGTCCACTTCTTGTCTCTTGGAAGCGTGGGAACTTTTATCCCTCTTGTTATAAATGGCCCTCCGGCTATCTCTGCCACAGCTTCTAGAGGTCTTCCGAGACCATCAAGAACAGATCCAAGTAAACCAGGTCCTAGTTCCGCTGAAAGTGGCTCTCCTGTTCTTTCAACAGGTTCTCCAGGCTTAAGTCCGCCCGTCGGCTCATAAACTTGAATTACTGCTACATCTCCCTCTACCTTAACTATCTCCCCAATCAGCCTTTCTTCTCCAACAAGCACTACCTCTCTTATTTTAGCCCCTTTTAGATTCTCTGCAAAAACGACAGGACCTCTTATGTGGAGTATCTCTCCCTTTGCAAATACCTCCTCCATCTAGCTCCCTCCCAATATCATATCTAGTATCCTCCTCTGATTTCTGTCAAAGTAGTCTCTAAGCCTCCCCTCAAAAGTTCCATAAAATCTTATGGAATCATCTTCATTTCTCATGATCACTCCTCCCAAGGATTGGATGCTCCTATCATCCAGCCTTATCTCCACGTTCATCTCTTTAGAGATTCTTTCACTTATCTTTTTGATCATTTCCTTGTCCTTCTCTCTAGATGCCACATAAACAACTTTACTTCCAAGCACATTAATGCCCTCTTTAATATATCTCTCGAGCACTTCCTCGTAGTTTATTTTTCCCTTCCCATCCGAGATTTTTGCCAGTTCTTCTTCTATTCTAGCCTCTATTTCTCTTAGAATGCTCTTTTTAGCCTCCATTAATATTTTCTTGGCCTCTATTTCAGCAACGCTTTTTCTTCTCATAGCCTCTTCTGCAGCTTCTCTTTCTGCTTTTTCCCTCTTAGCCATCATTATTCTCTCTGCCTCCCTTCTTGCTTCTTCTATTATTCTCTCTGCCTCCTTTTTTGCCTCCTCTATTATCTCTTCTGCTCTTCTCTTTGCCATGCTGAGAATTGCATTGACTATGACTTCAGCCCCTTCCTCACTCACCGAAGATCACCTCCCGAACCAGTATATCTAGCACATCATTTATTCTCATGTCTAACATCTTCTTTATTCTCTCTGCCTCCTTTTTTGCCTCCTCCACTATCGAGTCAATATCAGAATTAGTCGAATGATCGATCTTCACCTGAGCCCTTCTTGCTTCTTCTATTATTCTCTCTGCCTCCTTTTTTGCCTCCTCTATTATCTCTTCTGCTCTTCTCTTTGCCTCTTCCACCATATTCGAGGATTTTTTTTCGGCATCCATCAGTACTTCTACAAGTCTAGGCATAACATCACCTCATATCTCCACCTCAGATGAGCCTATTGCCCTGGCTAGATAAGATTTTAGCTCATTTAACCTGATTCCTCTGGAACCTTCCATATCAGGTACCACTGCAAATACAGGAGTTATCCTCCCTCTATTTATAAGATCCATTCTTACGGGTGCTATTTTTTCAGCAACCCTCTCATTCACAAAAATAACCAAGGGCAGATTTTGCTCCTCCTTGAAAAACCTGAAAAGCTCTCTCGTTTCTTTTATGACGATAGCTCTTATTCCCACCATCTCAAATGCCATTGCCATTATCTCATCATCGACAACCGCCATAACTGAGTCTGAGCTTCCGCTCATCTCATGCACCGAATGATGTTCTTTCTAGCAAATATAAAGACAAACTCTTTATATACCAAGCGTGATGTATACTTGACAATACTTGCGGGGGTAGCCAAGCCAGGACAAAGGCGGCGGACTTAAGATCCGCTCCCTTAGGGGTTCGTGGGTTCAAATCCCACCCCCCGCATATAAAGAGGGATAGCTTGGCTGTTGAAAAGGAGATAAAAGTTAAGATGCCACATGATGAATTCGTTGGGATGTTGAAGAGTCGGGGGGTAAATTTCTCATTCATAAAAGAGATCTGTCAAGTAGATCTAATTCTCGACTATGATGATATGAGGCTTTTAAAAGAGGACTCGCTTTTAAGAATAAGGAAGGAGAACGAATCTCTGTTCATAACGTATAAGGGACCGAGAAGGCTCGGTAATGTGTACAAAGAGAGAGAGGAAATAGAAGGAGAGCTGGGATCAGAGGAGTCTGTACTAGCTCTAAAAATGGCCGGAATATACTTAAATGAGGATATCAGGGATGAAAAAGCACTTATTGAGTTTTTATCATCAAGGGGAATTAAAATCAGGGCTGTTGTCGAGAAACATAGAATAGTAATGCGGGTCTATCCATGGAAAAGCCTTATTTTCCTAGATGATGTTAAAGGGTTGGGTGAATATATCGAGATAGAGGGAGATGATTGCCAGGAGGTAGCTAAATTTTTAAATTTAAAAAATTTTGTAAAAGAAAGTTATGCTGAGCTTATTCTGAGAGAAAGCTCCTTACACCAGCTCTCTCTAGGAGATCCATAGCAGCTTTTTCTGCGTTCTCCATTATTTCGTTTTCATCCATTGTCTTAAGGTGACCTTCTTCAATTACCAATCTGCCATCCACTATGACATGCGTCACATCGGTTGATCTGAAGGAGTAAACTAAATGGGAAATTGGGGAGTGAATGGGCCGCCACCATGGTTTCTTTAGATCTATTATCACAATGTCAGCCCTCTTTCCCACTTCTATCGAACCAATTTCTAGGTTCATAGCTTTTGCAGGGTTTATGGTCGCCATATCGATCACATCTTGTGCTTTTATCAATGTAGGATCCCTATTGACAGCTTTATGTATTAATGCAGTTAGCTTCATTGTTTCTGGCATATCTAAGATGTTGTTGCTAGCAGCCCCATCTGTTCCAAGTCCTATTAACACTCCATGAGAGAGCATCTTTGGAATTGGAGCCACTCCAGCCGCTGTTTTCATGTTACTTACGGGATTATGAGATACCAACACCTTTTTTCTCCTTAATATCTCAATCTCCTCATCTGAAGGCCAGACTACATGTGCAGCTATTGTTTTTAAGTCTAAAACTCGATGAATTTCAGCGTATTCTATTGGTCCAACTCCATACGTGTGCTTTATCTGCTCTACCTCCCTGCTATCTTCAGATAGATGTATGTGCACCGGAACATTATACCTACTTGCAGCTTCAGCAGTGGCCTCCATAGCCTCTGGACCTACTGTGTACGGGGCATGAGGACCAAAAGATGGTATTATCCTTTTGCTTTTTCCTTTCCACTTCTTAACGAAGTTCTCAGCTACATTTAGCGCTTCTCTCCAGTTTTTAGTTTCGGGAGTCTCTCCGTCTATTATAGAGGATGAGAGCAGGGCTCTTATTCCTATCCTCTCAGCTGCCTCTGCTATTCTCTCCTCAAAAAAGTACATATCGAATATTGTTGTTGTTCCCGTCCTCAAAGCCTCAAGCATTCCAAGTAAAGACCCTTTTTCAACGTGATCCGGGGTTAATTTCCTCTCCATAGGCCATATCTTCTCATTGAGCCACTCAAACAGTTTCATATCGTCTGCAACGCCCCTAAAGAGGTTCATGGGTATATGAGTATGGGTATTTATCAGCCCTGGCAGTGCCGCCTTTCCTCTTCCATCCAGCACTATATCAGCACTTCTCTTGACTGTCCCTACTTCTAAGATAATCCCATCCTCTACGTATATATCCGCATCCTTCAGTATCCTCCTTCTGCCATCTTGAGTGATCACTATGGAGAGATTCCTCACTAATATGCTCTCCATAGGTTATAAAGGAGGAGATTAAATATAACGATGAGGGTCATGCCATATGTCTAAGATCTATGTACTAGTCCTCTTGCTACTTCTCATACCTTTTGCTGAAGTAAAAGGAGACGATAGACCCAGTCTTACCTACACTTTCATCGTGCATGAAAGCGGATTGACAGACATAATTTACAGATTCTCCTCAGAAAGCGGTGGAATAAGCTGGTTCCTCGTGCCAAAGTTTGAGAACTACACTGTGAGATTGGTAAGGGGAAACATTAGTTCAAGTTTAAAGGATGCTTACACGACATCAGGTGAGAAATTCTATTTTTACGAAAACTTCTCGTTCTCATATTCTCCTGGCACTATTCTTGAGTTGAACTGGAGCTATAAGTACGGGGCGATGATAATAGAACCGAATGGAATGTTTTACTCAACTCAGATTGGATTTAGCCCACAGACCGATTGTCGTGTTTTAGTCTACTTGCCGGGCGACTTCGGGATAGTATATTCCTATCCAGAAGAATATTATAGTACAAAAAATTCAAGTTGGATTCTGCTTTCTTATAGCAATTTCTCATCCAATTTTATGAGAGTAATGATAACCTTCAGGACAAAAAGAGAAGCTTCCCTGCTGAACTATAGCCAAGGAGGCCTGAAAATAGAGATACCAAAAAGATATTCTGATATAATAAATAATTTAACTTATATATATAATAAAGCATTGCCATATATAAAAAATATAACAGATACGAGCAATGAGCTTAACATTGTGCTCAGGTTCTCCATCCCAAGCGATATAAGCGGCCTCGGAACGCTTGGATACACAAACTTGAAGAGCTCATACGATATAATATCCGCTGGCAACATAACTCTCAACATAATACTCCTCAGAATGGTACCATATGAGCTACCACAGGTTATGATACACGAGATGCTTCACCAGTACATGTGGTATTCTGGCTTGGATGTGAGCCTAAGATGGGCGCATGAGGGTCTAGCAGATTACCTAGCCTCATATATCGCTAAAAGAATAGGTTATCCTGATGCCGGAAAAGAGGAGTTTAGTTCGTTAAGTGAGCTCGTAAACAGGACAGGAGGTAAGGTGGGATTTGTTGCTAGCTGGAGCGGAGGGGGACTTCCTATAAATCCAGATTTATACTATGCAGCATCCTTGTATGTCATAAAGACAGTAGGGGATGAAAATGGTGGTGTTGATTTGTACAGGAATTTCTTTCATATAATAAAGGGCGAAGGTGTTAGAGTTAGCGATCTATCTGGATTTATATACTATTTAAGCAAAGCTGCTGGGAAAGACCTGAGAGAAGAGTTCCAGTCTATGGGTTTCCCAATAAGGGCAGAGATAAAGGAATTAACCTATGCGAGGACTCTCACATCAATGCTATCTCCAATAAACCCCCTTAATTTTGCTTCCAACTCCTACCTAGCAGAAGCTGAAAGAGCAGTCGAGATCGGAAATACTGACATGGCCAAAGAGTACTCATATATTTGCATATTTACAGATATTTTTGGTCTAGTGATAGATATATCTATAATAATTATTATCTTAGGCGCTATAAAAAGAATGAAGAGGAAAAAGAAGGATGTTCTCACAGAATACTCTCCATTTTCTCCATCTCAAGCAGACGGTTCCACCAATCAATAGCCTCTTTCTCCATCTTTTCTATTTCTTCATCAGACAAATGCCTAAATCTTCCTTGGATTGAGAGATAATCTTTTAGAGGTCTCTTTTTTGGAGGTTTGACCGTCACTCTGAGCTTTCCATTTTCAATCTCATATAATGGGAAGAAATAAGTATCTGTTGCAAGCTTGGCTACATCAACTGTCATACTGGAGTCTATGCCCCAGCCGGGAGGACAAGGAGAAAGCAGGTGTATATATCTGAAGCCCTTTATCTTTGAAGCTTTCTCAAACTTTCTTATCAGATCAAAAGGATATCCTACACTAGCAGTCGCAACATATGGGACTTTATGCGCAGCCACTATCATCGGAACATTCTTCTTTGGCTCCTCCTTTCCCTTTAAGGTAGTTCTGGTCCAAGCGCCCTTTGGTGTTGCACCGGACCTCTGTATGCCTGTGTTCATATATGCCTCATTGTCATAGCAAACGTATATTATATCTTCATTCCTCTCAGCCGCACCTGAAAGCGCCTGAAGCCCTATATCCGCAGTTCCTCCATCTCCAGCCCATACAACCACATTTATATCCTTATTTAGAGTTTCATAGGCTCTTTTTATCCCGCTTGCAGCAGCAGCTGCTGCTGCAAAAGCTATATTCAGGATAGGGGCTTTTATCGAAGTGAGAGGCATAGGACTCTGTACAACTGAAAAGCAACAGGCAGGCACTACATACACCGTGTTTTTTCCTAGAACTCTGGATGCAATTCTAAAAGAAAGACTTAGACCGCATCCGGGACAGGCTGCTGACCCTGGAAGATACGCACCCTCCATTTTCATCAAATCCTTAACTGTTAGGGGCATTATATCACCTCCTCAAATCCTGACGATCTCACTCTCTCTTTAAGACCGTACCAGTAGGTTATCATATTCTTTCCTTCCTCTTTTTCGCTGTGAAGGACCATTTTCTCTATATCCTTGTAAGTGACATCCCTCCCGCCGAGACCTGCTACATAGGATACTAGCTTAGGTCTCTCATCCAAATTATAGAGAGCAGATCTTATTTCCATTGCCAGAGGACCTCCGTATCCGAAGGAATAGCTTCTGTCTATCACGGTCAAGGTTCTAGCTTTCGATAGTATGGTTCTTGTTTCTTCTTGCGGAAATGGCCTAAATAAACCTATTTTCAGCAAACCTACTTTCCTTCCATCTTTTCTCATGCTATCGACAGCCACCTCAGCTTCGGAAGCGAGAGTGCCTGATGCAATAATGATGTGCTCTGCATCATCTACTTTGTAGCAATGAACCATTTCGTATCGCCTTCCGAAAATCTCATAAAACTTGTCTGCTGCCTCTTTGAACACCTCTCTGGCGTTTTTCATCCCTCTTTCTATAGACCACCTCATTTCCATATACTCCTCCTCTGGCATGGTTAGATTTCCCATGTCAACCGGATTATCTGGGTCGAGAGACCAATGAGGTGGTCTATACTCTGGCAGGAAGTAATCAACATCATCCTGATCTGGTATGTTAACAGGCATATGGGTATGGCTGAGGATAAAGGCGTCCATACACACCATGAAGGGCAGAAGCACTCTATTGTTCTCGGCTACCCTGTACATTATCAATATGGAATCCAATGCCTCCTGAGAGGACGAGACGAAGAACTCCATCCATCCTGTATCCCTCTGCGATATAGCATCCTGATGATCCGCATGAATGTTCCATGGCGGTCCAACGGCCCTATTTACCACAGCCATCCCTATAGGAAGCCTGGATCCAGCTGCCCAGTGAAGTACCTCATGCATATAAAGCAATCCTTGACTAGCTGTTGCTGTAAAGGTCCTAACACCTGCCGAGGACGCTCCTATGGCCGCAGCCATAGCACTGTGCTCACTTTCAACTCTTATGTACTCAGCAGTCATCAAGCCCTTCGCTATGAATTCTTCTATCACCTCAACTATCATTGTTTGAGGAGTTATTGGATATATCGGAATCACTTTTACCCTTGCCAATCTAACTGCATGAGCTGCAGCTTCATTAGCATTTATCAGCTCCCACATTCCTTTCTCCTTCATTCTCTCTCCTCCACCATAGTTATAGCCTTTGCAGGACAGATTTTAGCGCATACACCGCATCCCTTGCAGTAATCATAATCCACTGTAGGAACATCGTCAGCGAGTATTGTCTCTTCTGGACATAGAAGCCAGCATTGCCAACATTTAACACATTTCTGAAGGTCTATTACGGGTTTAAAGACCCTCCAAGTCCCTGTTTTTCCAGAAGCTCCTCTAGAAGGCTTGGATATAGGAAGAACAAGCTCCTTTGATAGGCCCAAACATCCCCCCTAGAATGAAGAAGTAAAAATATTTACATTTTTCCCTTCAGCAAAAAGCCCTATCAGGTTCAATAATGAAGAGATCACCAAGAAGAGAAACAATAGAATAAAGATTGAGAAAAATATTGAGATAGGCTCAGTAAGAGCCTCCTCTTGGCCCTCTTTCTGGTCTCTCTGGCGGGAGGTTTTCCTCGAACACCAGCAATTTCTTGTTCTCAAAGAGAAGCTCCATTGTTCCTCCCTGCAATGAACCAGGCTTTACACTTACTTCTATTGGCTCATTATCCCTCATGGGATAATATATCTTCCAGACAGAGGACCTAAGTCCCGGACTCTTCTGATCTAAAAATTCTAGAATCCTCTCGGTCATAGGAACTCCAACACGTGCTGCCATAGAATCACCTCTCGACTAGCTATGGTTGACTAACTAACAGAAGCCCTACATAAAAACTTTGCGGAACCAAATGGTGAAAAGCTAAATATTACTTTTCAGAGGTATCATGGGGTATAAATGACTTATCTGAGATTTCTCAACATAGATTCAGACTATGATCAGTCAAAATACGTGATAATACCGGCACCCATGGACATAGGTTCTTCATGGGGGGTCGGATCTAGATTTGGTCCTCTTGCCATTATAGAGGCATCTAGACACATAGATCTATATGATATAGATTTGGGCTTGACCTTGGACTCTATATATACGATGGAAGAAATAGAACCTACAGCAGAGATTGCGAAAAATTTGGATTTAGTTAAGGATGTTATATCAGATGTCCTTTCGCACGGTAAAGTTCCAGTACTTATAGGAGGAGATCACTCTATTTCAATAGCTTCTTCAAGAGCATCATCCATGCATGGGGCTTGTATCTACATAGCAATGGATGCCCATGCAGACTTGTATGATGAGTACAATGGGTCAAGGCTGAGTCATGCATGCGTGACTAGAAGAGTCCTCGATCTCCCCACTATTGAGAAAGCAATTTTGATAGGCGTGAGAACCATGGAGTTGGAGGAAGCTGTTTTTGCTAGAAATGACAGCAGAATAGTTCTTATCAGATCTACTGACGATTTAGAAGTTCTAGACAACATAGAGGGGAAGAAAGCCCATCTGAGCTTTGATGTAGATGTTATAGATCCCTCTGTGATACCATGTGTTGGATATCCTGAACCGGGTGGTATCTCTTACAGGGATGCCATAGCTTTCCTTAAAGCTATTTTTGAGAAGTTCGATGTGATATCGATGGATTTCGTTGAGTTCTCTCCCTGCCCGGGAAGGAGAGATGATTCATTTACTATAGCAAAATTAATATATAAATCTATACTAATGCATTATATATCACAACTTCATCGACACTCACAATAACACTCGATTAGGTGTTTCTTACATAAATTCCTCAAAAGAGGCTCTGTTACAGCAGCTAGTACCAGTATTTCCGCCCAAGCCTTGAGAAGAACCATTAATATAACAGTTTCGGTTACATATTGTGAGATTCCAGGAATAAAGACCGGAGCCCATATAGCCATGGTTAAATAGGTAAAAATCGACTCTGGCACATATCCAATCACTATAGCTGTAAATGGCCTAATTTTTCTCATTAATATAGATGAAAATATACCAGTGAGAGCTTTTCCCGGAAAGATCAAAAGACCGAATAACGGTCCGTATGCACCTTGGAGCCCAAATCTTATGTATGGGGATATAGACACTATGATACCGGTAAGGCCTCCGTAAATAGGACCTAGCATACCAGCTGAGAGGAATGTCCCTATGTGGGACAGATCCAAAGCTATTTGTGGATGAATCAACGTTAGAAGCTCAAGCGAAGAAAAGCCAAGCACATTTCCAAGAGCTCCTAACATCACAGATAGAACAAACTTCTGCCCTTTGTTCACTGAATATCACCGCATATAGCGAAGAAGATGGAGATAAAAATATTTTGTTTTTGATTTTTGTTTCATAAATGGAATAATAAATCTCAGATTTTTGCCAGCTCTATCTGTTCTTTTCTAAGAGCTTTCCTAATCTCATCAACAAGCAAATCTATTCCCATCTCTTTTTCAGCCGATATGGCAACTATTCTATCGAAACCAGCTTTTTTAAGCTCTATTGACCTCCATTCCAGTTCCTCCGGGCTCATTAGATCAGATTTATTCAAAACAGGAATTATCTTTTCTCTCGCCACTCCTATGCTATCGAGAATTCTGAGCACTTCCTTTAGCTTAAGTTGGAACTTAGCCCATTTATCAGAGGAATCTATCACAAGCACAACAATATCTGAGTTCAGAATATCCAATAGGTTTATCTCAAAGGAGGATATAAGCCTTGGATCCTGATCTACAACAAATCCTATTGTATCAACTATCAATAGATTATCTCCAACCTTTGCATACTTGCTTGAGAGAGTAGTAAAGGGAAGCGGTCCAACCGGCCTATTAAGACCTGTTAGTTTGTTAAAAAGAGTTGTCTTTCCAGCGTTGTAGTGTCCCACAAGCACGGCTATCTTATCTCCTCTGCTTTTTCTTTTCTCTATTTCGAGCATTCTTGCCTCCTTTATTTTCTCTATCTTATTCTTGAGTATCTTTATCCTCTTCTGAACTGCATTTATTTGTTTGTGATAAGCATACTCTCCGCCTCCTTTGAATCCTGCCCTTGTCTTCTTGAATTTCATTGCCGCTTGTAGTTTTATGTATGGAAAGGATTTTCTCAGCTCAGCCAATTGTATCTGAAGTTTAGATAGTATGTCTCTGGATGTCTCATTGAATATCCTCAGAACGACATCGTATCTATCCAGAACCTCAGCTCTCAAGGCTTTCTCCAAGTTCCACTTTTGCTTACTTGTTAGGGTGTTGTAAAATACAATTATATCGGGATCTATCGCCTTAACCTTGTCCTTCAGTTCCTCAAGCTTTCCTCTGCCGAGAAGATAATCCACTGCTGGCTTGCTTCTAGTCTGTATCATTCTGTAAGCTACATTATATCCTAGGGCCTCAAGAAGTTCATTTAGAATTTCCATTCTTATTAGATAGTTGGAATGATCGTGTATCTCTGTTTTTACCATCACCGTTACTGCTTTTCCTGCCACAAGCATTCCTACTTCTGGAGGATATAAGTTTTCTGCACTGGGTTAAGTACTCCCCATACTTTATATTAGTTGTACAAGGATACAAAAATTTTAAAGGATCATATAACTAATAAATGACTGATTTCTCATGCCTGCGCAAGAAAATTAGAAAAATAATTCCAATAATTAACGGCCAAAGTTTTTATAATCCTGATCTTATTAAATCTATTTATTTAGGAATTATTGGTCTCTCATAAAGCTCTTTAGGACCCTTTATTGTCGCATCTATTATCAGTTTGGATTGAGGCAGCGCCACAGGAACCTGCCTTCCATTAATCTCCATGTACCTTATGTTACTGTGATCTAAAGTTGATCCTCTAGCACCCTTTATAAATATATAATCATCGGGAACATGAGCTCTTTGGTTAATAGCTCTCATTACTTCTTCATAGTTATATACATCAATGTCATCATCCACTATAATAATTCTCTTGAGGCTTCTGTGGGCATTTATCGCCGCAATTGCCGCCATAACAGGCTGACCTTCGAAATTCTTTCTTATGCTTATCGCTGCTTCAAGCCATCCAAATCCTCCAGGGGTCATAGATACTCCAGTGACATCGCAGTATCTACTAACCGAGTCGAATATAACTGCCTCCACTGGAAGTCCCATTAACATCTCATGTTCCTTGCTAGCAGGAAGTATAGCTTGGTATATAGCCTCATCTCTGTAAAGAACCCTATCAATAGTTAAAATCGGTTGCTTTCTTATTATATCTTTCCCTATTATCTCATAAAATGGCCCCTCCTCCCTTAGATCCCAAGGTATTATCCTCCCAACCAAGACAATCTCCGAGAAGGCAGGTATTGCCAGATCCTCCTCTCTAACAATAGATATAGGATCTCCCTGTATTGAGCCTGCTATTTCCACCCTGTCTTTGTCCTCGGCTGGAGTAGCAGCTGCTATGATAAGACCTAGCTCTGAGCCTATGGATACCACAACCTTTAGATCTTTTCCGTTCTTTTCAGCTCTTTTTACAAGTTTGTAAAGTTTTCTTCCTTCAACTATTCTTAATGTAAGAATATTTTTGGAGATGAGCATCATTCTATGGTACGATGCTGAGAATATCTTGTTTTCGTTATCATATGCTATAATTATACCTGCTGTTATGTATCTAGATGGTTCCCCACTGTAGTGCTTCAGGATAGGCAATAGATTACCTATATCCACCCTATCTCCCTCTACAGAATTTCGCATAACAGGAGCTTCTGTTTTTTCTACCTCTATAGGTTTTATTCCTGAGCTTATTGCTTCCAGTATCCTCTTAGAGATATCCCTTTCTGTACTAAGACCCAAAAGCAGCTTGATAAATGTCCTATTATTTGCTATTCCTCCTAAAACTCTGAATTTGCTCTCTTTTCCATCCGGCATTACTGGCTTCTCAAACAAAACAGGTCCTTTTCCATCTAGAAGTCTTAAATGATATGAGATTCCATGTATAACATTAACAGGTTCCTTTATCACATTGATGAACCCATTTCTGTTAGCGGTTTCTACTATTCTCCTTATATCAAACATGAAGGCACCCTCTGCTACTTGTTAGAAACAGATTTATACTTTGACCCCGTAAGGGATCCTATGAGCGAGAGGATAAGGCTTGCTAGATCCCACTATATAGATGAAATCACGGATAAACTGGCTGGATCAGAGGTCAAACTGGCTGGATGGGTTAGAAAGAAGATGGAACTAGGAGGACTCACCTTTATCATACTGAGAGATTCAACTGGAGTTATACAAGTTGTCTTCAGAGAAGACAGAATAGGAAAGGAAAAAATGAAGGAAGCAAGAAAACTCAGCATGGAGAGTTCTGTAATTGTTTCTGGCAAAGTAAAATTGGATAAAAGAGCTCCAAACGGACTGGAAATAGAAGCAGAGGATTTGAAAGTTGTCGGATATGCTGAGGAGTTTCCAATAAAACCAGGTGTGGGAAAGAAATTTTTATTTGATAACAGGCACCTTCATATAAGAGGAAGGAAGACCCAGGCATTTTTGAGGATAAGAAGTGAGCTAATAAAAGCATTTGAGGAATGGTATAATTCCCATGGATTTACTAGAGTTGAGGCTCCCACTTTTGTTGGAACAGCTGTTGAAGGAGGAGCGACCTTATTTGAGGTGGACTATTTTGGGAAGAAGGCCTATCTAACTCAAAGCTCTCAGTTCTACTTAGAAGCAATGATTTTCTCTTTTGACAATGTCTACACAATACAACCGAGTTTTAGGGCAGAAAAATCTAGAACCAAGAGACATTTAACTGAATTCTGGCATCTAGAAGCCGAGATGGCGTGGGCAGATTTAAATTCTATGATGGATATAGTCGAAAACTCACTTAAATATGCCGTGGAGAAAGTATGCGAGAGGGCTGCAGATCAGCTGAGCATATTAAAGAGGAAATTTGAACCTCCATCAGGGAGATTCCCAAGGATAACATACGATGAAGCGATAGAGATAGCTAAGAGAAAAGGAGTGAGGATAGAATGGGGGGAGGATTTAGGAGCAGAAGCTGAAAGGGCTATATCTCTTGAGTTTGACCTTCCTGTATTTGTCACTCATTATCCAAAAACAGCAAAAGCATTTTACCATAAGATATATCAAGAGGATCCGAGAAAGGTTGTGTGTGCAGATCTTCTGGCACCAGAGGGTATAGGAGAGATAGTCGGGGGAGGACAGAGGATCGATGATCTGAACGAGTTGCTGACTAGAATAAAGGAGGAAAACTTGGATCCTGAGAGCTATAAGTGGTACATAGACTTGAGAAGATATGGAACAGTCCCTCATGCAGGATTTGGACTGGGGATAGAGAGAACAGCTAGATGGATAAGCGGCGCTGATAGCGTTAGAGATGTTGTTCCATTCCCAAGGACTCCTACAAGGATAAATCCGTGATTTTTTCCTCCTCCTTCCTGATAAATCTTTTTTCAAGAGTATCAACAAATGCCCTTGCTTTTTTCTCTCCTAGGATGCTTTTTAGTTCCCCATAGCTCGCATTAAAAACTCCTTTTAGGGATCCAAATTTTATTAGAAGTTTTTCTGATAGTTTTGGCCCTATCCCAGGAAATCCTTGAAGAATGAACAAAG
This sequence comes from Candidatus Methanodesulfokora washburnensis, assembly GCF_003947435.1. Classification (GTDB taxonomy): domain Archaea; phylum Korarchaeota; class Korarchaeia; order Korarchaeales; family Korarchaeaceae; genus Methanodesulfokora; species Methanodesulfokora washburnensis. The sequence goes on from NZ_RCOS01000113.1 coordinate 21,238, forward strand.
TCCTCTCTTTCTCCTCCACCCTTCCCTTTCTTCTAGCTGTTATGGACTGTAAGCCTTCTTTCTGTCTCTTCTCGGCTAAAGATGCAATGAATTCTACTGTTGCATCCCTGTCAGGAGTGTTTACAACCGATATTCCCTCCGCTATGATTCTGGAGATAGCTGAATACAGTATCTTCTTCTCCCTCCCGTCTAGCCCGAGGAGATCTCCTTCTACTATAAGGACTACTTTTTTATATAGTTCTCTCATTCGCTTTACCTGATTAAAGAGCCTTCCATCATAAATAGAGGATAGAAAATCTCTAACGGTTTTTCTCTCTATACATGTATCATTTCCTAAAATGTAGTCCCCTGGCTCAAATTGCCTTTTCTCGGCCCATATCCCCCTAGATCTCAGTCCTAAGAATATTTCCTCAGGCTCCCTGTTCTCCACTATCACTCTGGTCAAATCTATCGCCTCCCTTCGATAGCTCAGTAATCATATTCCTGACCCTGTTTGTCAGAAAGGATATCTCATATTCCACCTTAGGAGCTTCCATCTCCTCTACTATTATTCTCGGTACACCGTCATTTCCTATCCTTGCCGACCCTCTAACAATTACCTCCTCTCCATTGAGCTTATTCCTCAGATCATCAGGAGAGTACCTGTCTAGTTCTAGCCCTTTCATGTCTATTTCCTCTAGCATTTCTTCAACAGACTTCTTCACTACCTGTTCCACATCCTTTCCTGTTATTACCGCTTTTGCAACTCCGGTTCCATCATCTATAAATATGGTTAAACTTGGTCTCGGAAGACCTGTAGTATCACCACAATTGGGACATATGAACTTTCCGTACTCTCTTTCAACTCTTTCTCCGCACTTTTCGCAATACCATCTTATGAATATATCTCCCACGTAGCTCACAAGACCCCTCACTTCAACAAGACCTCCAATAGCTTCCGATATCGAAGTCTTCGTGTATATAATACCTTTTGCAGTCGAGTAATCCATAAAAGCACCACTTTCTGTTCTACTCTCTATAATTCTAATCTTGGAACCTTTATCTATCGATAGAAAATCTCTATCTCCCAATTTTACTGTATATGCATCTTTAATCTCGACGAGGCACGGAACTCTTGTCCTAGATAGCATCTCTGCTGCATCATCCCAAGCTCTGCCTGGCAATAGCTCTCCATTCTTTTTTATTATAAAGTACAGCATTTTCTTGGAACCGTTTCTTAAAGCTATATCCCTTATTTTTGATAAATAAATTATCTCCCCTTTGAAAAAGCCACTTGTCTGAGGACCTTCCACGAAAACTTCTGTCAGAGCTGTTGAGTGCAGTTCTATGGATCCGTTTCTTTCTCTTATTCTCATGTTCTTCAGTACAACTGGACTGTTAATTTGCACACCAGACAGAAGATCTACTTTTTCATTCCAGAAGACCACTCTTATCTCATCTCCGGTTTTCTCATCCCTGAGAGTAAGAGTCACCCTTCTTCCAGTTTCCCCGTCCTTCTTAGAAAATTCTGCTGGCTGAAATATATTTGATAATATCCCTCTTACATCAACTTCAGGGAGAGGAAATTCTTCAGATAAAATCTCAGCTACCGATAAGATTCTAGCTGATGGAGTTGGATATTCAGGAAATTCTCCTTCCAGCACATTTATCTCGCTTTCAGAGTCGATATTTATGGAGATCTCTTCCCCTCTTCTTCCTATTCTTGCTCTGGATATCATCACCACATCCCCTTCTTGGATTTCCCCTTTCTTTATTCTGTCAACTATGCCTTTACTCCAGACAACAGCTCTTGCAGTTTTCTTTCCGTCTGATATGAAAAATTCAGCTCTTTCGGTTTTTTCCCCATCCCTAGAAATATATGGCACCACGCCGATCATCCTAATTATCCTTCCTCTTATCATCGCCCTTCTCATTCCAGGAACTACTTTTTCCAGTGGGATTATCTCAGGTCCCTTTATTTTCTCCGCTTTCTGCTCTAATTTCACCCCAAGATCATGAGCAACCAAGTAGACAGCTCCATCTTCTCTCAATATTCCATCATATTCAGCTACATACTTTCTTACCATATTCCATATCTCTTCCTTACTTTTACCTGATTTTCTTGAGATCTCCTCTACAATAAATTCAAGCTCGTCGTTCAAGATTAGATCCCTTTCCCAACAACCTCAATTACACAGGGCTTATCTTTTTCCCCCTTTATATCAAATTTTATATTAAAGAATTTCTCACATAGCCATATGTTTGATATTGCATGAAGCGTCAGATTGGACACCCCAATAGCTGACCTTCCACTAGATATTGCAAGATAGGGTATTAACATGTCCCCTGTATGCCTGTCAAAAGCCATTCCTGTTCTTATCTCATCAATTAGTTTTAATGCTGCCTCCTTTCCTACTATTTCACTCGGTTTCCCTCTTTCACCAAGAGAATCTGCTCCTATTGTGCTATTGGACTCTGCCCACACTGTTATTCCAGCCCCTGGACCAAGATGGCCATCCTCTGACCATTCCACGCCGATCTCAGGGTTAAATCCTTCGTTTTTAAGAATTTTTGTAGCAGATAATGCAATTCTCTCAGCAATGTCCTTTCTGAGTCTTACTGCATGGGCTAATCCCCCTACTTTCCTTATCTCGCCAAGTCTTACCATCTCTATATTTTTTATCTTTGAAATTGGATTTATCCTGAGAAATACCCTTCCTCCGCCCCGCGGATAATGACCCCTCTTAATCAGCTGTAGCTCTACATTTATTCCTATAAGAGATAAATTTTTAAGAAATACGTTTCTCATATAATCAACTGGAGGTGCCATCCTCACATCCGTACCACCTATAAGCTCCAATTCTATGGGAGAATTTGCCCTGATCGCAACAGGTAAAACCGCCTGTATTATAAGCGAGACGCTTCCTGCAGTACCCACATCAAATTTGTACCTTCCACCTCTTACTTCTCCAGGAATAAACTCAACAGTAGTAGATCCTATTGCTAGACCACTTACTTTTGCACTAGATATCTCAGCCAACACCTTGGCTGCAGCTAGATGTTGAGGTTTTAGGCCAGGAGGATCTCTTTTAGCCCTTATATTCTTGATTTTTACGGGTATCCCTGAGAGAGCTGACAAGGCGAGGGAATATCTAAAGAGGGACCCACCTCCCTCGCCATAGCTCCCATCAATTTCTATCATAAAAAACACCTATTTTTAACTTACATTTGCAGTTCTCTTCTGTGAGGTCGCAAGAATACATTGTGATCGAAGAGGTAAATAAATTCTTTGTGGGAATGGTGTTCAGAGAGGGAAAACTTTTTTGCAACACTTTGCCTCTTGACAGCTGGGATAAAGCAATTTTCTATCTGAAAAGAAACTATGATATCAAGAAGTTTCATGGTGAGGTGGATCCTCGCATTCAGGAGAGAGCAAGAAGAGTAGCCGAGTCTATATTTGATTTATTCATGGGAAAGCCCGTTTCTGTTGATCTTAACATCCTCATCGAGACCCCAAATTGGAGTGTTCTTACCTCTCTGTTGAGGATCCCTCGTGGAAAGGTCTGTACTTATGGGGAACTAGGCAAATTTTTTAAGATGAACCCAAGAGCTATGGGAAGGATAATGGGTATGAATCCTTTTCCTTTGATTATTCCGTGCCATAGAGTGATAAGAAGTGATATGAGCCTTGGAGGGTACTCTTATGGAGTGGACTTGAAGAGAAAGATCTTAGAGAGGGAAGGTGTTAAGATAAACAGGACCAACAAAGTTGATATATCCTCCCTCTATAGATTCACGGAAGCAGAGGTGTAAGCTTGGGGGTTGTAATTAGACCTGTATTTGCTCTGGATTTCGGCACCAGTTTGGTTAAATTCGGCCCCATATGGAGGGGAAAGTACCCAGATTTCATAGAAAATAGAGGATATTTTCCCAAGATTTCCAAAATATCAGCGGAGATAAGAGGTCTTGCTGCTGAGGAAGTTATAGTAGGACCTGCTGTATCGGAGTACTTGGAATCAAAAGCCGATCTATCTAGACTCTATTATCCCATGAGAAATGGTGTAATAGCAAGAGATGATGAGCGAGGTTGGAAGATTGTCAAAAAGATAATTAAGTACACACTCGAAAAGTACTATCCTGGAAAATATGATCCAAGCGGAAGGCCTTTTGATGGTTTTTACGTTGTAGTTGCTCTAGCAGCTCAATCACCAACTTACATGTACGAGAGGATGTTTGAGATCCATAAAGAGGTAAATGAGGAACATGGAAGAGGTCTTATAAAAGCTGTTACAATAATACCCCAGCCTCTTTCTGTTGCTATAGCTGAAAAAGCCACTACATGCACTGTGATAGAGTCAGGCCATGGAAACACACAAGTCACTCCCATAAGCAGGGATGTGATAAGAGCTGCTCTAATTCCACTAAACAGAGGAGGTTACGATTCTGACAGAATTACATCTCAGATATTAAAGGATATTGGCTACTCGGATCTGGCAAGAGAGGAGAAATTCGTCAGAATATTCAAGGAGATGGCTGGTCTTGTTCCATTAAATTTAGATAAAGCAATAGAATGGACAAAGGCACATAAAGGAGCTGTGAAGAACAGGTTTTCAATACCGGGAACTACTGTTAGCGTAGATATGGGAGACAAGGCATGGATGAGGTTTCTAATAGGTGAGTTCTTCTTTAATCCAGGACATGAGCTTTACCAGAGTTATTACACTAGAGGATTCGCTCCACCAGCCGATACTGTGGTGGGAGGGGAGGTTATACCCGGAAATGTGAGCATTGCGGAGGCAATCAGGCTCTCAATATCTAAGACTCCTGTAGAGATACAATCCAGCTTAGTGAGAAGGATAATACTCTCAGGGGGTGCCTTCAACTGGAAGGTTCCTGACGGAATGGAGGGTGTTGCTGTCAGCTCTCCTGAGAAAATAAGAATACAGCTGAGGGAGCTGGGGATTGATTCTCAGCCATCCATGATAGCAGATCCGCAGTTCAGTGTATGGAGGGGATCTATAATATACGGGAATTATGTTCCAGAGGACCTCACTTGGGATTGGAGTTCTCTTGAGGGGTGGATGTACTTATAGATTTCAGTACACTCAAGAACCTCTGGGAGTCCTCTCCCATATAGGAGTTGTTAAACATCACATATGAGACCTCAGAACTCAAGCCAGATATGAATTCAGCGAGATGAGAGAGCTCTTCATCCCCATACTTGTACTTATACACTATTTTCCTTCCCTTTCTTCCTCCATGAAGCCTGAAGTAAGAGGTTCTTCCAACCAGCGCAGGTCTATCGTATAGAGGGTCTACTACATGTATTATGTCAAGTTCCCTTAGAATACTGTCTAACTTGTCCTTCCAGCTTTCATGTCTTACCTCCCAGCCAATTTTGTCTACATCACCCCTTATGGACTTGAAAAATCTGTATGCATTATCAATATTCTCTTCTGTAGCTTCAAAAGAAGGGGGACTCTGAAATATGATCAGCTCTGGGTTTAAGGGCTTAATAGACTCTAGAAATTCTTTCCACAACTTGAGATTATCCTCACTGCATCTGAGCAACCCTACATTTCTTCCATGTGGAAGGCCTTTCTTCCTCCAGAAAGTGCTGTTTGGATCATGAGTGAGAGCCATCCATGCTTTTGGAACAAATTCAAACCATTCAGGGGACTCCTTTCTCCAAGAAGAAGCGAGTTTCTGAGATATAATTTTATAAAATGTATTCTGCACTTCAACTACATTGAATAAACTGTAATATTTCTTTTTAGAGAAGCAGAAGCCACAACATCCCACTTTGATGTGCATTTAATAAGATGACCCTGCTAAAATATATTTCTTATGACAGTGCCTGAAGAAGTCCTTAAGCTCGCAGAAGATATAAAAAATATGAGAATAAGGGGTGCCGGCGAGATAGCTAGAGCGGCTGTAAGGGGATTAAGTATAGCTGCAGCAAAATCGGAGGCCACCAATAGGGAGGAGTTTCTGAGAGATCTTGATGATGCTGCTAAAGTGCTTCTACTGACAAGACCTACTGCGGTATCCCTGCCCAACGCATTAAGATATGTCATGGTTAGGGCGTATAAAGCATATGAGGAGGGAAGGACTAAGGATGAAATAAAGGAAAGTGTATTTAAGGCATCTGACGAGTTCTACAAGAACTCTCTTAAGGCCATTGATCTAATAGGAATGTATGGATCGAGAAGAATAGAAGATGGAGATATTATAATGACTCATTGCCATAGCACTGCTGCTGTAAGTATTCTAGTGAATGCATGGAGAAGTGGGAAGAGGTTTGAGGTTATATCTACTGAAACTAGGCCCAGGTATCAAGGAAGAATAACAGCATCGATTCTTGCCAAGGAAGGGATACCTGTATCTCTCATAGTGGATTCGGCTGCTAGATTTTTCATGGAGCATGTAGATAAAGTTGTTGTAGGAGCTGATGCTGTGGCTGCAAATGGAGCTGTAGTGAACAAAATAGGAACGTCCATGATTGCTTTAGCTGCCCATGAGGCCAGAGTCAATTTTATTGTAGCTGCTGAGACCTATAAATTCTCTCCAGAGACTGTTTTGGGATCTCTCATAAGGATAGAGGAGAGGCCAGCTGACGAAATAGTGGAAACACAGTACCTAAAAGACAACCCGGGAGTGAAAGTCAGAAATCCTGCTTTTGATGTCACTCCTGCCTCTTATGTCGATCTAATAGTAACAGAAAAGGGCGTAATTCCTCCAGAAGCAGCTATATTGATACTTAAAGAAGAGTTTGGATGGTTCTCCAGCGTAAACCTGCCTAAATTCCTGAAAGAAGGATTAGAAACTCCTGTGGAAATGAGCGAATACTGATTAAAACTGATGCTTCGGCCTGAAAGTTATCACTGAGTTGCAAGGATTCCCCACTTCTTTACCGCTACTTTCACCTCTTCATGGCTGTTAAGTATTTCTGGAAGTCTTTCCCCTCTGAGAAAGGCATCTATGCATTCCCTCATGGATTTAACTCCTGCTTCTTCTCCCATTGGATGTTCATATACTGCTTCATCAGCTATTATTGCTTGTTCCTCCCCAAAAATAGCTAAGTTTGCCTCCACCTCCCCTGGATGAATGTTTCTTGCTACTGGCAGAGATTTCTTAACTTCAATTCCTGATGTGAGAGCCCTATCTATGCTGAGAACTTCCTCTCTGTTTGTTCCGTAATAGCCAGGTCTCTCCACGACATCGGCACCATAAAGTCTAGCAAGCTTAGCCAAGATGGATGGAGAAAAAGAGCTCTGATATGATGGAAGGTTTACGTATAGAAAAATTCTCTTTCCAAATTCCTCTCTGATCGTAACAATGCCGTCCATGCACCCCACATTTAAATCATAAAATAATGTCCTTGCACCACTATCAAGGGATTTCTGAACTATGTCTACAAGTTTCTCCAGTTTGGATGTCACATTTACCCAGTAAACTGCCCTTCTTCCAGTTTCCTCTTTGATCTTATCTATTTTTTCCTCTATAAGAGATATCCTTAAGCCTATTTGAGATGCCTCTTGGTTGATCAAACCTGGAATATCTCTTACAAAGTCTAAGCCTGCTGATATGAGTTTATATGAGACATCTGCCAAATCTGCTGGATGTATTCCCTGGATAGGCCTCAAAACTGCACCCAGCATAACTCCTCTCGCACCAAGAGACCTGTTTATCCCTTCAGCCCCATTGGAAGGTCCTGGCATGTGAGAGAAATCGGCCTCAACATCCTCTAACCTGATATCTCCATGAGGCAAACTGTCTATCACTAGAGCTAGGGATTGAAGCAGACCAGATTCTGTATCTAGAATTGTCTCTGGAATTTGGACATAAAATGCATCTCCCTCACTGCTTAGCGAGAGAAGGGCCCTCTCCTCATCAGTCTCAACCCATTTTCTTAATCTCTCAAACCATTTTATAAATGAAGTATGATCTTCCCTCACAACAAATTTTAGCCTTAGTGCTCTAGTACTCATAAGATCCTCATCTCTCAGATCTACACCTAGAATTTAAATATTTATTATTGACTCGAATCGAGAAAGGAAACTGAAGAACCTTTTTGCTACGCAAGTTTTTATTGAAAGATTTGTCATGACTGCCAGATGGAAAACTCATTCTGTCTTGTTAATGGAAAAATTTATGTTTCCTTCAAACCAACAAAAATAGCAGACTCTCTCGTTGTTATAAATGGTAGGGTAGTTTATACGGGTGATGAAGACAAAGCGAGAAATATAGTAGATGCACTTGACCTAAAATTGATAGATCTTAAAGGAAAAGTTGTTCTTCCTGGCTTTGTGGATTCTCATGTTCATCTAGATGAGCTTGGCATGTATCTGGAGATGCTTGATCTAAAAGGCGTTGAAAGCATAACAGATCTAAAAGAGAGACTTAGATCCCATAATGGAAGGAATAAATGGATATTAGGACATGGATGGGATCAAGAAAATTTCAAAGAAAAGCGATTTCCGACCAGATGGGATCTAGATGAAGTAGTTAGGGATAAACCTGTTGTACTCACTAGAATCTGCGTTCATGCTGCTGTTCTTAACACTAAAGCAATGGAGTTGACCGGGCTTTTGAAAAGCGAAGATCCGAATGTAATTAAGAATGAGAAAGGAGAAGCCATCGGTATCGTTATGGAAAAAGCGCTTGAGAGAGTGAGAGAAAAAGTGAAGGAAGATTTAACTCAAGAGGACTACATAAGATTTCTCTCTAAGGCCATAGATTTTGCTGCATCTCAAGGAGTAACAACAGTCGGATTTGTTAGCTGTGATAGAAATAGTCTAATAGCTCTATATCATTTGAACAGCGAGAAGAAGTTGAAAATTAGGATTAGAGTCTATTTAAATCCAGAAGTTCTGGAAACATTGAGAAACTTAGGGATGAAAAGAGGATTTGGCGATGAGTTCTTGAGAATAAATGGGTTGAAGATCCTAGCAGATGGCTCATTAGGGGCTAGGACGGCTTGGCTTTCAGAACCTTATTCCGATTCATTCACAAGTGGTAATCCAAATATAAGCAGGGAAGAGTTGAGGAGGATAGCAGAGGAAGCTGATAAAAGCGGACTCCAGCTTGCAGTGCACGGAATAGGAGATAAAACCATAGATATGATACTTGATATATACGAAAATATAAAAACTTTCGAAAACAGGCATAGAATAGAGCACGCATCTGTAGTGCGTGATGACCAAATCACTAGGATTAGTGGGCTTGGAGTCGTGTTATCCGTTCAGCCTCATTTTGTCATAACAGATTGGTGGGTATTAAATAGAGTTGGAGAAAAGAGAGCAAAGTGGGTTTATCGATTCAAGAAGATGCTCTCAAGCGGCATAAACTTGGGTTTTGGGACAGATTGTCCTGTGGAGGATTTAAACCCATGGAAAACAGTTTATGCTGCTGTAACAAGAGGAGGCAAATCTCTACCTCTTTATGAGATCACAAAGGAAGAATGTTTAGACTTGGAGGAGGCTCTCTATTGTTATACTAAGGGATCTGCTTATGTGTTATTTGATGAGGAGAACTTGGGCTCTCTTGAGAAAGGGAAACTGGCTGATTTCATAGTACTAGAAGAAGATCCATTTAAGGTCGATGATCTGAGGAAGCTACGTGTTCTGGAAACTTATGTAGGCGGAACCAAGGTTTTTAGTGCCATGAACAGGTAATTGATGCTTAGATTACTTAAAGCAGCATTACAAGCCTCTTCGAACAATTTAACTTAATAATTTTATAGTTATAAAATTTAATACTAAAAATTCTCATTTGTATGACTGTCAGTCCCAGCTTAGCAGATCTACAGTTACTATATCCCCATCCTTCAGGTTCAATTTTCTTCTGAGGTTATCCTTAGATATAACTTCTATGACATCAGCATTATAGTGCCTTCGCTCTGGAAAAATAGCATGACATAACTCTCCATTTAGTCTAACTGGGTATATTCTGACACTTCCGAAAGTTCTTCCTGACTCGGTAAACCCCGGCACTATGACAGGCCTGACCTTTTCAATCCACTTTATAACACTATATATAGCGGATTTTGATATTATCCTCAAGTTAAGAGTCCCCTTGAAGGGTTCGTAACCAAGGTGCTTAAGGAACTCCCTTCTGTAGCCCTCGAGAGACATGTAATATGCTCCCTCTCCGAGTCCCGTGAAAACCTCGCCAGCAATTCTTTCAATGGGCTTTTCTCCGGAGGATATAAGCTCACAAACTCCATTGAGAAGAGCAAGCCCCTTGGCACTCACTATAAAGTGATGTCTCTTTCCCTTAACAGCTCTTATTACATATCCGCCATTTTCTGCCTCCTTAAACCATCTAACTAAGGTAGGTTTTGGTATACCCGTGAATTCTGCTAAATCAGATAAACTTATTGGCTTATCCCTTCCTCCTGACTGAATTAGAGATATGAGAAGTAGAACTGTCCTCTGATTTACCCTATTGCTTATTGCCATGTTATCCCTTCTAAGCTTCCTTAGGAAAACTATATATAGCTTGATATCCGAATCTTATTGTGGAAATTCCAGCCGAGATTTCGCTGAGAAAGCTCATGAGAAGACAGGGATATCAGCTTATACTAAATCATTCAGCCTTAAAACCGTGTTCTTGGTTCAGAGAAGCTATAATGAGAGGTAGAACATGTTATAAACATAAGTTTTTTGGTATACCATCTTGGAGATGCATACAAATGTCACCAAGCATATACTGTAATTTTCAATGCCTTCACTGCTGGAGGACTAATGCAAGCGATCTTCCTCCGGAAATGAGATGGAAAGAGATTCCAGATGAGAGTTATAAATGGGATGATCCCGAAGAAATAGCAGAGGAGTCAATAAGAATTCAGAGAATGATTGTTCAGGGGTACAAAGGAGTCAAAGTATTCAGCAAAAAGATGCTGGAGGAAGCGGAGAATCCAAAACACGCAGCTATATCACTTACAGGAGAGCCCACCCTTTATCCTTACATAGGAGAGCTTGTTGAAGCCTACAAAAGGAGGGGGATGACCACATTTATAGTGACAAATGGCTCCATGCCTGATGTAATAGAGGGACTTTCCACAGAGCCCACTCAGCTTTATATAACGGTTAATTCTCCAAACAGGGAATCCTTTAACAGAATTTCAAGACCTCTTGTCCCTGATGCTTGGGATAAAGTTGTAAAAACTCTTTCTCTGATAAAATCTCTTACATCTCCTGTTGTCATGAGGATAACAGCTATAAAAGGAGTAAACATGCATCTTGCAAAAGAATTTGCTGAGCTTATTGATAAATTCGAGCCCACTTACGTGGAGCCAAAAGGATATAGTTATGTGGGATATTCAAGAAGGAGGATGTCAAGAGAAAACTCTCCATCGCATGAGGAAGTTAGATCTTTTGCTAAAGAAATAGCAAACCTAACATCTTATAAGATTATAGATGAGCAGAAGGAAAGCAAGGTCGTCCTTTTATCTAAGCTGGATAAACCAATAAGATTTTATTGAGAAGAGGTGATTCTATTGAATATAGTCCTCCTTCTGGGTGGTCATATATTCAATGAACTGAGAGAAGGAAAAATAAGCGAGATAAAGGAGATAGCAGATCTTTTAAGAAGACTTTTAAGAGAGGGAAATAGAATTGTCGTGGTAGCAGGAGGAGGTTTATTAGCAAGGGAGTACATAAGTATATCGGAGAAGCTCGGTGCAACAAAGGCAGTCCAAGATATCATTGGCATAGAGGCAACTAGATTAAATGCAATGGTTTTAATCTCTGCTCTCTTCGATATTTCCTATCCTTATGTCCCTTCATCATATGAAGAGGCCGTCAAAGGTCTTGACTCTAAAGGTCTTGTTATAATGGGAGGAATAGCTCCAGCTCAGTCAACAGATGCAGTAGCTGCGATAATGGCAGAGCTAATAAGAGCGGATATCTTAGTAAAGGCTTCTGAGAAGGGAGGAGTTTATGAGAGGGATCCGAAAGAGGATCCAAATGCAAGAAAATATGATAGAATGACTTATGACGAGCTGGAGAGGATAATCCTTGAAAAGAAGTTTCTTCCAGGAAAATATGATCTTTTAGATCATCTGGCTCTCCTAGTCCTTAAGAGATCAAACATACCCCTAGCTATAGTGCCACCAGATGCTGAGTCGATAGAGAGAGCTCTAAAAGGCGAAGTTATAGGTACACTAGTGAGATTTTGACATTCTTCACGGCTAAAGCTAGGAGATTCTCGGCTTATTGGGATGGTCCTCATCCAATCAGGTTAGAGAGCTGTGCAAGGGTGGCTTTTGCTGTAGGCATGTAACCTATAGTCTGCTTGAATATGTTCATCGCTTTGGCCTTCATAAGCTATATAAAAGTATAGACGATTAATCTTATGATAGAAACTATGGGATTTTCTATTGATTTTGCAATTATTTATATATAAACTAAAATCCGCACATGGTTAAATATTCAAGTCTAGCTGACAACAAGGTGTGCTCATGCTGAGGAGACCTATAAGACCTCCAGCTAAGCCAACTAAGTTAAGGGCCCCTCTTACCCTGAAGAAGTTACTTTTTGAAGCAGTTTTTGGGATTATCTATGCATTATTAACATTTCCCATATCCCTTCTTATAGCAGAGTTCAGCGTCTGGGTGTCAAGCGTGTGGATGCTGACTAAAGCAGATGCATTCAGGAACTTTAATTTATTTTTATGGCTAGTGCAGCTGATGTTCATGATAGTTCCACTGTACCACAAAAGGTATATGAGGGCACTTTTCTTCATCATAACAAGCCTTCTAATATATTATGCTGTCTTCTTTATCGCTGCTTTTGATCCCTTATCCCTGTTTGGTTACTGATCTAACAGGATAGCACAGGCGGAAAAGATCAGAAAGGGTAAGAAGTATGCTCCGGCCGGGATTTGAACCCGGGTCTGAGGCTCGAGAGGCCTCCATGCTTGGCCGGGCTACACCACCGGAGCCCGGAAAATCAGGGGTGTGAAAATAAAAAGCTATATGTCAGACTTATTGAATAGGAATCTTTTTCTTTTTGGTTAAAAAAGCTGGTTGGGGTAGAAATGCCTGCTACTGTTGTTGTTGGAGGGTTCTATGGAGATGAAGGAAAGGGGAAGATACTGAGTTATCTTTCCCTTGCAGATGATGTGGATATAGGAGTCAGAGGAGGGGTAGGGCCAAATGCTGGACACACTGTTGTGTTTAAAGGGAAGGAGTTCAAGCTAAGACAGATCCCATCCGCTTTCGTTAATGAGAGATCTCTTCTCTTGATAGGCCCTGGTGTGTTGATAAATCCCGAGGTCTTTTTCAATGAGATAAAAATCACTGGAGCTGAAAACAGAATATACATGGATAAAAACTGTGGTATAATAGAGAGGAGACATATAGAGATGGATTCCTCTGACCTTCACTTAAAGGGAACTGTAGGCACTACAGGAACGGGAACAGGTCCTGCAAATGCAGAGAGAGTCCTTAGAAAGCTTAAGATAGCAAGAGATGTGCCGGAGCTTCAGAAATATATAGAAGATGTTCCAAAAATAGTAAATGAGGCAGTCGATTCTGGGAAAAAAGTTCTCATTGAGGGAACCCAAGGCACATTTCTCTCCTTATGGCATACAGACTACTATCCATTCTGCACATCCAAAGACACGACTGCCTCAGCTATATGCTCAGACGTGGGTCTGGGACCGAAGAAAATAGATGACATCCTAGTTATATTTAAATCTTATGTAACGAGAGTTGGGGGAGGGCCTCTCGAGAATGAGTACAGTGAGGAGGAGGCCAGAAGGCTGGGAATGCTGGAAGTAGCCACGGTAACAGGGAGAAAGAGAAGGTCGGCTCCCTTCAATTTCAAGCTTGCGAAGAGAGCCGTCATGCTGAATAGTGCCACGCAAGTAGCGATAACAAAATTAGATGTGCTTTTTCCAGGGGCCTCAGGAGCCAGAAGATATGAAGATCTTCCCAGAGAAGCAAGGGATTTCATAGATATGGTTGAGAACGAGCTGAAAGTTCCCGTGACCCTTGTTGGAACAGGAAAAGATGTTATGGATGTAGTTGATATGAGAAAGGAGAAGCTTTAAAATGGGGGCGCCGGGATTTGAACCCGGGTCTGAGGCTCCCGAGGCCTCCATCCTAGCCAAGCTAGACTACGCCCTGCAACTTAATGTGGTCTTTATAAAAACTGTTTCCCTGAGGTAGCAGGAAGATTATGTTTGAGGATATCCTTACTATAAAAAGAGAAATCATGCACACCTTCGATAAAATAGCAGGTGATTACAGCAGCAAGAGGAGAAAGCCTTGGCCTGAAATAAAGCTTGTACACGGCCGAAGAGTATTAGATGCAGGATGTGGACCTGGAAGGAACTCAAAGTACTTTTTAGATGTGGGTTCTGATGTTTTCTCGGTGGATATATCAATAGAGATGCTCAGAATAGCAAGAAAGATGATCCCCGATGCTGAACTAGTACAGTGTGATATCACATCCCTTCCATTCAGAAACAATGCATTTGACTGCATTCTGCTTGTTGCAACACTACATCATGTGCCGTCTAAGCCGGAGAGATTGAAAACGTTAAAGGAGATATTTAGAGTGACATCTTGCGGAGGAGAAGTATTAATAACAGTATGGTCTGTTTTTCAGCCCAGATTTCTCAAAAAAATCCCTAGAATGGCATTAGATAGAATCTTGGGTAGAGTTAAAGAGCTGTGGGACACATATATTCCATGGGGAAAAGAGAAGAGATACTATCACCTCTTCTCAAGAAGAGAGCTTGTGGGTTTAGTTAAAAAAGCTGGTTTTTATGAGATAACTATTCATGAGGAGGGAATTTTTCCCAGAAACCATGTGGTGATAGCTAGAAAGGGAGTCGAAAATGGTGAGACATGCTAGGGTGTTATCAGGAGTGGCTGTAGTAGCAGTAATGACGAAGCCTAGCAAATGCCCTCATGGAAGGTGCTCTTATTGCCCCGGTGGAGAGAATATACCTCAAAGTTATGTAGAGGAATCACCTGTTGTTGTCAGGGCAAGCAAAGTTGGATATGATCCGTATGTACAAGTTCAGGATAGACTGAAACAATTTATGGATGTAGGATACTATCCCTCAAAAGTGGAATTGATAGTGATGGGCGGAACCTTCACAGCAATGCCGCAACAGTATCAAGAGGAGTTCATAAAGGACTGCTTTGATGCCCTGACTGATTTCCCCTCAAGCACTTCTTACAGAAGCAGGGGCATAGAGGAAGCTCATCTGAGAAATGAAAAAGCTAGCTCAAGATGTGTAGCCTTGACTGTGGAGACAAGACCTGATTGGGCAAAGGAAAAGCAGGCAGAATTCATGCTGAGGCTTGGGGTCACTAGGGTGGAGATAGGAGTTCAGTCGATATATGATGATGTGCTGAGAAGAGTTGAGAGAGGTCACACAGTAAGGGATACTATTGAGGCCACAAGAGTATTGAAGGATAAGGGGTATAAACTGTGTTATCATATAATGCCGGGTTTACCAGGAAGTGATCTAGATAGAGATTTTGAGATGTTCAAGGAGATATTCGAGAACAGCTCTTTCAAGCCAGATATGCTTAAAATATATCCAACCTTGGTCATAAAAGGGACAAAGCTGTTTGAGGAGTGGAAGTCAGGAAGATATTATCCTCTAGAGGATGACGCTGCTGTAGATCTTCTGGCAAGAGTCTATGAGATAATGCCCAGATGGATAAGGGTGCAGCATGTTCAGAGGGATATTCCGATCGAGAGAATAGAGGCAGGAGTGAAAAGGAGAAATATAAGGCAATTAGTGGAGGAGAAGTTGGAGAGGAGAGGAATAAGGATAAAGGAGATAAGGTACAGAGAGGTTGGACATGCTATTGCTAGGGGGATAAAGCCAGATTTCAAGAATATAAGCATACTAAGAGAAGATTATGAGGCTAGTGGAGGAACAGAAGTTTTCCTGACCATTGAAGATGAAAAAAATGACGTTCTCATGGGCCTTCTCAGGTTCAGAGTCCCAATCCATGGGAACATTGGAATAGTAAGAGAACTTCATGTGTACGGCATTCAGGTGCCGATAGGCTCATTTAATGAAGAAAGTGCTCAACACAGAGGATTTGGAAGAAGTCTTATGGAGAAGATGGAGGAAATCGCTGTAAGCGACTTTGATGTGAAGAAGATCCTTGTTATATCTGGTGTAGGTGCAAGAGAGTATTTTCGCAAGCTTGGATATCATAGAGAACAGGGAATTTTCTATATGCAGAAGGAACTTTAGCTATGGGGCCGGCGGGATTTGAACCCGCGACCACCAGCGCCCCAGGCTGGCATCCTGAACCAAGCTAGACTACGGCCCCGTTATATGACGGATGCTCCATTGACTTTCAGCAACCACCTGTTTAAAAAAGCTATCGCTGAGAGGATATCGATGTTGGACGATAAGCTGGTTGGTCTGTTATTAGTTATGATTATAGCATTATTAGGTTATAAAAAAGACGCTGTAAATCTATCGGGCCTAGCTTCAGGAATTATCGTAGGATTTGTTACTGTTCTTCTGGGAGGACTTTTGCTATTCCTTCCATTGCTCACTTTCTTCGTTCTTGGATCTATGTTTACAGTGTATAAATATAATTTGAAGGAGATAAAAGGCGCTGCTGAGGACAGAAAGGGAAGAAGAAGTTGGAACAATGTACTATCAAACGGCGTTCCTCCGTTGATCTTCCTGCTTATCTGGAGATTTAGCTCAAACGATGCCTTTCTTTTGGCTTTCTTCAGTTCGATAGCTGCTGACACATCAGATACTTTAAGTAATGAGATAGGAGTTCTAAGCGAGAAGGATCCTATCCTCCTGTTCTCTTGGAAAAGAGTTCCTGCTGGAACCTCAGGTGCTGTATCACTTCTTGGTACAGTTACAGCTTTGCTCTCTCCACTCCCCATATCTTTTGAATCTTACTTTATCTCTGGTGGAAGTATCAGATTTCTTATGATCCCTGCCTTTTGTGGCTTTCTTGGAAGTCTTTTTGATAGTATTCTTGGAGCCTTAGTTCAGGAGAAGAGAATTTGTCCTGTTTGCGGAAGAATAACAGAAAAGAAGATCCATTGCGGCTATTCTACTCGATACCTAGCGGGAGTAAAGGGTTTTGGGAATGGATCTGTGAACTTCACAATGAGCCTTGCAGCTGGAGCTTTATCCCTGGTGATTCCATGATCTCCGTCATAATACCAACGAAAAATGAAGAGAAATACATAAAAAGGTGTCTAATTTCTCTGAACAGACAGAGAGAGTATATAGGGGAGATAATAGTAGCAGATGGGGGAAGCACAGATAAAACAGTGGAAATAGCTAGAAGATACGCAGATATAGTTTTAGTAGATCCTAGGCTTAATAGTCCGGGAAAGGGAAGAAATGCTGGGGCAAATGTGGCAAAAGGAGATATACTGGCTTTTGTCGATGCTGATACCTTAGTTAACGATGAATGGGGAAAAGCAATAACCGAGGCATTCAACCAGAAAGGGGTTTTGATGGCCTCTGGTCCTGTTTATCCCTATGACTCAAGCATTTTATTGAAGATCGCCTATATCTTCTCGTACGATTTTCTTGTGAGGGTCACAAGGTTCCTCAGGATAACTCACTTTCTTGGATTAAATGTGGCTTACAGAAAGGACTTCTTCATTAAATTAGGTGGTTTTCCAAATACAAAACTATCTGAGGACATACTGCTCTCAATGAAGGCTAATAAATATGGAAAATCCGTCTTTAGCAGGAAGATGTCTGTTCTAAGCTCAGCCAGAAGATTGAGAAAACAGGGGATCGGATGGATTTTGTTATATCTAATATTTAATGAATTGAAAGTTATTTTTAAAGGAAAACCCCTTGAGTACTATCCTGAAGTAAGATAAAAATAATAATATTTTACTTCGATTGTTCGCACAGGTATTGCACTAGAAAGTAACCCTCTTAAACAAACCGAAAACTTTATATACCGATTGATGCCTATTTTAGTTGATAAAAAGTTTTCGGTTTGTGAGGGGTTAGTCTTGGAAAAAGAGGAGGAACTTAGATGCCCCAGATGTGGGAGTACTAATATAATAGAAGATCCTGATGCAGGTGAGCTAGTTTGCGCTGATTGTGGTCTTATAATATCTTCTGGCGTTCCCACAGAGAGAAAAGAATGGAGAGCTTTTGATTCAGATGAATACATAAAGAGAGCCCATACTGGGGCTCCGATATCTCCTACAAGACCAAGTTTTGGTCTGGATACAGGTTTTATTGGTCAGGATAGCGTGAGTAAAAAGTCCGCAAAAAGGTTTCAGAGAACAAAGAAGCATGTCAGTGACTCAAAGGAAAAGACAATAGAACCAGCCCTCATGAAGATAAAGGATGTTGCTGAGACATTGAACATACCGGAAGAGGCTGTGGAGGATGCCGCCATGTTATATAGAATGGCTGCAGGAAAGGGATTAGTAAAGGGAAGGAGCATGGATGCGATGGTGGCTGCTGTGATCTATGCTGCATGTAGAAGGATGGAGATCCCAAGAACTCTTGAAAGCATAGCAGAATTTTTTGGACTCAAGGAGAAGGATGTGGGCAGAAGCTTCAGGTTTCTCTTCAGAAAACTAGGAATAAAAATACCTCCTCCCAAGCCGGAGAAATTTGCTTATCATATATGCACTAAATTAGGTCTCTCAGAGGAGGTAGCAACCCAAGCAACGAGAATATTAAAGCTTGCGAGAAAGATGGGTGCTACAATGGGAAGAGAGCCCGTGGGTGTAGCCGCTGCTGCTGTTTATATGGCTTGCCAAGAGCAGGGGATTCACAGAACACAAAGAGAACTAGCTCAAGCAGCTGGAGTTACTGAGGTCACTGTAAGGAACAGGTATAAGGAGCTTCTTGAGAGAATAAGACCTACTCTGAAGCAACAAAGCACTGAAGGGGAATGATATAGCCCGCCTAGGTTATTTAGTATGAATAGCTGCTATTCTTATGTAATTTTGAACTATCTATCTGTTTTTGGGCTGAGAATTAGGTTATAAAGGCCTTAGATTGCCTGAAAGAAGCTCTTTGAGATATACAGATACACCCCCTAAAGAGGATTAACATATTTAATCTGATCTTCGGATAGCAGTCAAGAAGTTGGCCTTAAAAGAAGTATTACAACAGGATAATTGAGCCAATGAGCATGAATAATTCACCCTTGTTCTGTTGTTTTTACCATTAATCATAAGGAGACGTTAACCGGTAAGCTTAAATTCCGACCTTAAACAACTGACAGGAGAAGGGAAGTTTTATGGTTGAGGATAGGTGTCCTGTATGTGGTCTTCCTAAGGAATTATGCGTTTGTGGAGAGATTAAGAGAGAAGAACAGAAGATAACAGTGAGATCAGAAAGAAGGAAGTATAGAAAGGAGGTTACATTAATAGAAGGCTTAAATCCTGGGGAGCTGGATATTAGATCGTTGTTAAAGGATATGAAGAGCAAGCTCGCATGCGGCGGTACATATAAGGAGAAAGAGAAGACCATAATACTTCAGGGAAATCATGTGAAAAAAGTCAAGCCGATGCTTATAAAGTGGGGGATCCCTCCGGAGAAGATAGAACTTCTAGGTTAAGTTTTTAAATGGAACATTGAGGATAGGCGTATGTACGAGTGTATGAGATGTGGTTACGTTTTCTCGAAAAGCGAGATGGAGGAATTCTTTAAGGACTATAAGTGTCCTCGGTGTGGTTATAGAATAATAAAGAAAGTGAGAAAGGAGGATATAAAAAGAGTGAAAGCCATTTGAAAAGGGGATTTTACTTGAGCTCCCTCTACAGAAGAGCAGCAAAAGAGATAGTGTACATCATTTTAGTAGCTCTATTATTGCTAGTCCTTGTAGATTTTGGACTAAATTTAGTTTTTGGGGTTAAGTATCCGCTAGCTGTTGTTATGTCAGGATCTATGAAGCCCACACTTGAACCAGGGGATTTAATCCTGGTGCAAAAAGTGGATCCCATGAACCTTAAAGTAGGGGATATAATTGTCTTTGAAGTACCATGGAGCAGCACGCCAATAGTCCACAGGGTAGTGGCGATAGAGGATGGTAAAATTTTCACTAAAGGTGACAACAATCTCTATCCAGATCCCGGCTACAGATCCCCTGAGGATATCTATGGAAAGGTGATTGAGGTATCCGGTAATCCGTTTAGGATTCCTCTCGTAGGATATATACTTGCTTTTACACAGACTATCTATGGAAAGGCTATTTTAGTTGTCCTGCTGGCAATAATGGTTATAAGGGACATATACAGAAAGGAATAAGGATTATCATTAATCTGAAGGACAGAAAAAGAAAGATGTTAAAGTGGGCCGGGTGGGACTCGAACCCACGGCCTCCGCCTCGTCAAGGCGGCGTCATAGCCGCTAGACTACCGGCCCATACCATATCACCGCTATCTAAATAAATTTTCCTCCTTAGCAAGGGTATATATATCTGTTATTGATTGAACTAATCTTGTTATAGTATTGAACATAGCCCTTGCTTTTGTTATCTCATCTGCGCTGAATTTCACCAAGAGAGTGTCATCTGTCCTCTCAAATAAGATATCCTTATAATCAGGCTTGAGCGAGAGCGTTATCAAATTCAGAAATTCCTTATCTCCCCTAAGCCTTATCTCTATCTCTATCAAATAAATATGCCACCCCTTTTATGTATATTCTGGGTCCCAGCTCCTCCACTGGATCCGTCAAAAAGAAGCTTATTGCCGGTCTTTTATTTAGATGAACAAACAACACAACATCTGAGTCCACTTTCCCGAGCTCTTCTGTCTTTATGGGACACTCGAGCACTGATATGCCCATCCCCTCTCCTAATAAATTTGACAGCTCCTTCATATTATCATCAGAAAAAGCTATCTCAATTGTCTCCACTTTTGGAACCCTTTTTTCTGTAATCTCTCTTCTTAAAGCAACCCCAGAAAACAGAATTGATCTTGGATTGGGTTCCGGCGGAGTCTTTGCGACATCGAAAAATCTCATTCTAGACGGATTCCCTTTTATCTGATCTATTATGACAAGTTTAGATGCACCAAGCCTTATGGCCCTCTCGGACAGGTCGATTATAGAGCTTTTTCCTCTGTTTACCTTTATAGCTCCAGGAATAACTCTGCACAAGTCCTTTATAAAGGATCTAGTTCTCTGAGATGGATATCTTGATGTGGTGAATATAATCAAGTAGGATCACTGCTGTAGCGCTGATTCTGCATGAGTCGCTATAGAGGTTTCCGGTTCCCAAGCACCTCCTGTGAACTCAAAACCACATTTTCTGCATCTCCAAACGCCAACAAACACTCTTTTGACAGCCAAAGCTCCACAGTTGGGGCATTTATACACTGCCTTACTTTTCATTAAGACCTGCTCAGCTCTTCTTCTCACTCTGTATCCATACTTAACGGACGATATCTTTGATCTAGGCGGTCTCTTGACCAACTCTTAACACCTCCTCAAGCACAGACATCAACTCCTTCCTCTTCTCCCTGGCAATCTCATACATCTTTTTAATCTCAACGTCTCTAAAGAACCCCTTTCTTAATTGTATAGAACATATTCTCCCTTGCCCATCTATGGCCATCGTGATCATCGCATCGGATGCTATTTCTTCGTCTAGATTAGGATCTAGGAGTATGTAGTCCCCTATCTTAACAAATGTGAAGTTCATCACCGGATCGCTAACCGGAACTGAAATCTGCTCGTTCATCACCGCTGGTGTTCCATCTGAGCTCAAGCTTACCTTTGGGATTTTAGATTTGGCGAGCGCTATCACAGTAGCTAGCGTGAGAGCATCCGCTAAGTTGCCCTTGTGATCCAATACATACATGTCCAGAAATAAAAGATACACAAGCTTTCCTGGAACTATTACTAATTTATCTAAGTCAACATATTTGGAGCTCCTTAAAGCTCTATCCACTATTCTAGCTAGCTCTATTGAGTTCTCATCTGGAGGACCTGGTTCAAAGCTTGGCGATGCAAGCGGAAGCAACTCTACATTAGAGACCATTACTCCCTTTTCTGGGGTGTCAGGAAACGGCTCTCCTATATCTGCGCTTACCCCAACCAGAACCTTAGTTCCGCCCAACGAAAGCCAAGCCTCCCCGCAGGATTTGGTGTAAGATCCTGGTCTTACCTCTATTTCTCTCATTTCATAAAAGGATCTTCCATCAACCCTCTTTCCATTTTTCAATTCCTTCAGCATATATTCCTTCATCAGAGATGAACCTATGCTTTCTTCATACAGTTTGACCCCCTCCCACAACTTTTCTTTCCACGAACACAAAAGGCCTTCTCAGAGCCTCTTTTTGTAACTCATACACGAGTTCACAGCAGGACATACCGAGAGATAATGCCTCATTGAATTGGGATTCGTCCATCGGACCATCCATTTGCAGTAAAGTTATCACTCTGTCCTCGAACATCACAGCTATAGGCATGTCAGCATCTCCCCACATGTCCTCATCATGTCCAGGATCCACAACAATGACATCGCCTATTTTCCCTATAGAGCAAGCAGCAACAAGCCCCCTCATCGCTATTCCAGCCTCTGCTAATGCTAAAGAGGCTGCTGTTATTCCAGCCACTCTAGTGCCAGCATCTGATCTGAGGACTTCAACAAATATATCTATCGCCGCTCCTGGATACTTCTCGACGAAAATAGCCTGTTCTAGTGCGTTTCTTATAACTTTTGATAGCTCAATGCTCCTTCTGTCCGGCCCAGGCTTTCTCCTCTCCGGTGTGGAGAAGGGGGCCATGTTGTATCTAACTCTCACTAGGGCTCTGTCCGGCAAAGCCATGTGTTTTGGATGCACTTCTCTCGGCCCAAATATTGCTGCAAGTATTCTGTTTCCTCCCCATTCAACTAGAGCTGAGCCATCAGCTCTATCAAGCACTCCAACTTCCATTTTTATCGGTCTCATCTCCCTCGGTCTTCTGCCATCAGTTCTAAGACCATTCTCATCTATCAGCTTCTCAGGCCTTCTCTCAACGTACAACATCAGGAACCACCTGCTAAAATCGTATCTAATAGTTTTGATATTCTATCGCTTAGACCTGATATGTGGGATTCCTCCTGTATCACCTCAAGCGCCCTCATTATCGCCATAAGACTCCTGTGATCCCTTGGCTTCACCACAACAAATCCGTTCTGAGCAACCAGTATCTCGCTCCCAGTTTTGCTCGAAAGTATGTTTAACATGGAACCTCTCCTCCCTATAACCCTCGGAACCTTAGCTGGATCTATTTCCAGTAAAACACAACCCGATATCTTGCCCAAACCCTCAAATTCTAGCGTTAAGAGTGGGCTTGACATTCCATCAAAAGCCTTCACCTTGGCTAGTATGACATCGCCTACCTCAAGACCCAATTTGTTGTTTCTTGGCGGGACTATTACAGCAGTGAATGGAGAATTTATATCGACAAGTATAGTTCCCCCGGATATCTTTTCTATTTTTCCAACGACTAAATCATTCACTTTTGGAATATAAGCTGATGCAAGTGGAATTACATCCACTTTATTGCCCTCTAAAGATGCCAAACCCAGAAGAGCCGATCTCAAGAAGCCCTCCTTGTCGATATACACATTATCTCCTGGTGTCATCCCTTTTGCAATTTTTTGCCCGGGAATCACAATTTCCCTATCCTTAACATAGACTTCAGATCTGTTCAAAGCTCCACTCTCCCCCCTATTTTTCCAATCCTCTCTGTTACAAGCATCTGAGCACCAACTGGTATCTCCACATGAAAACTGACAGTTGATCCATCTTCGGACCACTTTTCTGATAGTATATCTCCCTGTCCCTTGAGGAAACCTCTGACCTCTGACCAGCTTGAAGCTGGCACTATAACTTTTATTTTAATCTTAGAACTTTTTAATGGAAGATACTTTCTTATTTGTTCAACTACATCCTTAACCTGTCTTTCTGGTTCCTTAAATGGATCTATTTTTGCCTTGGACTCTTTTATTGCACTTATTATTCTCTGAAGAGAATGAGGCGCATTTGTATT
The DNA here is from genome assembly GCF_003947435.1 of Candidatus Methanodesulfokora washburnensis. GTDB lineage: Archaea > Korarchaeota > Korarchaeia > Korarchaeales > Korarchaeaceae > Methanodesulfokora > Methanodesulfokora washburnensis. Next base: position 45,211 of record NZ_RCOS01000113.1, read on the forward strand.
TGGATCTACATAATTCTTCTGTATAAAGCTTGCTATCCAGTTCATCTTCTCCTCCTGCAGCTTTTTCCTTCTCTCAGCAGTTATCTGGACCTCCCCCTCCCTTATTATTATCTCAGCTATTTTATATATGTCAGTAGTACCAAAAACAGAATTAAGATCAGATTTTGAGGCTTTCTGTCCCTTCTTGAAGTCGGTAAATACCTCCTCCAGAGCTATCACATCGCTTATCGGGATCTTCTTTCCCTCGAGCAGCTGGTATGCCTTATCTGCATTTACCACTATTTCGAATTTTTTCCCTCCTTTTTCCAGCCTAGCAAGCACTGTTTCAGTCATGTTATCTTCCCCTTAAGAGGGCTTCTCCTCTCTTGGAAGCTTGTTTATTATCCTCTGTATTTCCTCCTTTGTAAGGAGCCGGAACTCCTTCGTTTTTGTGTCTATAACAGCCATCTCAACTGTGTTTTCATTTATAGGCTCCTCCTGTCCCTTTGCTGCAGCAGATACAGCAAGAACTAGAGCTTCCTCAAGCGACATATCCGGCTTGTATCCATCTCTGAGGTAATCGTTCACCTTATCTGAATTCATGCCTGCTGCATAAGCTTCATAACTGTAAAATGCTCCACCAGGATGTGTTATGTAAAGCTCGGGCTGATCGTCAACCCCTCCAAATATCATCATGACACCAAATGGTCTGAGACCAGCATACTGGGTATACTGCTGCTTAAACATGGCTATCCTCTTTGCTAAGTTCTTCACAGTTATAGGTTCTCCGTATATTAGTTTATTGTATTGTGCCTCCTGTCTGCTTCTGTCTATGAGCATTAAGCCGTCTCCTACAAGCCCTGCAGCTATAGCACCTATGTGCTTGTCTATCTGGTGTATTTTTGTTGGTGGTTCGGCTAAAGGCGAGACATATTTCTTCACAGCAAGAAGTACTACACCCTCCTTGGACTTAACTCCCAGCGCTAATGCAGCTCTTTTTGTCGCAGCTAGAGCATATTCCACCTGAAGAAGCCTACCATCCGGACTGAAGACGGTTATAGCCCGATCATATCCCCGAGAAAGTTGTGGAAATACCAAACTTCTCACCTATCTTTTGTTGTCGCAGAGGGCTTATAAAGAGTTTATTTTTTATATATCAGCTAAAATATTATATTATATTAGGCTTTCCCTCCCTATTTAAAACCTCCCTTATCTTCCTCAAAGACCCGGAGATCGAGAGGATCCGCAAGTAGCCCTGGGCCTCCGGGAGACATGTTACTAAAAGGAAGATTACATCACTATATGACTTATTAGTACATTTTATAACTCCATATGACCCATTAAAATACATAACTTTAAAATCGATTGTTGAACCGCACACAACACCGTACATCTTGCTTCTTGCTTTCCTCAGAAGATCAGATAGATCTCCCTGAAATTCTGGCTCCACCTTGAAGAGAATGTACCTCCTTCTATCCTTTACTCCAATGGGTATCTTAGGCTTTAACTTTTTTCTTCTCAATCTGGACCATAACATACTTAGCCACCTTAATATCCTAAACTTCAACCTTTTTCACACCCTTGTCAAGCAGATTTCTCCTCTCCAAAGCGTGATATGGATAAGTGCTCACCGAGCAGACCCACCTATCCAAACTACCTCCTAGTAAAGAGTATGCCACAGAATAAGAAGCTATTTTATCGAGAAGATGACCGCTAGGAGATCTCATCCTTGTGATTATAACCGGGACCTTCCTGAAGAAAGCTATCTCTATTTCCCTCCTAATATTTCCAAGGTTTATACCTTTCTTTGCCATTGAAAGCAAATCTAAGAGAGGCACCTCCAAGAACCCTTTTTTCTCCTCCAGATAAACAGCACAGACATCATCAAATATCATATCAGGAACCTTTATCACAATAGAGTCTATTATCTTCGCTTTAGATGCCTCTCTGCACTCCACTAAGGAGTGAGGAACAGCTGAAAGATAATCCACTAGAGGTCTCAACTTTCTGGCAGTTTGCATCCATTTACTTTCAGACGTGTCCACTTCTGCTGTTAAAATAATCTTCACATCATCTTGGAATGTTATATTCTTCTTATCTTCCTTGGACGATATGATAACACCTATTGCAGCAAGACCAATTATTTTAGCTCTTTCAAGATCGTTTCTATAATTAAGAGCATCAGAGAACTTTAAATCAATGAACTCATTTGCCGGCAAGGAGATCATCCAGCACTTCTGAGAGGAGATCTTTAACTGAGTATGGTTTATAATAGTGAATTATAAGTTTTACAGCTCCTCCGTATCCTCCTTTGAATAGCGATAGATCTTTGAGAAGTAACTTCTGCTTATCAAATCTTATGTGCAACTTAGCACCCTCCAAATTTCTATCCAGCGAACTTGCTATTTCCTCTATCACTGATCTTTCCATCCTACTTTTTATGGAGTTCCACTTGTCCTCAGCTTCTTTCCCCTCTATAGAGAGCAAAATCCTTTTTATTGTAAAGCCATGTTCCGAGTGCACTTTCATTACAGTAAAATCTCTGTCCTCCTCTATTAAGTTCCTTATTATCGTCTGAGCAATATCCACTCTCTCTGTTGGATATGTAAGGAAGTCTACTTCCAGCCTCCTCACCTTAAGGCCCATCAAAGTTTACTCCTTCTCTTCTTTTTCAATCTTTTAACATGAGGAGGTATTCCTCTACTTTTCCTAAGACCTCTCATCTTTTTTCCAGCGCTTGTCAGACCTCTGAAAACTCTCCTCTTATTGGCTGGATTGAGAAGCCAGTTTAGGTCCTTGTCCGATTTAATAGCTGGGTTGTGTGGATCCACCATTATGACCTCATACCAGAAGTACTTTCCATCCTCGGCCACATAGTAGGAGTTCAGAACCTCCATATTTGGAAACTTTCTAGCAGCTCTCTCCTCTGCTATAAGCCTTATGCTCTTCGCTGGAGTTAGCTTTTCCACTCCCATTCCTGCTGGTTTTCTTCCTGCTCTAGGTCTTGGCTTTCTCCTCCCTCCTCTTCTTACCCTAACTCTTACCACTATAATTCCTTGTTTGGCCTTGTATCCAAGCTCCCTAGCCCTGTCCAGTCTAGTGGGTTTATCCACTCTGACAACGGCGGGCTGTCTCCTCCATTCCACCAACCTAGCTCTCCAGAGTTTTACCAGCTCTGGATCCTTCTTTCTATTTCTCCATATGTACATCTCGTAGAACCTTGCTGGCAATTCCTTCACCTTGCTCGAGGAGCTCCTCTTGTGGGATTTAAAACCTAACTTTTTAATATATGTAGTTTTGCACATAAAGTATAAAAGGAAAGGTTGCTTCACTTTGAGATGCTCTTAGGAATAGTTGGAAAGACAAATGTGGGAAAAAGCACTTTTTTCTCAGCTGCCACTATGTCTGAGGTGGAGATAGGAGATAGGCCTTTTGTCACAATAAAGCCAAACGAGGGCATTGGATATGTGAGAGTTAGGTCTGTCTGCACAGAGCTTAATGTGAAGTGCAATCCCAAATACGGTTGGTGTAATGGAATAAACAGATTCGTCCCAATCAAGCTGATGGATGTGGCAGGCCTTGTTCCAGGAGCACATCAAGGTAGAGGATTGGGCAACCAGTTTTTAGATGATCTAAGGAAGAGCGATGCAAATATAATAATCGTAGATGCTGCTGGATCCACGGATGATGAGGGTAGACCAGTCCCCCCTGGAACTCACGATCCCATAAGGGATGTTCAGATAGTTGAGGAGGAGTTCACCCTCTGGATTGCTGGAATTTTGAGAAAAAATTTAGAAAAGGTATCTAGGAGGATACTATCTGGAGAAAAACCGGAAAAGTTGCTTTCTGATGTGTTGTCTGGGCTAGAAGTTAAACCTGAAGATGTAAAGAGAGCGATGGATGAGAGTGGGTTAAATCCAAAGATTCTTCTTCAAGGAAAAAATGAAGACATTCTAAGGTTTTCGGAATGTTTGAGGAGAAATTCTAAGCCCTTTTTAATAGCTGCGAACAAGATAGATGTATCAAAAGCTGGAGAGAATTTTGAGAGAATGAAAAAAGAGCTTAGAGAGGTTGTAATTCCAGTTTCGTCTCAAGCCGAGCTGATACTCAAGAAAGCAGCTAAAAGCAAGCTAATAAAATACGAACCAGGAGACAGCAGCTTTTCCATCATAGATGAGGCAAAATTGACCGATGCACAAAGGAAAACCCTAAAGTTAATTGAAGAAAGGGTCTTAGATGTTTATGGATCGACAGGCGTGCAGAAAGTGCTGGAATCTGCTGTATTTGATGTCCTAGGATCTGTTGTGGTTTTTCCTGTGGAAAATGAAAATAAATTCTGCGATAAAGATGGAAACATCCTTCCAGATGCTTTTATAATGCCAAAAGGATCTAGAGTTATCGATCTTGCAATGAGAATACATAGCGAGGTAGCCGAAAGAGCTGCCTTCGCAATAAACGCTAGAACTAAGGAGAGAATCTCTTTAGAGACAGAACTTAAGCACAGAGATGTTATTAAAATATTTTTGAGGAGATGATTACACAATAATCCATCCGTTTACTCTACATGCACACCTGATAGCTTGATTTGAGGATAATATCAGACCATATTCCGATGGGGTTAGCTCTATCCCCTCCGCATAAGATCCATCGCAAAGAACAGATCTCTTAATCATAGTATTATCGCCTAAAGAGGCCCCTTTCATCAACACAGAGTCCTCTACAGAGCTGTTTTTCCCAATAATGTTGCCTTCCTCAAGTGTGACGTTCTTTCCAATGAACCCCCTTATGAAGGAGTCCCTTCCTATATATGCTGGGCCCTCCAGTTTTTTATCCTCATCTACCTTGAAATCCCCTCCAATGATCAAAGGTCTTTCTATCTTCGTTCCTTTGGGTAGGGGATCAGTAAAGCCGCCCAGAATATCCTCAAATAAGTATTTCTGGGCCAAAAAAATATCCTCAAATCTGCCTATATCGGTCCATTTATCACCTAAATCGACTAAAGCCACCTTGTCTCCCCTTGTAACAGCCCTTGTTATGGCGTCTGTTAACTCATATTCCCCTCGAGGAGATAGGCTTATGTTCTTCAAATGGTCAAATATTGTCTGCGAGAAAAGAAAAACCCCAGCGACAACCATATTGGATGGCTCTTCTCCCTTTTTAGGTTTCTCTATAATTCTCTTTAAATAACCATTTTCCTGAAGGATGACCCCATAATTCCAAGGATCCTTTACCCTTGCAACTCCAACCACGTGATCAGCTCTGTCCTTGGCGGATATCAGCTCATCCAGCATGTTCCATTTGAAGTAAACATCAGCATATGTTAGGATAAAATCCTCCTTCAAGGAGCCTTCTAGATTTAAAAGGGCATCTCCAGTTCCCATGAGCTCTTTCTGCCGGAATATTCTTATGCTACTATAGGAGAACAGGTGTTTCTCGACAAGCTCACATAAGTGGCCTACAAGAACAGATATTTCGGCTACACCGGATTTAAACAGGGCGGAAATATGATAATCCAATAAAGAGGTCCCGGCAAGAGGTATGAGGGGTTTTGGTCTGGTTAGGGTTATAGGTCTAAGCCTCTTCCCCTTTCCCGCTGCTAACACTCCTGCTTTCAACTTCTCCTCTCACCACTTCTGGAAGAGCTTCGCCAAACCTTAAAACCACTATTTTTCGCGGCTCTATATTTTTAACTGGGGCTATCTTCGTCGATAATCCCTGGATATTTGTGTTTATTTTAGCTGGGTCCTCGAATATAGAGGATCTCACTAGTTCTTCCAAGGAAAGCTGGGGTATTAACTCATCTAGATACTGTTTAGCTCTCAACCTTATAGCAGTTTCCTGGCTGTGTCTAACTCTCACAGCTGTTGTTATAAGATAGAACACTCTAACATGATGCCCATCTTTTGTTATGCCCTCTGACATAACATCTATTCTGCTCGTCCTCCTTTGTATTATCGACCTGAGATAATCCCTGTTAAGCAACTCCTTGACGAATCTCGCATAGGATTTAGAGCCATCAACCCTGAATATCTTGAATACCAGTTTGTATTTTTCATGTGCAAAATCTCCTGTTATATCTCTGACAGATACCTCCACGTTTCTTCCTATCAGACTGTCCTGATCGGAGGCTAGGGTTTCTCCTAGCCATTGGCCTGGAAACACATCAGCAGCATAGATCTGGAACCATGTCTTCGATCTCTTTGCCTTCTTCTTTCCACTTGACGACAAATTTTCTCCTCCCTATGCTGAGATAGACGATCAAACTTAAATTTACTTCTGGTGATTGCCAGCTGCTTGGGTTTAAAAATTTTTATCCCATCAACATTGTAAGAGCTGTTATGATCAGAATAGAGGATGTAACTTTTACCTATGCCGGAAGGAAAAAGCCTGCTATAAGGAATGTAAACCTTGATATAAATCGTGGGGAGTTTATTCTAGTAGTTGGAGCCAGTGGAAGTGGAAAATCCACATTGTTGAGGCTCTTAAATGGACTTATACCGCATTTCTATGAGGGGGAGTTCAGGGGAAGAGTCTTAGTTGATGGTGTTGACACAAGGGAAACCAGCGTATCAAAGCTATCTAGAAAGATCGGTTTGGTATTTCAAAACCCAGATAACCAGATAGTAACTTTGCATGTGAAGAGAGAGCTTGCATTTGGGCTTGAGAATATAGGAATGAGGAGGGAAGAGATAGAAAAGAGGATAAGAGGAATTATAAAGGAGATTCATATGGAGAGAATCGAGGATAAATACACGGATGAGTTGAGTGGAGGGGAAAAGCAGCTTCTGGCCATAGCCGCAACCCTTGCGATGGAGCCCGATATAATAGTCTTAGACGAGCCTACAAGTGAGTTGGACACTGCTAACGCTATGAGAATAGCAGGTATATTGAGGAAAGTCCATGAAAAGGGGAAGGGTGTGATTGTATCGGAGCACAGACTGGATCTTTTCATCCCCTTAGCTGATAGAATAGTTGTCATAGACGATGGAGTTATAGTAGCAGACGGTCCTGCCAAAAAAATAGTCAAAGAAGTAGATTTCGCAAAACACAGAATAAATGAGCCCCTAGCTATAAGAATTTACAGAGAGGTCACTAGAAGAGGAATTAGTATTGAAGAAGTTCCACTGGGAGTGAAGGACATCATAGAATTTCTAAGAAAGGTGAGAGGGAATTGATAGAGATAGAAAGAGTGAGTTTTAAGTATTCAGGATCAAATGAATATGCGTTAAAAGACCTAAGCCTCTCCATAAGCAGGCCTAGTATAACAGCTATCGTTGGAAGAAATGGTGCTGGAAAATCCACATTGTTGAGGCTCTTAAATGGACTTATACCGCATTTCTATGAGGGGGAGTTCAGGGGAAGAGTCTTAGTTGATGGTGTTGACACAAGGGAAGTTGATATCTCTGATCTCTCAAGAAAGGTGGGTTTAGTATTTCAGAATCCAGAGCATATGTTCTTCTCCGAGACTGTATGGGATGAAGTCATCTTTGGACCTAAAGCACTGGGAAGGAATGATTTTGAGGAATTAGGGGAAAAAGCATTGAGATTAACCGGGTTAACTGATATGAAGGATTATCCTCCTTGGTCTCTCAGTGGAGGAGAGATGAAGAGGCTATCTATAGCCTGCATCTTGTCCATGGAGACTGATTATATAGCCCTGGATGAACCAACTGTTGGACAAGATGCTGTATCAAGGAGGGAGCTAATAGAGATCTTGAGGAATTTAAGGAATATGGGAAAGGGAATTATAGTAGTTTCTCATGATTTAGAATGGATCTCCGACCTTAGACCGGATAGAATAATTGTGATCAGAGATGGTTATGTGTTTGTAGATGGAGGTCGTGATCTCTTAGCTGATGTCACTATACTGGCTAGAGCGGGTCTAATTCCTCCAATGAGTGCGATAATTGGAAGAGCGATTGGAGTGAGAGGTTTTGGGATTGATGACATCTTGAAGGAGGTCTTAGGTTGATAGACCCTACAAGGATATTCAAGGCATTTCAGATATCAAAAGAAAGAACTCCATACTCATCGCTTCATCCGATGACAAAATTCCTAATATTTTTGTCGTTTTTAGTGATCCCATTGCTAAGAGATGATATAATCTCACAATTATCCATATTTCTGCTTCAAGTGCCTATTATGATCTGCTCAAAAACTGGAAAAAGAATAGGAGAAAGTCTTAAGGGGTCTTCTCTATTTCTCATAATGATAATTGTACTCAATTATATATTTATAAGGGATCTTCTCTATAGTATAGCAATGGGATTGAGGCTGACAAACCTGCTTGTGGCTTCAGCCATTTTAATGGTAGCAACGAACCCAATGGAGATAGGGGATATTCTATTTATGATCAGAGTTCCGTATTATATAACCTTTTCATTTGTTATAGCTCTCAGATTTGTACCTGTCCTCGCAAGAGATGTTGAGAACATAGTTGCAGCTCAGAGAAGTAGGGGTATGAAGATCGCTACTGGAGGGCTTCTGAAAAGGGCGAGAAGCCTCATTCCTCTTCTTATTCCAATGATAATAATATCTATAAGGAGAAGCCAGCAGTTGAGCGAGGCTCTCGAGGTAAGAGCTTTTGGAAGTGGAAAAAGGAGTTTTTATTACTCTTATAGATGGAGCTACTCTGATATAATTTTTATCTTGTATACTATTATATGTTGGATAGTTATAGTGAGAGGGTATCCTTTCCCCTAGTTCCACTCTAGATCTTCTAGGGCTTGAGGGGAATGGATGAGTTTTCCTCTCCACGAATTCACCTATGGAGGTGAAGGAGATGAAACAGCATGGTGTGTCTGCTGGAGATTTATACAATCAGAACCCACACATTTCCGGATCCCTGGGTTTCACAATCTCCCTCACGAATACCGTTGCATAAGATCCTGAATTCAAAAAGAAACTCATAAAAACAGTTTTTCCAAACACAAAAACCTTCAAATCTTTAGCTATGGAAATCCCTGGCCTCAATGATCCCAGAGAAGAGCATTCAGGGATCTCTTTTATAAGGAAGTCATCTAAACTGATATTATCCTCTTTCAACATCTCTTTGAGCAGTTTATCCATATATGGATTTTTCACTTTTGTATATGCTCCAGGTACTGGTATAAGAAGAGTTCCCTCCTGCCTTCCATCATACCTCCTTACCCAACCATCCCTTCCTAGAACAAGATCTCCCTCCATCGGGTTAAGTTTATCTAAAGCCCTTTTGGAGAGAAGCTTGTTGAACAAAAATGATTGATAGGATTGCACAAGAATTCTCAAAATTCCCACTCCAACCGATCTAAGAGACCTTATGTAATCACTCTCAGGCGTTACCTTAAATCCCCTTTCCGCCAATGCTTCTAAAGCATCCTTAAATCTCCTCTGCAATATCATCCTTCCTATCTCATGGTTAAATGGTCTCTTATACCCAAACCTCTGATATCCATAAAAATTTAAAAATCCTCTCGAGGCAAGTTTTGCTAGATTTACGGCTTTTTCAGGACAGGTCTCTCTAATCCCTATAATGAATTTATTTCCCGATCCAATACCGGGAGCAAGAAACTTATCATATTTTCCCACCAATCTTATTGTAATTCCATCTCCTTTACAAAAACTTCTTCCCCTGACCTCGCTTGTAGCAAACTGAAAGGAGATCGATCTTTTATCCTTCATTCCGGCAAAACCAATTTTATCAACTCTTATCCCTAACAATGAAGATACAACACTCTTTAACCTGAGAAAATCCACTGGCATTGTCTTTGCAATAACATAGAGAAAATATCCCCCTTTTCCATCAAACCCATTCCTCATAGCCGAGGATGCTGTAATTCCATCCAAAACCTCGTCAACCAAGAAATCGCTCAATCTTCTCCGCAAATATCCACTTGAGAAATCATTAGTGAGGTAGCACATCATCCCAAGCTCTTTGTCTATATCAGGAGGTTCCAAATAGCTCACCTTAACAATTTCAATCCACCAGTTATTTTATCTATTCTCTCGGAGAGGTCTGGTCCTACGGCAACAGCTGTTGCAGTTCCGGGTGGTATCTCAGTTAGTCCGGCATCCCTGACCAGATAGCATGCTAGTCCAGAGGATTTAGCCTCCTCATAGATTTTCATAAGCTCCTCCTCAGACTTCACCTCAACAACGACCTTCTTGGATCCCTCCTCCTCCCAAATTTTGAGGAGATCCGGATATTTCTTCCTAGCTTCTTCGACAGCACCACAAGCAGCATGAGCAACTTGAACAGCTATCTTTCCTCTACTCATTTCCAGATCAGTTCTAACTACTATAACTTGTTTGGTCCTCATTATGTGAAGATCATCAGTAAGGCTTAATTATATTGTGGGTTGTCTTTACTCAATGGGAGTAAAAATAGGAGATCTGGTGACAGCAGTTGAGATAGAAATAAAGGACCTCTCAGGAAAGAAAATAGCCATAGATGCTTTTAACACAATGTACCAATTTCTCTCGAAGATAAGACAGCCAGACGGCTCTCCTCTTATGACAAGCAAGGGGGAGATAACCTCAGTTCATTCTGGCATACTTTACAGGACAGCAAACTTACTTGAGGATGGGATAATACCAGTTTATGTGTTTGATGGGGAGCCTCCTGAATTCAAAAGGGAAACTGTGGAGAAGAGGAGGGAGGAGAGAGACGAGGCAAAAAAGAAGTGGGAAGAAGCCCTAAAGATGGGAGATCTTGAGTCAGCGCAGAAGTATGCACAAGCAGCCCTCCTTCTCACAGAGGAAATGATAGAGGATGCAAAAAAGATACTGAAGTTGATGGGAGTTCCTGTTGTCCAAGCACCAAGCGAGGGAGAAGCTCAAGCAGCTCATATGGCTAGAAAAGGAGATGTATTTGCAGCAGCATCTCAGGATTATGATTCTCTCCTATTTGGCTCTCCAAGACTCGTGAGAAATCTCACAATAACCGGAAAGAGGAAGCTTCCAGGAAAGGATGTCTATGTGGAAAATCCACCGGAGATAATAGAGCTGGAGAGGACTCTGTCGGACCTAGGAATAACTAGAGAACAGCTGATAATAATTGGGATAATAGTAGGAACTGATTACAATCCAGACGGAATAAAAGGTTATGGGCCAAAAAGAGCTCTAGAGGTTGCTAAAAAATGCAAAAAGCCAGAAGACATAACTAGATTTGTTGAATGGAGTTTTGATATAAGTCCAGTAGACCTCTACAATTTCTTCTTAAATCCTCCTGTCACGGATAGCTATAATGTGGACCTATCTCCACCAGACAAGGAGGGCCTAATAAGGTTCATGGTAGATGAGCATGAGTTCTCGGAGGATAGAGTGAGGAAAGTGGCTGAAAGAGTTGAGGAAAGCTTTAAGAGGGCTAGCTACAAGGGATTGGAAGCTTGGTTCTGATATATTCCCTAGATTTCTTAGGGCTTATTAAGCAGCTTCACTGGATTTAGTCTTAAATTCAGTGAGCTTTTCTTAACAAAATACAAAATCATTCCAAATCTTAAAAAGATATATACATATAGTGCACTATCCTATATTCTCTTTTCTCAGTAATATGTAGATCATAAATATATAAAATAGGTAGATCAATCCTGTGGTAAATACAGGGGAGTCCAACCCCACGGCATCCATCATAATACCTCCTATCTGGGCAGAGACAGAGTTGGGCAGGTTCCACAGAAGCTGTGAAATAGCATTAACAGTTCCTCTATCCCTGCTATCACAGCTCTTCATTATAAGGGCTTGCCACAATGGGTTGACAGCATTCATCAGGATGTTCCTTGGTACTAGGATAGACAAAGCCATTGGAAAGTTGTGGGAATATGGAAGCATAAGGAGTAGTATAGTGGCAGAGAGCTGGGGTATGATAAGCCCTCTCATCATACCTATCTTCCTCACCATTATGGGAGCTGCTAAGTAGGCTAGAGATCCGGCTATATTGCTGAGTAAATTTACTGATCCTATCGGACCTGACTCAACTGAGAATTTCTTGCTTAAGTAATATGGAAGCAGGGGTATTGCAAAACCAGCACCAAACCCTATCAAGAAGTTCAAAAAGAAGAGCTTGGCTAGAAGCTTATTTATCCTAATTTTTCTTATATTCCAGGGCTCTGCTCTCTTATCCATGCTTTCTCTCACAAATATTACTGGTAGAGCAGACAGAAACATGAAAAAAGATGCTGAGATCAGCATAATCCTGTAAGATGAAAAATAGCTTCCTCCTAGTCTAACTAGGAACTCAGGAACCCAACCCAAGAGATTTCCAACACTCATACCGGCTGTTGAAAGGAAAAAGAACAAACTATAACCCTCCTCCATTCTATTCTCTGCCTTATCTGCAAGCAGAGCTGATATAGATGGTCCCCCCAAACCCCAGGCAATTCCGCCAAGTACAGCTGATAGAGCCAAACTACTTACATCAGTGGATATAACCACAATAAGCATAGAAAAAGCAGAAATCACAGAGCTTGCTATGACAGGACCTTTTTTGCCTGCAATATCGGAAATATATCCCCCTGGAACGACAAAAATGCTCATTGTTATGCCGGATATTAAGGAATACATCCCAATTATCGTGCCAGAGTAGCCAACAGCTTTCAGGTAGAGTTGCCATATGGTGAAGTAGATGCCATTTCCTATGCCAAATATCAGCTCTGAAAGAATAACCAGCTTTGCATCTCTTCCAAGTTCTCTGTAAGATCCGATCCACTTAACCACAAAATCTCGCATTTATCAACCTCTAAGAATCACTCCTCATCCGGTGTAAGAAAGCTAGTTCCCTCAGCAAGCTCTACATTTAAAATACCTTTCTTTGATCCCTCATAAACTCTTATCTTTCCATTCAGCTCAAGTTTCATCAGAGCCTTTTCCACATCGGATATTGAGATCAGAGGGTCTATAGCTCTAGCCTTCTCATATATCTCCTGCTCTGTCATCACTCGTCTCTCCTCCTTCAGTATCTGATACACTATATACCAAGACGGAAATCTAGGCATCTTATACCACTGCTTCTACAATATATATATAACTTTACTAACTGCTTTTTATACTCTGCTTATTCTGTCCAGCTCGAAGGAGCTTATTCCCTTTACTTCTCCGAGTATCTGTTCGACCTTATCGGAGATCTCCTCCTTATCTGGGCCCACTAGGAAAAGTTCTAGCTGTGATACACCAAATCCTATTGGTTCCTCTCTATAATCAGCTACCTCCACACCAAACTCCCCAAATCTCTTTTTGAGCTCTTCTACTATATCAGAAGGCTTTCTCTCACCATCCAAAATTGCCCTAAACACTAAACCAAGTTTTCCCATGAAAATCACCCTTAAGGTCCTCTGAATCCACAAGCTGGGCATACATAGTCATTTACATGCTCCCTGCACTTGTTACATCTAACTATCTTAGCTTCTCCACAGTTAGGGCACTTGAATACGACGACGTTTTTCTCATATGTCACTCTTCTACCGCATGACACGCAGTAAAGCTCCTCATCAGCCCTCACTAACTCGATCTTCATCATTCTAGCCGTGCTCATGTGACCTCTCTCCCTTGCCTGAAGCTAGACCGGATGCAGATATAAAGTTCTCTGTCAACCTAACAACAAAAGTCTTGCCAACCCTTTCCCTCTCCAGGACTTTTCTGTCGACAAGATCAGACACTATTCTGCTTATCTTCGGCCTTGAAAAGCCGGTAACCTCTGATAAATCATCTTGGCTTATCTCTTTTCTCCCCGAAACAATTTCTATTATTCTTCTCTCGTCTGGAGAGAAGAACTGGAGTATGTCCGAAGCCTTTCTTCTCCTGTTCAGCATCACGATAGCAAACAAAATTAAAGATGAGATTAGAATTACAATGACAAGAATTATATGGATGTTGCCAGATGTTTCTTCAGATCTACTATGCCCCACTGTTACATTTACAGATCCCATTTCTATCACCTCAATTCCTAGTGATTTTATCTCGCTCATCATCCTGCTGCTGAGGCTCTGGTCAATTACGTAAACTGTTTTTACTGAGTTCATCTGATGCAACAAGTCCCCCAAATTTGGGAGCGAACCATTTGAGGAGTACACTATCGGGGCTGATTTATTCATGGATAGAAGGAGGGCTGGAAGGTAAAGCTCTGGTCTCAGGCCGTCAACTATTATCAAGCTGTTTGCATCCCTCCAATAATAGGTAGCCAGGTTTATGGAGGTCTCAACTCTGTTTACTCCTCCTATTCTCTCAGCAGTAGCTATCTCGCTAAGCCTTCTGTAGAAATCCTCCGGTATTGCATTTGGCTGTCCTATAACCAGCACTCTGATGTTCTTCTTGAATTGAGAAAGTCCCTCAATCATGCTGATTATTTCCCCATCATTCTGCCCTGGAAATAGGAGAAGGACCATGGATCCTGTTTTTTTGGCATATGCTGTTGCCACGGTCCAGTCCGGATATATATCCCCTCTCACTATTATAACATCATACGGGTTGCTCTGAGCTACTACTATGAGGAGGTTCAGCATTATCAGAAGCATTAGCAGAAGAGAGAACCTCATTTCAATCACTTCTTAATTAATGGGCCCGCGGGGATTCGAACCCCGGACCTTCCGCTTATCAGGCGGACGCTCTAACCAGGCTGAGCCACGGGCCCTCCAAACCATGATTAAGTGGACCGAGGGGGATTCGAACCCCCGACCTCTGCCTTGCGAAGGCAGCGCGCTACCAGACTGCGCCACCGGCCCCTCTATTAGCTACCATCCAAAATAAAAATCTCCTTATTTTTATAATTAAACTACCTCATATCTAAGTATTGCAGCTATTCCTCCAAAGGCTCTTAGCTGTTGACCCCACTCGGTTCCTGCTGATATCACATATATCGATGCTCTTGTCTCCTTGGCTAGCTCCTCTATATAGTCAACGATATCCCTCTCCTCTATATCAAATGATGTCGCCTTGCAGTTAGGACAGACCCAGCTCTCAGAGTACATTCTCTCTAAACTCTCTTTATCAACGTATTTAACCTCCTCATACTTACAATTTAAGCACCTTCTTCTCGCTAAGAAGATGTTTATGTCCTCCAGAAGTAGTACTTCTTCCACAGAACCGTTTTTAAGTTGTTCTATCACGCTTTCTATTCCATAAGTGACGATATTTGGCTTCTTTGAGAGCAATGCAAGAAATTTCTCTACCTCTTGCTTCTCCCTGAATATGGATGCTTCCTTCATGAGCTCCTCCGACTTAGATATAAGCTCCCTTATCCCTTGGCTCTCTGTGTAAGATGTCGGTATGTTTCCCAATATCTTCTGCTTTAATCTGTAATCCAAGTAGTCACCTGAGGCAAACTCCTCTCTTGCATCCCCCGGACCACCTATTATCAACCCCTCAAGTTCATTTAGCATGGGAACGAATATCTTGTTTGCCTCCTCGCCAACCTTATTGTAGAAGTGCTGTACTCTTTCCTCTCTTATTCTCTCAAATCTCCTTTGGCTTTGTCCTCCAGCACTGTGTTTCGGTGGTATATCAGAGCTTAGCTCAGATACTATCTCGTAAGAGGAGCCTCTAAGCACGGCAATAGTAGCCCCCCCTCTATCCATCACTATCAACCCATACGCCTTCTTCTCCTTGGTCATGTCTAAGAGGGGCTCTAGATAGAACTCATGATCACAGATGTATCTGAAAGATTGGACAGGTTCAGGAGGCTCCACAACATAGATCTCAATTTTTTCAGTTCCTCTCTCAGATCCTCTAGGTATGGCCCCACAAAACACCACAAGACCATTGTCGGGAACTTTTCTGTAGAGCTTAAGCCTCTGAATTATGCTTTCTATTGCGCTCTGCACATTTTTCCTTGTAAGCTTGTCCTTTATATTCCCTGCTTGATCGTACTCCTGTCTAAGATACTTTATCACATCGTATATATTTCGCCCTGGAGGGATGTAGAGGGATATGAGCTCTGTCCCTCTCCCCCTCTTGGACTTCAGGTTCTCAAGCAACCTCTTGAAGTTGTACATTGTCAGCTGTTCCAGCAAAGGAAACCACCCATCTTTTCATCCTTTTCATCCCTTTCTCAGAATAGGTTAAAAAACTTGGTGCTTCACATAGGCTGATGATAGTCCTCTTCGAGGATGAGGGATATGTGAAGCTGAGGCCCATCTCAGAGCTGAATGCCATACCAACTTTTATTCTAGGAGCCATTTCGCTGGAAAAAAGGATAGAAAAAGTGTTTAAAGAAAAACCTGTGCTTCTTTTGAGGGAATATCTTGTGGAGAAGTACTCTGAGCTTGGATACAATGTTAAACCAGTGACCGACGAAAAAACTATATTCATAAACTCTAGAACAATTGCTACCTCAGAGGCAGAATCTCTTTTAAACTTAGGAGAAGGGGAGGCAGTCCTGAAAGGAGGCAGTATAGTGGCGGCATGTCTCCCAAAAAAAGTGGCTAAAGATGTAATAGAGAGTTACTCTCCTGAAAAAATAAATAAAATCTTGCTTAAAAATTCAGTAAAAAGAAGAGAACTTGAAATAAATCTAATAGAATATCCATGGGATATTATATCGAAAGGATTGAAGCTTCTGAAGGAGGATCTTATGGGAATAGACGGAAGCAGGATACCCGAAGAAGTCAGAGTGATAGGACACAACAATGTGTTCTTGGATGAGGAGGCCGAAATACAAGGTCTTGTGACAATAGATGTAAGGGAAGGGCCAGTTATCATAGAAAAAGCGGAAGTGGAGTCCTTCTCGTATCTATCGGGTCCTCTTATAATTAAAAAAGGCTCGAAGATATTTTCAGGAGCTCGAATAGATTCCTCCTACATAGGGGAGGTCACCAGAGTTGGAGGAGAGGTAAGTTCATCCTTTATCATGCCCTTCTCGAATAAAAGGCATTTTGGATTTCTTGGTCATAGTTATGTCTGTAGCTGGACAAACATAGGTGCGGGAGCTGTTACATCAAATCTAAAGAATACTTATGGAGAGATAAGGAAGAAGACAAGCACTGGAGTTTTACAAACTGGAATGGAAAAGCTGGGGAGCTTTTTTGGGCAGCATTCAAAGATATCTGTAGGAACCATGCTCTTTAGTGCAACTTACGTTGGCACAGCGTCCCATGCAATGGGCTTTGTTTTGGAGGATATACCCCCCTTCATCATTTATAGAGGTCATGGAGTTGCTGATGAGCTAGAAATAAGCTCAGCAATAAGGACTTATGAGAGGATGGCTTCAAGAAGGAACGTTGAACCAAGCAAAGGAGAAATAAAAGCTTTGAGATCTCTATTTGATATGACCTCGGAGGAGAGAGCTGAATTTCTGAAGAAGAAGCCGGGTGGGGGATTCGAACCCCCGTAATAGCGGGTATCAGCCCGGAGCCTGCAGCCCGCCGCCTTGACCACTCGGCCAACCCGGCCTGCATTTACAGTTAAGCTTCTATTTAAACTTGTCATCATCTACTAATAGTATTCCATTTTTAAGATCCGATAGGATTAAATTTCATCTCGTTTTACAACAAATGGGCCCGTAGCTCAGCAAGGATTAGAGCGGCGGCCTCCTAAGCCGTAGGTCGCGGGTTCAAGTCCCGCCGGGCCCGTTTTAAAGGGGTGCAAGATTTTTGAGATTGGTTTTAATAGATAGTTCTTTCCTTATGGGAATGGTTCAGAGGAAGAGAAGGATAAACCTAGATGAGGCGATGGAGCTGGTGGGTCCATCCAAGCTTATTGTGTTGAGAGAGTGTATTGATGAAGTGAGAAGAAAGATACCAAATCAAAAAATACTTCCAATTCTAGAAAAATTAGGGGTAGAAATCATTGATTCCAATTTAAAGGGTCCTGTTGATGATTTAATAGTGGAGTTTGCGGAGAAAAACAAAGCTATAGTGCTTACATTGGATCTTGGGCTTAAAAGAAGGCTTGTTGATAGAGGGATACCGGTTATATATCTGAGGGCAGGAAAGAAACTTGTGCTGGAGGCGGGAGGGATCTGATGTACTACATAGTTGAGGTTGAGGATATCGGCTCCCTTAAGCCCAGCGAGCTGGGTTCTGATGTGAAATCAGTGCTTCTAGAGAAATTCAGGAGGAGATATATCGGAAGGTATTTTAGCGATATAGGAATCGTGTTGGATGTATTGGATGTGCTGGAATATGGGGAGGGAAAATCTATAATAGGCAGCCCGGATGTATATGTCAAGGTAAGACTAAGCCTGCTCTCATATATGCCAAAAGTTCAGGAGCTAGTGGAGGGAGAGATAAAATCAGTAGGTGAATATGGAGTGACCCTGAGCATGGGTCCTGTAGAGGGTTTCATACACATATCTCAGCTGGGGGATGACATATTCGTTCAGAGATCTGATGGGCTTTATGGAAAAAAGACAAGAACAACGTTCAAGAGAGGTGACATAGTGAGAGCAAGAATAACTGCCGTGACGAAGCCGGATTATACAGCCCCGCTCAAGGGTGAGCCGATAATAAAGGTATCACTGACATGCAGGCAGCCCGGTCTCGGTAAGGTGGCAGAGGGAAGGAGTGAAGAATGAAGTATAGAGCATGCAAGAAGTGCAAGATTCTTACCGACGAGGATAAATGTCCGATCTGCGGTTCAACAGATTTGACAGTTCACTGGGAAGGGATAGTCGCTGTAATGGATCCTGCAACATCCGATGTGGCCAAGGTGCTGGGGATAACTAGACCGGGAATATACTGTCTAAGAGTTCTAGAATAATAAAATAAATATATGAAGGACCAAACTTTTATATAGCTAACTGCTTAATTGGCCAGCAGAAGAGCAGAGGTGTTCTTAATGAACGTTCTATCAATGGAGAAGAGGGAGAATAAACTCCTAAACAGAATCGAAGTGATAGCAAGGGTGGAGTTTCCTGGAGGGACTCCAAGAAGGGCGGAGCTTAGGGAGGAAATATCCAAAAGACTGGGCAAGCCTGTAGATCTCGTTTTCATAAGGAAGATATTGACCGAGTATGGAAAGAGGGAGGCCCTTGTAACAGCTACTGTTTATAACAGAAAGGAAGATGCTCTTAAATTTGAGCCGGCTCACATAATAAAAAGGAATGAGGAAGGAGGAAAGGGTAAATGAGGTGGTTAAGTTGGTTAGACATGCTTCTACTCAGGTCTGGAAATTTTATGAGATTAAAGAGGATAAGATTTTGTTGAGAAGAAAGAAATGTCCAAGATGTGGATCTTTTATGGCAGAACACGAGAACAGATTTTCGTGCGGTAAATGTGGGTACACCGAATTTAAAACCAGTATTAAGGGCCCGTAGCTCAGCAAGGATTAGAGCGGCGGCTTCCGGAGCCGTAGGTCGCGGGTTCAAGTCCCGCCGGGCCCGTTTACAGGCAATCTGTTTTAGAGGAATTCAGAAGCATCAGAACTTTATCTCATTTATGCTGGCTAGTATTGCTCCTGAATCTATCATTTCCTCCTTCGCACGGATTTCATCTTCCCTCCTTATTCCTTTAATGGCTTCCTCAACAACAATGGTCTCGAATCCAATTTCCAATGCGTCCAACACGGTGGATTTGACGCAGTATTCCGTCGCAACTCCTCCTATAAACAGTCTTTTTATACCCTTTTCCAGTAATATGTCGTGAAGGTTTGTTCCCTGAAAACCGGAGTACGCCTCTTTATCTCTCTCAGTTCCCTTCGATATTATAACGACATTATGGGGAGCTCTCAAGTTTGGATGAAATTCAGCACCACTAGTGTTCATTACACAATGAGGAGGCCATGGTCCCCCTCTATCTGAAAAGGATATGTGATCCCTCGGATGCCAATCCCTTGTAAAGACAATAGAAAGACCCTTGGATGAGAAGAGTTCAATTAATCTATTCAATGGATCAATTATTATATCTCCCTGAGGAACAGGAAGAGCTCCTCCTGGCATGAAATCTCTCTGCACATCCACAACAATTAGACAGGAGCTTCTCGTTACAGCTAACCTCATAGAAATTTCTTACACTGTCAGATTTATACCTTTTTCTATGCGGCAAAAAAGGTTCCCAAAAAAGATGGCATTGGCAAGTATAGGAGGGTAAACTTTTTATTTCCTCTAACTGAGTTTTCCCTTATGTCACAGGAATGCTGTATATATGGATGCAATGAGCCAGCTGAAAAGGAGCTGGATAGATCCGTTATCCCAGTGATACAGGCTCTGAAACTCAGGTTGAAGGATGAGAAATCTCCTATAAAAGTTTGTAAAAAGCATTACAATATGATAAAGAAAGCTAGGAAAGGGCTCACTTGAGTCGTATTTTAAACACTATTAATCTCTCAAACATAAGTTTACTCTCTGCGATAACATCCCCTCTAAGTCCTTTTCTTTCCAAAAGATGGAGGGTCTTCTCAATTCCATTCCTCTCTGTCTGAAGCAAATAAGCCTCTCCTCCGGGTGATAAATGATTATTAAGACCCAGGAGAAATTTATCTATAACACTTCTTCCAAAGGGAAGACCACCAGCCCAAGCTGCATTCTCAAATCCGGATCTCTTCTCCGGAAGATAGGGAGGGTTGAATACTATCAGGTTAAATTTTCCTCTGATGGCTGAGAACAAATCACAGTTGACAAATAAAGTGTTATCAACATTGTTTCTGGTGCTATTCACCCTAAGGGCGATTCCTGAGGCTGGATTTATGTCAACTCCTATCACAGGATCGAATCCCTTTTTTGCCAAGTATACTGCTATTGCACCAGAGCCTGTACCCATATCCAGTGCCTTTCCTCTTACCTCTACGCTCTCCAGCACATCAAGGAGCAAAAGTGTGTCTTCTGCTGGCTTATAAATGCCATGAGGAACCTCTATATACATCTTTTTTATTACTATAGCTTCGTTCAATTTTATCACCTATAGATAGAGCGATCTCCAGAAACTCATCCGGGGATAGATTAATCGATCTCTTTTCGGCTATTCTTCTGTCCTTGATAGGTAAAATTTTTCCAATTTTCCTTCTTCTTTTGGAAAAAGCAGTCATTACCACTCTGAAGAGAGTTTCAATAATATCTCTGCTTATTCCTTTTGGAACAAGGGATATTATAAGTGAATCTACTTTAGGTGTCGGGATGAAGTTAAATCTACTTATATAGCCAGCTATCTCAATGTGAAAAACTACTTGCGAGAGGACAGATATCCATGTGTATTTTCTAGTCCCAGGTCTTGCCTTAAGCTTACCAACAAATTCCTTCTGAAGAACTAGGACAGCCTTTCTGAAATCTGATTTTAAAAGGGAACTTACAAGCCTTGATGAGATGTTATATGGAGGAACAGATACTATCTTGCTGAACTCTTTCGATGGAAGAAGGGACATCATATCCATGCACAGAACCTCAGCTTTTCCCTCAAATTTCCTCTCTAGGTATGAACAAATTTTTCTATCAACCTCAACTAGAATCAGTTTTCTCGGATTTCTCCTCACCAACTCCTCCGACAGGAAACCAAGACCTGCTCCCATTTCTATAACTACATCCTCGCTGGATATATCTGCTGTATCACATATCTTTTTTATTGCCTCCTTTGATATAAGAAAATTCTGTCCAAGCCTCTTTTTTGGCCTTATTCCCAGATAGTCCATCAGGGCCAGTGCATCCTCTCTTAGATCCATCATGACATTATGTTTATATTCAGGATTTTTATCCTATCCCTCGATGAGCGAGAAAATATTCAAGAAAATAGATGAAACTAAGTGGCTTCTCCCTCAATCATATAAGCAGGGGATGAGAGTTCCTGGACTAGTGATAGCCACAGAGAAGCTGATAGAAGGGATAGAGAAGGAGTCCATAGACCAGCTCGCAAACGTGGCAACGCTTCCAGGGATATATAAGTATTCACTTGCAATGCCCGATATACACACAGGATACGGCTTTCCAATAGGTGGTGTTGCTGCTTTTGACTACGAAAATGGAGTAATAAGTCCAGGAGGAGTAGGTTTTGACATAAACTGTGGGGTTAGGATACTGAGGACAAATCTAACAGAGAAGGAAGTTAGACCTCATCTGAAAAGGCTGGTTGATGCCATATTCTCAAATGTGCCATCAGGTCTAGGAAGTCAGAGTGGTTTGAGGCTTTCTTTCGGCCAGTTAAACGAAGTGCTTGTTTCAGGAGCTGAATGGGCTGTCAGAAACGGATATGGATGGGAATCAGATCTAAGAAGGTCCGAAGAAGGAGGTAGAATGGATGGAGTTGATCCGGATACAGTAAGCCAGAGAGCCAAGTCAAGAGGGGCTTCTCAGCTGGGAACGCTGGGAAGTGGAAATCACTTCTTAGAGGTACAAAGAGTTGACAGAATATATGATCAAGAGGCAGCAAAGGCAATGGGGATAACCGAAGTGGGGCAGATAATGGCAATGATACACACAGGAAGCAGAGGTCTTGGACATCAGGTTGCATCAGATTATCTCGATATAATGCTTAGTGAGGCAAACAAACTCGATTTCAAGCTTGTCGATAGGCAACTTGTATGTGCATACTCTAAAACAAAGCTTGCTGAGAGATACTTCAGTGCTATGAAGGGAGCGGCAAACTATGCATGGGCAAACAGGCAGGTGATAACTCACTGGGTTAGGGAGGCGTTCTCAAAAGTGTTCAATAGATCTCCTGAGAGCATGGAAATGGACCTGATATACGACGTAGCTCACAACATAGCAAAGCTTGAGGAACATGATATCGATGGAAAGAAAGTAAAAGTTTTTGTTCACAGGAAGGGAGCAACAAGATCCTTCCCGCCCGGACATTCAGATGTTCCACCAGAGTACAGACAAATCGGGCAACCTGTTCTAATACCTGGGTCCGAGGGAACAGCTTCCTACATAATGCTCGGAACGGAGGAGGCAATGAGGTTATCATTTGGAACAAGTGCTCATGGAGCTGGAAGAGTGATGAGCAGGGAAGCAGCAAAGAGAAAATACAGAGGGTCTGAGATAGTCTCAAGCCTGGCCCAACGTGGCATAATAATAAAACCTGCATCTCTAGCAGTGGCGGCAGAGGAAGCTCCAGGTGCGTATAAAGATGTTGATGAAGTGGCGATGGCAACTCATAAAGCGGGTATAGCTAAGCTTGTGGTGAGACTCACACCAATAGGAGTTGTAAAGGGATAAGCTGGAAGTTTTTATACGGATGTTTTTAGCAAGAGAAGGTGGTCCGATGACAGAGAAACCATTTGCTTGGGTTAACTTGACCTTTAGGGATGCCCAAACAGGAAAAGTATATGAAACTACTGAGGAGGAGGTGGCAAGAAAAGAAGGGATATACAACGAAGACTATTCCTATGAACCAGTTCTTCTAATACCTGGAGAGAGCGGGCTGAAGAAAATAGACCTTTTTGTGGAGGAAAATGAAGAAGGTGCTAGAGCAACAATAGAGTTATCGCCGGAGGAAGCATTTGGCCAATATGATCCGGATAAAGTGAGGGTTTTCTCAGTAAAAAGGCTGGAAAAGGAGGGAATAAAAGACGTGAAAAAGGGAGATGTGTTGAGGGTAAATGGGGAGAGAGGAACCGTGATATCAGTAGATGGAGGGAGAGTGAGAGTTGATTTCAATCATCCTCTTGCTGGAAAGAGGTTGCTAGTAGATGTTCACATAGTAAAAAAGGTGAAAAACAAGGAGGACATTGTAAGGGCTCTTCTAATAAGGAACTTTGACATACCATTTGACACCGAGGTGGAAGTTAAAATGGAGGAAGATAAGGTGGAGATAAATCTTCCCCCAATAGCGTACACAAAGAGGGATGCGACCTCAAGGAAGCTCAGATTTTTATCTGATATAATGAAATACACTGATATAAGAAAAGTTGTGTTCAGAGAGGAGCATGTTGTGCCTAGAGATTAATCAGTGCATTTAAGGAAATTTCTAAAGGCTTATAAAGATTCGGCTAAGTCAACATCTCTTTTTGATTTTATACAAGAGATCTATGAAAAGTTATTTTAATCCTCTAGCTAAAACTGAAATCAATATGGTCTTATAATGCATAAAACTAGCCTCTCTCCCTCATATTCGCCTAAAAAACCCTCTACTTTCTTTACAAGGACTCTATCTCCCGGCTTTATTCCCACTGGATTGCACAGAGTGTACATATCTTTCCTTAAATCATTGCATTTTATAGAGGTAAAGTTCACTATAGCGCCCTCAATTGCAACTTTTTCGGGTAAAGCAGCTCTCACATCCGACATAGTTATTTTAGCCGGTTTTACCTCCCCATGAACAGGACATTCAAATGTTTTCTCTCTTGTTTCAATTATTCGGTAAATTCTCCCGGATATGAGACCCTCTACGCATGCTGGTCTATGTTTGCACTTGTTGCACTCAGAGGCAGGAGACACAAAGATAAACGACTCATCTCGATGAGCAAGATAACTTGGGACAAGGACGATCCTCTCAAACATACCAAAGCAACACTGGGTGAACATATAAGAAGGATAGCTTTGTAAGACTAAAGTTTAGTAAAATTATAATAGAGCTTTATTACTTAGGAACCCTAGGTAAAATATGCCTCTCGCACATGGGCTGGTTGTAAAATATCAAGCTCAATTTAATGAAGTAGTATCTGCTGTTATGAAGGTTAATGAGGCATCAAATGTGTACCTAGAAGTTATAAACTCTAAGCCAAGAATTGCTGTGTTCGTAGGAGAAAAATTTTTCTTTAGGGCAGAGAACTACCTTTCTGTCACATCGATAGCTTTCGATATGGAGAATGGAACCACTATCTTAAAAATAATATCCACAGCAGGGAGAGATTCCTCTATTTTTGGGTTGTTTTCGGACTTCGGTTCATCAAGGGACTACTGTTTTCAAGTAGCTGATAGCATATCACAAATTCTTGGAATAAAGTATGAAGTAGTATGCGATATTGATTATCTTGATGCAAATAGATCTAAGGAGATGCAGCTGCCTTTTAGCAGTTCTAATTAAATTATTATGAGATATATCACTATTAAATATATCTCCTATCTTATAAATAAATGATTTTTTGTTAGTCTGTATTACTGATTTACTATAATATGAACTAACAAATTTAAATTTTAGATCTCCTCGATGCTTTGTTGGAGGCTAAATTAAGCTCTATTGCAGACGCTCTTTTACAGAAGAACTCTCTGATGATCTATGGTAGATCAGGAGCTGGAAAAAGCTTGCTGATGAATAAGATATCAACTTATCTAGCGGAAAAAGGAGAGAAAGTTCTTTATATATTCAATCATCCGTCGGCAATATCTAACATATCTGTTTCAACAGAAAGGATAGTCCTTCTATCCATGAACAGTAGTGTTCTGGCTAAAACCCTAATCCTGGCGGGAAATGCAATAAGAAAGGGATTTAGGCTTGTTGTAGTGGACGAAATCTCTTGGGATTTTCTTTACTCTCTTGCTGAGATGAGAGATATTCTTCTATGGGTATCTCTTCTCTCTAATTTGGCCAAAAGCTTTTCCAAAACACTTGTTTTAGTATCGGATGAAGAGCAGGCAAGTCTTAAGTTGGCATCTAGATATGTAGATTCGGTAATAAGAGTTGATAGATCTGGAAATATGATATCCTTAGAATGGAACACTGGAACTAAACTTCTTTTCAAGCTTTTTTAAATTCCCCATTAGAAATTCATGATGGATCTAATGAGCATGTTTCTAGCTATATGGTACATCCTCCCCACATACTTTGCCAACATGGCCCCTGTTGTATTTGGAGGAGGTTCTCCCATCGATAGAGGCAGGAATTGGATCGATGGAAGAAGAATCTTGGGCGATCATAAGACCTTTAGGGGTCTAATATCAGGTATAATTGTCGGGACGACGATAGGTATAATTCAGCTAAGACCTATTCAGGGAGTTCTCCTCTCAACAGGTGCTATGGTAGGTGATCTAATCGGTTCCTTCATAAAGAGAAGATTGGATATACCTCCTGGAGGAAATGCAGTACTGCTAGATCACGAGGGATTTCTGGTGTTCTCCATCTTATTCTGCTTTTGGTACGAACCTATTTCAATAGAGCAAACAATATTTCTCATAATTATAACCCCAATATTATATGAGATAACTAACTTTATTGCTAGGAAGCTCAACTTAAAATGATGTCCTCATGAGCCTGAGGGACATTCTTAAAAAGGCAGGTCTAAGCGACGAAGTCATAAATAAAGTGGAAGAGCTGAAAATAGAAGATGTAGTTCAGATGACAGAAGAAGAGCTGTCAAAAAAGCTGTCCATAAGCAGAAAAGATGCAAGAAAGATAATAGATTCCCTGATGGAGGGAAGAATTGGGTTTAAGACGGCCCTGGATGTCATGAAAAGCCCTGAAACTAGGATAAGTACTGGTGTAAGAAGCATAGATAACATATTAAAAGGAGGAATAAAAATAGGAAGCATAACCGAGCTGTATGGAAAAGCTGGAACTGGAAAAAGTCAATTCTGCTTTCAGATGTCGGTAATAGCTACAGATCTTGGGAAGGTAATTTATATAGATACGGAGAGGGGTTTTTCTCCGTCCAGATTGAGCGACATATCCACTAGATTTGAAAAGGATCCAAGCATAGTACTATCTAAAATACTGGTTTTCAGACCAGATTCCATAAATGGTCTGAGGGCATCTATAAGATCAGCTAGGGAACTCGCGAGAAAAGGAGAAGTATCCTTAGTGGTGGTGGATTCCCTCCTCTCTATATTTAGATCAGAATATGTTGGCTTAGAAATGCTGGCTGAAAGGCAGAGACAACTTTCCTTGGTTCTCAAGATTTTAAGAGAGATATCAAACATGGGAACGACAGTTATGTTCACCAATCATGTTATAGGAAGAATATCTGAGTCATTTGAGGATCTGGCTGCAGGTGGTTATATCGTCGGGCATTTCCCAGATCTTGTCTTATGGATCAGAAAGGGATCTGGAAGTACGAGAATACTGAAAATAGTGGACTCTTCAGAACTACCGGAAGCTGAAGCAGTGTTCGTCATAACAAAGGGTGGTCTAGAAGATATCTGAACTATTAATAAACCTTTTATTATACCAAATTATTAAATAAAAAGAAAAGAAGTTACTTGTGTTTATCAGGAGACACAAGAGCTCAGAGCTTTTGCCCTCATAACAGCCTTTATTAGGAGCATTTCAGCTGTTTTATCCGTGATAAATCCAATTTCAGCCGCAATATTTATGGCATTCATGTATGCTCTTGGGATCAATACATTCACAGTGCGATCATTCAGCTCTCCGAGTTCTATCGCTACTGCAATGGCTCTCGCAGAGGCATCAGCGACCATCTTGTATATCTCCTCCTTTGTTGTGCTGAGAATCTCTTCTCTGTACACAACTCCATCTTTATCTAGAGCTGCTTTTATTCTGAGCCTTACCTCCATTGGAGCTATCTTCAGTGCCCTAAGAACCTCAGCAACATGTCTAGGTACCAAATCCCCAGCTTTTACGACAACGGTATCTTCCTCTATCTCTACTTTTCCTCCTTTTATTTTCGTCGGAATTCCCATTGCCTTAAGATCATTCAGAACAGGGCCCGGCATAAGGTCAGTGGGCCCTTTTGGTATTATGATATCCGACTCAGCAACCTCTCCTGGTCTTACAAATACATTAGTTGTCATGCTGGATATCCTTGAGTAGATCTCGAACAAGTCCTCATTTGTAAATATCAGGGCAAGATTCCTCGGAAGCTCTCCTATGCCATCAAAACCCTTTCTATCCTTAAGAGCCTTTTCAGCTATCCTTCTCTTGGACACAAGTATTCTTGCACTCCCTCTAAGAGAAGCCCTAATTCTCTGCATAAGATCTGCTGGAACTCTGTAAAAATCGGCGAAAAGTACGTTCTGATATTCTTCCGAAAGCTTTCTTATGAGTTCAGCAGTCCTTATTTTTTTCTCCTTCTTACTTAAGATCATCATGAGATCACCTCAACGAGAGCTCAAAAGCAGGGCCCATGGTGGTCTTTATATAGGCTTTTTTAATCATATTTAGATCTCCATACTTATTCTTTAATAAGTTAATGATCTTATCTACATTTTTAGCAATCTCCTCGGCACTCATATCTCTAGATCCCACTTTCACGCTGAAGTAAGGCTGATCCCTCATCCTTATCCTGACTGATCTTTTTAGTCTTTTTATCTCCGTTGGAAGTCTGTCAACTGCCGTCACAGGCAGGCTTATAGGCATCTTATTCCTAGGTCCAAGGACGGGACCTATTATCTTTGCTATTTTCGGAAGCGCATCCGCCTGTGCTATAAAGTGATCATATCTGTTGGCCAACTTCCTCAGCTCCCTCTTGCTCATGTTTTTCAACTCCTCTGGATCCATCACTAGGTCTGCACCAGCTTCCTTAGCTCTGAAAGCAAACTCACCAGTTCCAAAAACACAGACTTTTATGTCCTTGTTCTTGGGAGGATTCTCCAGTTCCACTATCTCGTTTATCTTCAGATTGGGATTTTTCTTCAGATCTACACCAGAGAGCACTATGGAGAGATCTACTGATTCATTAAACCTTCTCTTTGGACTCTTATCCAGAACCTCCCTTATCTTTTCTACTAATTCCATGGGATCACCCCAGCTTCAGCAAACCTCTATCTATCTCCTTCTGTACTTCCCTCGGATCCTTACCATCCACAGTTATTCCCATGCTTACAGCAGTTCCTAGTACCTGCTTTACTGCTTTTGCTAAATCCGATGTGTTCATCTCTTTCATCTTTATCTTTGCTATCTTCACTATTTTTTCCATGCTTATGTCTCCTATTTTTGTGCTTTTTGGATTTCCAGAGCCCTTCTCTTTATTCATCTCTCTAAGCAGCAGCATCGAAGTGGGAGGAGTTCCTATCTCTATCCTATAGGTCTTCTTCTCCGGATCTACGTATATGATCACAGGTATCTTCATTCCCTCGAATTCTTTGGTCTTATCATTTATCTCCTTGACCACCTGGCCCAAATTAAGGCCATATCCTCCGAGTGCTGGTCCTAAGGGTGGACCAGGAGTAGCCTTACCTCCTTCCACCATTACGTTCACAATTTTTTCAGGCATTACTCCTCCACCTCCTTAGATTCAGCAAGTCTTACATGCTCCAGTGGAAGCCTTATCTCCCACGGTTTCCCTAGTCCTACAAGTTCTAGGTTCAATGTAACTCCCTTCTCACTTTCAACCACTGATAGCACCTTTGCTTGATATCCCTTAAAGTTTCCCTTTATTATCTTTACTATGTCCCCTGCTTTCACGACAACTCTTTCAGGTTCTTTTATTATCATAGATTTTATTTCATCAAAAGAAATTGGATTTGCCTGCAGCATCTTCACTCTAGAAACACCTCTGACGAGCCTGCTGACATCATGAGCTCTATCAGCCTCAACAAAGAGATATCCCTTCATCCTAGGTACAAAAATCACTGATTTAACCGGTATTCCTAGAGATTCTGCTCTTGCCTTTAGAATTCTGACTGCACTTAATTCTTGCCCAGATGAAACTCTCAGAGCAAAGAATACCATGGGATCACCGTCATGGAAGAGCTGCTCCTGTGATTAGTGAACCCGCCAGCTGGAAGACAAATCCTATGAAGCCGACTATGAGAAATCCTATTATAGTTATTTTAAACATCTGCCATATCTCATCATATGTGGGTCTGCTGGCCACTCTGAGAGTTCTCTTAACATCCTCCCAGAAGCTTTTAAGCTTCTCCGACATTAAATCACCTCACAGACTATCTAAGCCAAGCTCATCAGGGGCTATTACCCCTTCTTTCTTCTTAACTTCAACTTTTACCGGCATTTTCTCCTCCTTTGCTTCAAGTCCTTTTAAGTATGCCTCAAAGGTGGGGGATCTCACATTTGTAACCACTATAAGAACTTGTACACTTCCCTTCAGGGATTCATCAACTCTGGCTCCCCATATCACATTTGCGTTTGGATCCAGCGCGCTGACAACGGTTTCGACCACTTCTCTCATCTCATCCAAGGAGAAGTCAGTACCGCATGTTATGTTTATTATGGCTGCCTTTCCTCCAGATATGTCGATATCAAGTAGCGGGTTGCTTATCGCATCCTCTACTGCCTCAACTGCCCTCTTCTCTCCATCGCTCTCCCCAAATAGTATGGCTGAGAGTCCACCGTTTTGCGCTATAGCTCTGAAATCAGCTAAATCCACATTTATCAGTCCGGGCTTGGACACAAGCTCTACAACACCCTTCAGAGCCCGGGCCATTATCTCATCTGAGAGTAAGAATGCTTGGTGAAGAGGAAGATCCTTTGCTATCTCCAATATTTTATCGTTTGCTATGACCATTAAGGTATCTGTCACCTTAGAAAGCCTCTCAAGACCTCTTGATGCGATTTCTCTCTTTCTAGTTCCCTCAACAGAGAAAGGAAGGGTTACAAGGGATACAACTATTGCGCCCAGTTGCTTTCCTATCTCAGCTACTACAGGGGCAGCTCCTGTTCCAGTCCCCCCTCCCATGCCGGCAACCACGAATAATATGTCAGTGCCACTCAAGACATCCTTTATATATTCAGCACTTTCTCTAGCTGCTTGTTCTCCTATGTCAGGATCACCTCCTGCACCATTTCCTCCGCATAGTTCTGGACCAAGAAGGACCTTTCTATCCGCCACCGTTATGAGCAGATGAGATGCATCAGTGTTCGCGGCTATTGTTTCAGCTCCTTCAAGACCTAAAGCATTTAGCCTTGTTATGGTATTGCTCCCAGCTCCCCCTATCCCCATTATAACTATTCTTGCTTTTGACCTCTTCACTACTTCCTGAAGCTCCTGATCTTCTGGAGCTACTTTCTTTGGTAGCTCATACTCTTCAACTCTTTTGTGAACCTCTCTGGCAAGGGACTTCAATCATCATCACCTTAGCCAATCATGCAGTCGTCATCATATAAAAAGTGATTGTAGTAACCAGTTCGGCAAAAGACGAATAATATAGATAAATAAAATGAAGGTTTTTATTCCCATTAAATTCTGTTGAAGTGGGCCGATAGCGCAGTCTGGTAGCGCGCCGCCCTTGCACGGCGGAGGTCGGGGGTTCGAATCCCCCTCGGTCCACTGTTTCCTGAATTAAGTATGTGTTTACATCTAAACATATTTGTTTTAGTCTGTCCATTCTGCTACTATCTCAATGTCTCTATCCATAGTCCTCACAGATAGCCTGCTATTCTTGGACTCTAGAGGGAAACTTATAGATTCCTCCATAAGAAAATACTGGAAGAAAAAAGGGAGGCCTGACATAGTTCACAGAGCTCTTCTGACAATAACTGACAGTCCCTTGTACAGAACAAAACCTTTTGACATATACATACATACAGCTGAGGGAAGGATATTTAGAGTCGAGAAAGGGATAAGACCGCCTAGAAACTACATCAGATTCTGTGGTCTGATGGAACAGCTTCTAAAAAGAGGATACGTGGGCCCAAAAAGTAATCCCCTTATATGTACTACTTTTGACCTAGACGAGCATCTATCTTCAGTTGATTTGGTCGTGGCTTTGAGCGAAAAAGGTGAGACAGTAGATCCTCTCCATGTGGCAAGATGCATAAGCGATTTGGACTGTGCTATCATAGTCGGCTGTTTTCACAAAGGGGATATATCCCCCAATATTATGAAAAAATCTGATATTAAAATCTCATTAGCTGATCTTCCTCTATCAACTTCGGCAGCTATTGCCATATTTTTATCCCTCCTATACTATGTTAAGAGGTGGTCTGCTGAAAAGAATAAGGGAAAAGCGGAGGAAAATAGCTGAGGAGAGGATAAAGATCCTGCTAAACCTTGCAGATTCTGTTTGTACGCAGGATATCCAGCTTGCCGAGAGATATGGAGAGCTTGCTAGAAAAATATCTATGAGAACTAGAGTGAGGATTCCGGCAGAATATAAGTGGAGGTATTGCAAAAAGTGCAAAAAACTTCTATTCCCCGGAGTAAACTCCACTATCAGAATTAGATCCAAAAGATATCCACATATAGTAATTAAATGTGGAATGTGTAATGGTATAAATAGAAGGCCATTTAAAAATTAATAAAACCTCTACTTGTAAGCAAAGGATTAAAGTCATCTGACTTCATTCAGATCCAGAGATCTATGAGCTTGAAAATTCTCCTGAGAGGTAATGCCCATAGCATATACGCAGCTATAATGGATTTAGATCAGACTCTTGTAGACACAATACATAGGTTCCATAGATGCTTTAATGAAACAATGGAGATATTTTGTCTTAAAGGGCTCGAATGGGAGAACTTCATTAGAGCATACGCAGAAGATTCGCTAGATACTTTAATAAAAGTCGATAGAAATGCATTTTGGAATGAGTTTAAGAGAAGGATGTGCAGTAGGATAGAACCGGAAGATAAACTCTTCCCGGGTGTTCTTGGTGTTCTCAGTCTGCTAAAAGAAAACGGAATAAAGATAGCCCTGGCTACTGGGAGAGAGTGCTTCAATGAGGAGCTTGCAGAAGAGCTTTCCTACTTCGGTCTGATGGACTTCTTCGATCTAATTTGCTCAACAAGATCATGTCCCTCCGATAATAGCTTCTCTTGGTCTAAGAGAGGAATCATAAGGCATGTGATAGAAGAATTCGATGTTGATCCTGCTAACACAATTCTAGTGGCTGATTACTGGACTGATATGAAATCCGCAAAAGAGGAGGGAGTTATTGCAATAGGCGTGCTGACGGGATTTGAATCAAAAGAAAAGCTGATGAGAAATGGGGCGGATTTAGTGCTAAATGGAATATGGGAAGTTCCATCTATTTTAGCATAGATCTCACTTAATGTTATGTAGAGCTCTGAGATCCTTCTCGAATGGCTTAAGCTCTTCAGGTATGCTCAAGCTCACACTTTCCTTAAATGAGATTCCTCTTTCCTTCTTGATCTTCCACACATAACTATTAAACTCCATAAGTCTATCCCCAAGTTTGGCATAATCAGTCTCCCACTCCTTTTTAGGCTCAGGAAGGCTTTCCTCGTGTACAGTTCCTCCATAAATTCTTCTCCATATGACATCAGTTATATGAGGGGTTATCGGAGCTAATATCCTCAGAATATATCTGAGGGATGTGTGAAGAGTCCACCAAGCAGATATGGCTTCTTCCTCGCTTCCCTGTCCGTATGCTCTCCACTTCACCATCTCCACATAATGAGGAGCAAATACTTCCCATACGAAATGCCTTGCTGACGTGGCTGGATCAAAGAAATCAAACTTTTTATATCCTTCTAGGGCAATTTCCACAGTTTTGTTAAGCTCTCCCAGTATCCAAATATCCGTTGGGCTTAAGCTAGCTTTTTCTGGAAACGGAAAGCTTGAAATAAACCTAGAGACATTCCAAAGTTTCTGAAGAAACTTGAATGCACCAGCTATTCTAGCCTCGGATATCCTGAAATCTGAGCCATGATGAGCCTCAGAAGCCCCTGCAAGCCTTATAGCATCAGCTCCATATTTCTCTAAGAGAGGCCACGGATATATTATATTGCCGAGGCTTTTGTGCATTGGCCTTCCATTTGCATCCAATCCCATTCCAGAAAGCCATATATGCTTGAATGCGGGTTCGCCTGTAGCATGGTATGTCCTCAATAGCGTATAATGCAACCAAGTTCTAACTATGTCCTTTCCCTGTGGTCTCAGGTCACTCTGTCCGAGCTCTTTGAAGAGCTCCTCATTCCATCCATATCCATTGTAGACAAGAGGGGATATGCTGGAGTCCATCCAAGTATCAAATACCCTATCCTCTCCCACAAAACCTGCCTTGGATCCACAATGAGGGCAAGTGTCGAAGGGAGGATCCTCCTTCCATGGTCTGTAGTATCCTCCTGGTTCTGGTAAGGCGGGCTTTCCGCATGATTTACAGTACCACACAGGTATCTCAGTTCCATAGTATCTTCTTCTTGATATTGGCCAGTCTGTCTCTATTGAATTCACCCAGTCTAGCCAGTAGTTCACCGACCACTCTGGGTAGAACTTAGCCTTTGAAAGAACTTTTTGCTTCAACTCATCGAGAAAATCCTTTTGCTTTAAGTAGTACTCCTTCATTGGAACTATTTCTATAGGGGTCTTACATCTCCAACATACAGGAGTTCTATGCAATATTTTCTCCGCTTTCTCTATGTAATCCTTTAAATCTTCCAAAATAGCCTTTCTAGCCTCATCAGTTCTCATTCCAGCGTATTTTCCAGCTAACTCATTTAATGTACCGTCCTCATTCATTATTATCTTAGGTTTAAGACCTAATTCTCTGAATAATCTCACATCGTCATAATCTCCATAGGAGCACACCATCATTATCCCTGTGCCGAAGTTTGGATCAGCAGAGGGATGCTCCAGCACGATGACCTCATCTCCTAGAGGGGTTATCAGGGTTTTTCCAAGAAGATCCTTATATCTGTCATCTTTTGGATTATATATGACTGCAGCACATGCTGGAAGAAGCTCGGGTCTTGTAGTAGCTATCACCACGCTTCTTCTGCTTTCTTTTTCAGAAAACCTAAGATATACTAGGATGCTTTCCATTTCCTTGTACTCTACTTCTGCATCGGCGAGAGTTGTCCGGCATCTAGGACAGTAATTATTGGGCCTCACGTCCTCGTAGACAAGACCCTTTTTGAAAGCCTCGATAAATGTTCTCTGGGTCTGTGTTCTCCAAAGAACGCTATCGGTTTGGAAATAGCTGTCAAAATCAGCACTTAATCCAAGTCTCTTCGATATGGATATTATGTCCTTTTCAGCTTCGTCAAGATATTCCTTACAGAGCCTCAAAAATTCCTCTCTGGGAGTGGAGAACATGTTTATTCCGTTTTTCTTCTCAACCTCAACTTCCACTGGAAGGCCGTTTCTGTCAACTCCAAAGGGAAAGTATACATCATAACCCATCATCCTCATGGTCCTAGCTATCATGTCTATCTGGGCATAGTGTATTGCAGCAGCTATGTGCCACTTCCCGCTAGCATAAGGGGGAGGCGTGTCTATTGAGAAGACCTTTCCTTTCCTTCTGCTGAATTTATATAGTCCAGTTTCCTGCCATATCTTCTGTATCTCAAGCTCAAGATCGGGTGACCAGTGTTTCTCCTTTATCTTGGGCTCCATAGGAACTCCCTCATCATTTCCCTGAGTTCTGGGGCATTTCTTAATAAAAACTCATCTAGCCTCCTTATAGCTTCTCCTCTTGATGGAACCCTCTCGGCGCCGAATCCCTCATATATAAAGCTGGATACAGAGCTTGCAAAGAGAGCAGACCACAAAGGATTCCCTGTCATATAATACTCCGCTAGGAAGGCAGCTGTAGAGGAATCCCCAGCACCACCTGGATCCACTATTTTTGAAGGAGGAACTGCTGGCAAAGAGAAAAACTTCCCGTCAAAGAATATAGAGAAGTGATTTGAGCCTCCTTCTCTTGTCATAAGCACAATATCTGGCCCCATATCCCATAATAGCCTTAAAGCTTTCTCCTCATTTCTCTCTCCTCTTGCTATATATGGAAGCTCTGGTCTGCTCGTTGACAGCACATCAGCCAGACAAAAATAATCAGATCCATTAAATTCGGAAAATCTCACCTTCCCATACTCATCTATCTTTCTTATATACCCCTGTG
Organism: Candidatus Methanodesulfokora washburnensis; assembly: GCF_003947435.1. GTDB lineage: Archaea > Korarchaeota > Korarchaeia > Korarchaeales > Korarchaeaceae > Methanodesulfokora > Methanodesulfokora washburnensis. The sequence goes on from NZ_RCOS01000113.1 coordinate 80,673, forward strand.
GATCGAGTCCTAGGAGAAAGCACCTTTTTCTGATCTCTTTCAGGGTCTCCAAGGGGATCTCATTGTATATAGGGGAGGAGAGGCACACGTCATAGTAGCCCAATTTTTCCACATCAGATGGATATATGAGGCCCGAATCTGATAAAAGTCTCAGTTCTCTGTCCTCGCCATGGTAAATAAGCTCGAAAGAAGCAGTTTTGTCTCTTCTCACGAGGCCCTCCAATGACAGCTCCTTGGGTATCTCAGCTAGATCTGATTCTTGGCCATAACAAGCGAGAAGGACTGCTTCAAATCCCAACTTGGCTGCAACAACACCAGCATATATGGAAGAACCTGCAAGTCTGATGCTTTCTCCTGCTGATGTCTTTATCACATCTCTTGACAGATTTCCTGCTGCGAGGAATCTAGGCATCTGCTGTCGGACATTTATGCCATAAAAAGCCTTATGTTGACGGCAAATAGTTACATCCTTGTGAATATATTCGCATACACTATGTTATTAAAAAGTTAAAATTTATAGCATCGTTTTTCATAATCACTATTCTATTATAGATTAAGAAGTTCTATTACTTGAGATTCATCTTTCCAGCGTTCTACAAGCCGAAAGCTTGTGTTATTATGTCCAGCTCAACAGGAGTTGTCAAAGCACCTACTGCCACACCTTCCTTGCTTGCCACTAGACCTAATTTCACGAACTTAACTCCGTCATTCACAGTTCCTGGATATATATCCACGCTGAAGTGCTTTCTGAGTTTTTTCAACTCATCCTCGCTCACCGATGGCGTCACTATTCCTCCCTTATCGGTTATCACAGATAGAGACCCCACTACAGGTATTCCTGAGATCTTCCCTCTCACGACAGGAACCTTTAATGTCCTTCTTATAAGTTCTACATCCTCATCCGATAAACCAGGATGAACAAGAGCTCCATAGCTATTGGCCAGAATCGCATTTCCCAATGCAGTTATTCTAGAGTTTATTATCTCCAGCTCCATTCCAAGGCTTTCGAGAGTTTTTATCTCCTCTATTCCTGCAACAGCGGGTGCTATCAATCCATTTTCATTTCCGGCTATGAAGATACCGAGCAGATTTGTATCGTATATCTTAGTGGGTACGGCTCTGAGGTGTAAGGCCTCCTCTACCTCTCTAATGAATTTCTCTTTTACATTGGGTGGAACTAGAAGATAATTTCCAACAACTTTCAGGTATATGCCGAGATTTGGGCTTCCCCATATGGATGTTCTAATGAGAGGCAAGTTTATCACTCAAAAATGGGTTTAACAGTAGCAAGGTCCTCTTCTTCATTGTACTCCACGGATATCTTTAGCTTTCTAGGGGGATTGTTGCTCCTAGACCAGATTATTTCGTTCAATAAGGGATCGATTTTCACTTTTTTCTGGTCTATTTTCATGATTCTGGCCACTATCTTTTTTACAGTTCTCACTTCTCCTGTTGCTCTTTTTCTCATTGGATACTTCTCCCGTATTATTCTCCCAAGCCTCAGGTAGATTTTCCTCTCATTAGCCATAACATCACCTCAAAGCTGCAATCTAGATCTTCTCCAATTTCTCAAGGGTCTTGCCCTAACTTTTCTTCCAGTCCTCAGGTAGACCCAGAGCGGCAACCTCTTGTTCTCCTTCATCGCCCTCGCATACCTAAGCTTACTTGAAAGAGTCCAATACCTAGCCATAACATCACCTCAAACAACTTTTATCCTAAAATCTCTCCTGAGCTGTTCGCTCAACCTCCCTAGGAGCTCCTTCAGCTCCTCATCCGTTAGTCTTCTGTTCAGCTTCCCTGAGTTATAAAGCTGGATAAGAAGCGTCTTAACGCTACTTGCAAGTTCTGGCTTCACATATTCTATTCTTTTAAGTCTCTCCCAAGCCTCCGATGTCAGCAGCTGCTTTACTATGATCTCTATCTGTCTCTCCCTTGCCCTTATCTCCTCCTCTCTTTTCCTTCTCGCCTCTGCCTCCTCAACAAGTCTCTCCTGCAGAGCTCTCAGCTCCTCATCCTCCTCCTCGCTCATGGCACCTTCACCTTTCCTACTTCTATTTTCATCTCTCTTGCTATTTCAGAAGCTATTTTGTCAAGCAGAGATCTTCCCTTAGCTGAGACCTTTCTACCTTTTCTGCCATCTTTCTCGACAAGACCTGCCTCCTCAAGTTGCTGTAATATCTTTCTTATAACATGTCCGCTTCCCTTTACACTCCTGCTCGGACTGACTCCTCTGCTCTTCCTGTTTCCATACTTCGCCCTTAGTCTCTCTGTGCCCAGAGGTCCCTCTATGTATAGAGTTCTAAGTATGCTGGCTGCTCTTATATACCACCAGTCCTCCTGCTCAGGAGGTCTCTCCCTGCCAGAACCTGTTTTAGAGAACAAAGCCCATTCAGGAGGCTTTATTGATTCTATAGTCTTCAAAGTATCCTTTAACCTGTTTATCAGAAGATCAGCTCTTATATCCAGCGCTGAGACCAAAGGAATCACCCTTACAAGAGTTGTGTCAACTCACGACTTTTAAAGGTTGTGGTCTATCGATCCCCATTATTCATAGGATAAGAATAACACGACTGAACATTCTTTAAGGGCTGCCATATAGTACATAATATCCTCACGGCACAGAAAATCAGCTTTCCTCCCTCTTGAGCAGTTCTTCTAAGCTTTTCTCTCCGTACTCTACAATTTTCAGATTAACTTGCTTTGTGTACTCAGATATTATATTCCCCCTAACCATCTTTGCTCTTCTTTCACCCTTTTTTCTTGGATGAAAACCAGGAGGACCTGAGAGAATTGTTCTGGTCTTCCCCATTCCGTGAACCCCCGGATGGTGTGGGAAGCCATCTCTATCAGTACCCCCTGTTATCTTCAGTTTGTAACCCGGGAGGCCTATCTGATCTCCGATAATCTCCTCTCCTATCCTCTTTCCTATTAGAACAGTGGAATCGAGCTTTACATGGTATGTCTTACCGCTTTTAGGATCTGCTATGTCGAGCACCATCTCAACCATTTGGATCCCAGCTAAGGACATGATCCCTATTTAAAATTGCTATTCTCACAGCGGACTTTAAAACAGCTGCCGAAGCACACCACTAATATGAGTTATAACAGTGAAACAAGACATCCCAAAGCGCTGAAACATCTGGCCAAAAGCATTTATTATATCCCTCTTTCCCTCTACAGATCAGGTGGTGAAATGTCGGGCCAACAGAGAGAACAGGATCTTGCTGCTCTTAGAACCACATATCAGCTCCTTTTAAATGAATCAAGTAGACTGAACATCCTCTATAGCGATGTTGAGAGAAGTATAGAGACGTTAGAGACCTTATCAAAATTGGAAAAACAGGAACTCGGACCAGTAATACTCCCTATAGGGGCCTTTCTCTCCATAATGCTGAATAAAGTGTCAACGGAGAAAGTTTTAATCCAGATGGGGGCCAACATATATGCTGAGATGAGCCCTGATAAAGCAATAGAGGAGCTTAAAGGAAAGCTAGAGGAGATTAGAAAGGAGTTGATACAAATACAGGTGAATTTAAGACAGATAGAAGCAAGCTTAATAGCCGCAGAGCAAGGCGGTAGGGTTGCCAAGAGAACTTAAGAGAATATTTTCGGATCTCTACTCCAAAATAGCGAGTACTGGAAGAAAAAACGTAGATAAAATATTCTCGGAGCTTGAGATAGAGCTTGTAGAATCAGGTCTCTCCGTTCAGTTTCTGGATGGGATAAAAGAGCATATAAAGAGAGAACTGGCAGGAAAAGACAGGGTGAGTGAGGATTTTCTGAAAGGAAAAATAAGAGAGCATGTATTAAAGAAGATAAAGCTAGAACCCCCAGATCTGGGCTTTATTATAAAAAAAGCTAAAGAAGAGGGAAGAATACCAGTATTTCTATTTTTTGGATTTAATGGAGTCGGGAAGTCCCTCAGCTTGGTTAAGACAGCTGATATCCTGATTAAAAACGGTTTTTCTCCCCTAATAGCGGCAGCAGATACTTTCAGATCAGCGGCAGAGGAGCAGTTAGAGGGCTATGCTAGGATGATACGCGTTCAGGTAGTTAAAGGTGGAAGAGGGGCAGATCCTGCAGCAGTGATATATGATGCTGTGCAGAAAGCTAGTTTCAAGGGATTTGATGTGGTTTTGGGCGACACTTCAGGCCGGAGAGCAATGGATAGAAACCTAGGGGAAGAGCTAAGAAGAATAGTGAGGATAACAAAGCCAGATTTAAATATTCTTGTGGTGGACGGACTTGCTGGTTCTGATGTGGTGAACCAATGTATTGGATTCAGCCAATTCGTGCCGATAGACACAGTGATAGTATCAAAAGTTGATGCAGGAGGATATGCGGCAGCTATTCAAGCATCCTACATCCTAGAAAAACCAATTCTCTTCCTAGGCACAGGTACTTCCGTGAAGGATTATGTGAAATTTGACCCAGAAAAAGCCATTGATGAGATGTTTTGAATTGCTTGAACTGGAATTATTGTTTCCTAGAATTTTTATGCAAATTATAGCTGCCTCAAGCTAGGTTGAATATTTTGTCCTTTCTGTTGCAATTCATGTTTTAACTAAATGTTCATATGAATGTCAGATTCTAATGCCTTTTGAAGTTTAATCGGACAGAAAACATGCTTTTATTTGCTTCTGGTATCTGTTCATCACTCCTTTCCACAAGTCGGCACATAAAGATTAAAAAATTTTCCCACCCATGTTTGTAGGTGTTTTCATGGTGAAGAAAGTAACTGTTGTAGGAGCAGGTACAATGGGGCATGGCATAGCAGAGGTTCTGGCCATAAATGGGATAAAGACAAATCTAGTAGACGTGAAGGAGGATATTCTAAAAGGCGCAATGGAGAAAATAGGGTGGAGTCTCAGAAAGCTCTATGAGAAAGGGAAGATCGGCAGATCTCCTGATGAGATAATGGCTCTCATATCCACATTCACATCAATAAAAGAAGCCGTCAGAGATGTGGATCTAGTCATAGAGGCGGTTCCAGAGATATTTGAGCTTAAAAAACAGGTTTTCCGCGAGATAGATGCCAATTCGAGGCCGGATACTATAATAGCTACAAACACAAGTAGTATTCCCATATCCGAGCTTGCTTCATGTACAAATAGGCCAGATAAAGTGCTTGGCCTTCACTTTTTCAATCCTCCCGTTGTAATGCAACTTGTGGAAGTCGTCAGAGGAAAGGATACCTCGGATGAAATAGTTAAACAGATGATTGAATTCGTCAGAGGAATAGGAAAGAGGCCTGTTCTTGTCAGAAAAGACATACCTGGCTTTATAGTGAATAGAATAATGATCAGATTGTTGAACACTGCATGTATTCTGGTAAAAAGAGGAATTTATTCAATTGAAGAGGTGGATTCAGCCCTGAGGAAGATCGGGCTTCCAATGGGCGCTTTTGAGTTATCTGATTATATAGGGATAGATGTTCTTTACTTCATAATAGATTCTGTGAGAAGCAGGGGGATGGCAATAGAGCCCTGTCAGGTGTTCAAGGAGATGATGGACAAGGGAAAGCTGGGGGTCAAGTCAGGAGAGGGATTCTACAAGTATCCATCCCCTGGAACATACAAAAAACCGGATATAACTGCACTCGATAGAGCTGATCCAGCTTTGCTCATCTCTCCTGCAGTGAACGAGGCTTCATATCTGCTAAGAGAGGGAATATCCTCTCTTCAAGAGATAAATGAAGCCACCATTCTGGGGCTGGGGTATCCAAAGGGTATATTTCAATACGCTGATGAAATGGGAATAGACACCATTGTGAATTCTCTGAAAAAGCTAAATGAGATCACTGGATCCACTGAGTTCTCTCCAGACCCTATTTTGCTTAGAATGCTTGAATTAGGCAGGACTGGAACTAAATCAGGATTCGGATTTCATGAATATTTCCAAGAAAATCAGATGGAGACAATAAAAATTCTCTACAGACCTCCAGTTGCAGTAATACAGCTAAACAGGCCGGAGAAGCTCAATTCGATATCAAGAAAGATGCTGGATGAAATTAAAAAAGCCTTGATCGATCTATCCTCAGATGAAAATATAAGGGCAGTTGTGATGACAGGAGCTGGGAGAGCTTTCTCTTCCGGTGCTGATATAAGCGAGTTCCTGCAAATGAGTCCCGAAGAGATGATAAAGTACTCTGAGTACTTTAAAGCAGTAGTGGAATCGATTGAGAAATCTCCAAAGCCAATAATAGCGGCAATAAACGGATATTGCCTTGGAGGTGGACTGGAGATCGCCCTAGGATGCGATATAAGGATAGCAGCGGAATCAGCCAAGCTAGGACAGCCTGAGGTTAACATAGGACTAATACCAGGAGGAGGGGCAACAAAAAGGCTCCCTATGCTGGTGGGGAGATCAAGAGCAAAGTTAATGATAATGACGGGCGAATATATCTCAGCTCAACAAGCAGAAAGAATGGGACTCGTTGACATGGTCATAAGGGATGATCTGCTGATGATGGAGGCCGTGAATCTCTGTCTAAAAATAACATCTAAGCCTGGGAAAGCGATATGGGCATCTAAAGTTGCAATAAATAGTGGAAACTCTGAGCTTGAATCCGCGCTCTTTGGCATTTTATCTGCCGATGCAAAGGATAAAATAAAGGCTTTCTTGGAAAAGAAAAAGTAATTCCTCAACAGCTAGAATAATCTATATTTTTATAGATTGCATGATAGCAGCATAAGATTTATAAAGGGCGCAATGCAGAATTTAACAGCGGGGTGGGGCAGCCTGGTCAGCCCGCCGGGCTCATAACCCGGAGGTCCCTGGTTCGAATCCAGGCCCCGCTACTATTTCTTAATCCTCAAAGACAAATTTCGATCTAGATGCTTGAAGTATAGGGGGAGAAGTATCTTCCCAGAACAAACTCGTTTTCTTCAATATCTTATTTAATCACGTGCGGGTGAGCTGTCAGACAAGGAATTCAGTAGATATATCAAGCTCCTAGAGGAGTTCAGAAAGGTAGTTAGGGAGAATATTAGCAAATGAAATGGCGTTACTTAAGAAGTTTTCATTCTATCCGCTAGG